>JAJZXK010000023.1 GCA_021806565.1 Bacillota bacterium | reverse complement strand
TGGCGGTTTCAATCCACGCCCCCGTGCGGGGGGCGACGAGTCCGCGGACCGCGCCGCGGCGGACGCCCTGGACGTTTCAATCCACGCCCCCGTGCGGGGGGCGACGTCAGCAGCGACGGCTTCCAACGCGGCGGCGCGACGTTTCAATCCACGCCCCCGTGCGGGGGGCGACTCCGGCAGACCTGGGAGCCGGTGCCGGTGAAGGGGGTTTCAATCCACGCCCCCGTGCGGGGGGCGACGATGCGCCCGGATGCATCCTGGCGCATCCTAGCGCGTTTCAATCCACGCCCCCGTGCGGGGGGCGACCAAAATGGTGGAACCAGTTTTTGGAGTCACGTATGTTTCAATCCACGCCCCCGTGCGGGGGGCGACCAAGGAGGTGAGCGGGTTGCCTGAGCAGATGGAGTTTCAATCCACGCCCCCGTGCGGGGGGCGACCGAGCCACCCGAGAACGGCCCCGGCGGCGATCGCCGTTTCAATCCACGCCCCCGTGCGGGGGGCGACGTTCACCTGCACCGAGTGCGGCGCTGAGTACGAAGGTTTCAATCCACGCCCCCGTGCGGGGGGCGACCTCCGGGGTCAGGTTGAGCGCTCGGAAACTCTCGTTTCAATCCACGCCCCCGTGCGGGGGGCGACTCGGTGATGGCATGCTGCACGGTTGGGACACAAGAGGTTTCAATCCACGCCCCCGTGCGGGGGGCGACGTGAATTGTAGTGCCATCAGGAATCACCCTCCAGCGTTTCAATCCACGCCCCCGTGCGGGGGGCGACCAACCTCCGCGCGACCGGACGGGGAGGCTCCGAGGTTTCAATCCACGCCCCCGTGCGGGGGGCGACCGCCAGGTGCCCGGCCGCCCAGGAAAGGGCCGAGGTTTCAATCCACGCCCCCGTGCGGGGGGCGACGCCGATGCCGCCGCGGCCTGGGCGGCGGTACCGGTGTTTCAATCCACGCCCCCGTGCGGGGGGCGACGTGCCATCTGCAAGCCCCTCCTATCCCGTGTGCGCGTTTCAATCCACGCCCCCGTGCGGGGGGCGACGGCGCGGCGGCGGACGCGAGGGCTCAACGCGGGGGTTTCAATCCACGCCCCCGTGCGGGGGGCGACACCAAGGCCAAGCCGACGAGTTTCAAGCAGCTACTGTTTCAATCCACGCCCCCGTGCGGGGGGCGACCCGCCTGGCAGCGCGAGATGATGGATTGGATCCAGGTTTCAATCCACGCCCCCGTGCGGGGGGCGACCATGAGCACCGAGCGCAGCGACAGCGTGCCGTTGTTTCAATCCACGCCCCCGTGCGGGGGGCGACCGGGCCCGGGTCTCCTCGTCAGGGGCGCCCCGTAGTTTCAATCCACGCCCCCGTGCGGGGGGCGACTCAGAGGGATCCCAGCCAGTCCAGCCATCGGGTGGTTTCAATCCACGCCCCCGTGCGGGGGGCGACTTCTGTTGGGCGGACGGCTTCTGTCACTACGAGGGGTTTCAATCCACGCCCCCGTGCGGGGGGCGACTGCGGACGCGCATAGCCTATATCTGACGCGCATCCAAAGGCCTGGATTCGGGAACCTACCGCTTGGTCGTGCATCTCGACGTGATCTGCGACTCCGGATGTCCACGCGATCCACTCGGTGCGCGCAATGGCGGATTTCGCGAACCCCTTGACGATCGCATGCGTGCTTGAGGTTCGCAGGTGCCTAGGGGGCTGCTGCAAGAGGGCGTGGCGAGCGATGCAGATGCTAGCTGCGGCCCACGCTTGTCGCTAGTGGGCATAGATCTGGCGTCTATTCGCGGCTACAGGCGTTCTTGTATCAGACTTCTAGACCACAAGGGGACCCTCCGGGTTGTACGTCGGCTTAGCTCCGACGTGTTCCAGCCTTCTGATCCACTGCTTTCCTAGAAAATAGAAACGCAGACTGTCTTCGCCCTGCTCCATCGTTGCGATCAGGCGCGCCCGCAAGGCCACCCACTGGGCCGGGTCTAGTAAACACTCGAAGACCGAGTTCTGGACTCGTTGGCCGTAGTTCTCGCAGATCTTGGCTATGCGGCGCAAGCGCTTGGCGCCTCCAGGCGTGTCCGTCCGAACGTCGTATGTGACCAGCACCATCAAGCATGCTCACCTCCACACAAAAGCTGGATACGCATCCATGTCGGCCCTCAAATGCCGTGCCAGGAGCATCGCCTGTACATGGGGCAACAAACCGACAGCAATCTTCTCCCCGAGGAATGGATGCTGAAGCTCATCCTCCTTACGCTTCTGGTAAGCCACCAAAACCGCCTTCCGCACCTTCTCATCCATGTGCACTGCGCCGCTTTCCGTGAGAACAAAATCCTTACTAGTCACTTGTTGACGGTTGATCAGGGAGAGGACCAGTCGATCAGCCAAATAGGGGCGCAATTCTTCCATCATATCCAGTGCCAATCCCGGTCGGCCTGGGCGATCTCGGTGAAGGAACCCAACTGCCGGGTCCAGCCCCACCGCCTCTAGCGATGCCGCAATATCGTGCGCGAGAAGCGTATAGACGAATGAAAGGAGGGCATTCACGTTGTCGAGGGGTGGACGACGGTTTCGCCCAGCAAACCGGAACGCTTCCTTGTCCGCCACTATCAAATGAGGAAAGACATTGAAGTAAACCCGGGCTGCTTCACCCTCGTGACCGCGGATCGTCCCAAGGGCCATATCGGCGCGGAGAGCCTGGAGGATTTCCATTAGCTGTGCGGCCGCCTCGCGTAGGACGTGATTAACCGGGTTTTCTGGGCGATCACGTACCGCTCGCAGAAGAACCACACGACTATTGGCGATCTTAGCGCCGACTACACTCCAGGCCAATCCGGCAGATGCGCTGGGGTCGTCTGCCTGGCGATATTGTTCCCGACGGAGCAGCACGTTGCCCGACACAGGACCTGTAACGCGCGCAAGAAACTTGCCGTGGAAGGTAAGGAAGGAGAGCGCCACTTGGCGCTCTCCACACAAACCCATCAGCGCCGGGCTGCAACCTACATGGCCGAAGCAGACAATGCCCGAAAGTGTATGGATCGGAACCTGAACAAGCGTACCACCTTCGAAACGGACCGCCACTGTCTCACCGTCTCGGGCCAAATAGGCTCCCTGCGTGGTGACGTACAAAGTGTTGAGCAGACGCTTCACCTATGTATCACCTTCTTCCGTATGCTCACGTTCGAAGGCCGCCACGAGATACGCCGTCGCACTCTTTCTCCCACCTACTATTTGTGGGAGGCATCGGTCTGCAAGCGAACAACTCTTGCACTTAGGGCTGAACGAAGGTGCGGGGATAGTCCGGGCATCAATCAGATGGTGTAGCGCACCAGCCAATTCCTTCGTTCGATCCCTGAGCGTTGCCGTGAAGACTACGTCGGACCGCCGACGTCCGACCCCGTAAAAGATCTGGCCGTCGGCCACGGCAGCTCCCAGCATCTCCTCCAGGCAGAGCGCTTGGCAGCAAAGCTGCACCTCATCGATGAGATCCGTCTTCGGTTGCCCGCGCTTATATTCGACCGGGAACGGTCGCCACCGTCCTTGGCGCCCGGGTAGCGTAATTCCAGACGGTTCATCGCCGCGACAGCGATGAAACTCGACCACGTCCGCCTGTCCGATCAACCCCAGTTCCAGAGATCGCAGGCGGAGCGCACGCACAATCAGGACGTCCTCTCGCAGTTCCCGTCCCCGCTCGTGGGTACGCTCGTGTAGCAATTGCCCCTCGGCAGTGAGCCGGTTCTCCTCCCAAATCTGATCCAGGTGAATCAGGGCGCACTGGCGCGGACAGAAGGCAAGGTGCTGAATGGCCGAGATAGGGAGGAGGTCTTCCTCCTCAAACACGGCATCAGTCAACGGTGACTCCAGCAGGGGCGTCGTCCCAACCGATGTGTATGCCTTCTGCGCTGTCGGCAACAAAGCCTACCTCGACTCCGCGAGGCAGCCGACTCCGATGGAACACAACGTCGTAATCGCCAAACCGGCGCGGTGCGTCTACCCCCGCGTGCCGCCGTACCTCCACGAGGTCAAACAGCTTGTGAGCCGGCGCGCAGCCGAGTCTCGCCTGACGATCGCGTTGTGCCGAATCTCCGTCCGTGCCAACGTGCTTGAAGAGGAAGACAGGCTCTCGCATCGACATAACGCCCTTGCTCGAAGACCGGTCATGTTCAAACATCCGAAGCAAGGCTTCCCACAGCAATGTCAAGTCTTGGTCACCGAATCCCGTGTGCTCCGCCAGGTTTGCACTAACAAAGCCCTTACCCACATATAGGCCGTATGGGATCAGAGTCTTTCTTCCCATGGTGCGCAGTTGCTCCTCCGGCTGCTCAGCCTCCCACTTGGAGTAGTCAGCACTGGAAGCGAGAATCTTGCTGGGCTCGGCTACTGCCATGCGAGTGATGGCGATATCCGCTGGGAGCACCGCGTCCACTGAGCGGGCAAAGGCGATTTGTACTGGTCCTCGGACCTGACCGGCATTGGGTCCAGTGCTCATGACAGCGCCGAAGGTGCGAACGTCATAGAAGTTCTGACACATCCAGCGGCGTGCCTGTTCGACCTGATCCTTGGTTGGTTTCTTTGTCGCGTCGTAGCCGGCGTTGGCCTGCTCGTGGGCAATAGCGATCGGGCGGTTGAGAGTGGTGGCGTGTTCAACGAAGATGGCGTTCGGTGCCTGATTCTCACGCGCCATTTGCACGTAGTTGCGGATGCGGCGCTTGATGGCGACATCTGACACCAGACCGTGCATGTCCTCGGGATCAACCCTGGGGGCATTACCTGCGTCCGGGTCTCCGTTGGGGTTGCCGTTCTCGCAGTCGAATAGGAATAAGAACTCGCAGCGGTTTGCGATGGCGTCAGCCATTACTCTCGTCCCCCTTCGTGTCGTCAGCGGTTCGCTTGATGCGCAAGTTAACCATCTGTTGGTAGTAGCCAAGGGCAAAAAGGCTCTGCTGCTCCAACGTCACCGTTGCGGGTACCTTGCCGTTGATGCGCGCCCAGATCGATGCCAGCCGCTGTTCATACCAGTGCGCCAGGCGGGGATCCAACTTGCCGAGGTGGAACTGGCTAGTTCTGGTCAAACGGCCAAGGACCAGCGCCGGCGTGCTGCTGGCTGCGGCATAGTACCGCTGCACCACCCCCGCGCCCACAGCACCCAGCGCCGCCCCCTGCAGGGCCGCCAGCACTGCCAGCAGCCGACCGCACTGATAGGCCACATCAGGGTGTCCCTCATTCAAGTACGGGGTCAGCTCTTCTCCCACTGCAGGTTCCTCCTTTACCCTGGCCATCCGCAGGTGGTATGCCTTCATCAGCCCAACCGCCCTGGGATCCAGGTCGCCACGCTTGAGCAGGTCGGCCTGCCAACGCCTGACTGCTGCCGCCAACGCCGACCGCGGGATCAGTTCGCACGCCACGGCCGCTCGCCACATGCTGGCAACGAAGGGCGGCGCCGCGTCGTCCAGGGTCCTCACCGTCGCGCGCAGCACGTCGGCGAACCTCGGGGCGTCTGCGAGCGAACCGTCGCGCGCGACGATCGCTAGATCATCGAACCACGCGTTGACATGCTTCACCAGCTCCTCGAACTGGCCCTCCATCCAGTCACGGACCATCACGCGCCCTGAGGCACCGGAGATTGTCAGGGCATAGTAGCGGTTCCGTGCCAGGTCTGGACGCTTGCCGCTGCGGATGTCGTGAAGCAGTTCACTTGCTTTGTGCTGAGCGTCGGCCTCTTGCGATGCCCTGCCGACGATCAGCCAGGGAAGCGGGTTATCCACCTCCTCAATCCGTTGCTGGAACCAGTGCACTATCTTGGCGCCTGCAATCCGTTGCCCGTGGTGTTTAATGAGGCCGTTCAGCGCGGCGCGATACGCGGCCGCCGTCTCAGCGGAGACTGCGGCGTTAGACGATTGCTCCAGACCGTATGAGCAGTATGATGGTTTATTGAACCCGATCAAGGGGCTACCCGCTGTTGCACCGCCGACATCCACGAGCCCTTCGATCTTGGGGTGCGTCGCGGCTGGCCGGATCAGGTCACCGGTCACAAAGCAGCGCATTCGCTGGGATGCCGACAGCGCCTTCCCGGTCTCCCCGCTCTTCTTTGGCAAGTTGGCGCGGAATGTTCGCCACCAGTCGTGCCAAGCGCCAGAGTTAAGCGGAAAGACACCATCGATTTGAAAGGTGAGCCGGTCCGTATCCTTGCCCTTCTGTTCAGCGAGATCGCACCGGATGGTTTCCACTTGGCTGCGATCGCGCAAGCATGCTGCCGCTCCTGCCAGTTCCGGAATCGTCTCGGCAGCCCGCTCAAGTAGCTTCACGAAGTACTCGTGCTTCTGGCGTGTCTTTTGGTTCACGTCCGTGCCAAAGAGTATCACCGTGCTTGCGCTGTCCGCGAGGAATTGGCTCTTGAGTACGCCGCCGGCCTTCATCTCTCCCTGGCTCAGTTCTGGACACTTGGGAAATATCCGGCCCGTTGACGTCTTATCCGATCCCTCACCCAACCGCACCACGCCGTAATATCTGCCGTCATGTCCGCAGAGAATCGCCCACCGCACGGCCGTTGGTTTGAACCCAGGCTCCAAAGCGATGCCTTGTTCCAAGGCATAGTCATGCAACAGGTGCAGCATCAGTCCGCCGCCCCCTCCGGTTTCAGCACCGCTTCGCTTGCGTACTCGGGGACCGTCAGCACTCCATCCTTCACCGCGGCCTGAAAAAGCGTGATGAATGGCCGACTCTGGCTCGTGCCCGGGTGGGATTGGTCAAAGACGTCATAGAGCATCACGCCCAGGTCGGCGCTCCACGCGATGGGCGACGACACCTTCACGCCCACCTCCACCAGTTCGAAGAAGGCCGGGAACTCTCGGTGTCCCATGTAGGGTTGGTAAAAGCATTGCCCGCGTGCCGCACGGCGGCGGAACTGAGCCTCCAGCCCCTGCAAGCGGTCTCGGAACCTTGGCCAGGGCACGATTGTGGCATGCAGCCGGTAGCGGGCATTCTTCAGGGCCATGGTCTGGCGCTGCGTGCGCTGGCTATCGGCATCGGCGAACAAGGGCACCGGTTGCTCTCCGTTGCGTATCCAGCGGCCCACATTGTTTACAGAAATCTTCTCCTCAACTTCATTGCGCCGCAAGGCGATATATCGGGGAGGGGATAGAATTTCGACTTGTGTGATTTGCCAGCGAAACTCGGCCTGCTCGGGGTTGGCGCTGGGCTTGCAAAAGATAGCATCGTAGATGCCGCGGGCGGCTGACGGCGTGATGACTGGGTAGCTGAAACGTTCCACCTTCAACTCGGGACGTGAGAAGCAGGCTAGATCCCCCCACACCTCCAGCACCTGATCTTTGGGCTCCATCTTATCCCCCCTACGCAATGAGACATTCCATCGATTGCGGCGGACTCAGTCCAGCTAGCGAGTCATAGTGGCCATCCGCAAGGTAAATGAACCATTCCTGCGAGACGCCTCCACCGCGGCCAAGGGATATAGCCTGGAGCCACTGCCGGATCCCGCTGTCAGGCCGTGGTCGGAAGATGCTGATGGCATGAGGCCGGGCGCGGGCCGCCCAAGAGGCGGTAAGCCCCTGTTCCCTGGCTTCCTGGCTGAGAGATCGATACGTGATCAGGTCATAGGGGACGAGCACGTTGATCGCGTCGGTACTAATCACCCGATAGAGTCGATCTATCTCGGCAAAATCTTGCCTTAAAGCGGCCTGTATTAGGCTGTCACTCTGGTTCTCTGGTGCAGCAACCTCATACAACTGCGTGTAGTACTGGCGGAAGATAGTCTCCCCGTGGATGTCCATACCTTCGGCGCCGCGTTGCTGCAAAAGCGACTTCGCCACTGAGGCGGCCTGTTCGTAGGTGCCGTCGGGGTACAAACCGTCAGTGCCTGCTGGCAAGAACACGTGGACTTGGCCTGTCCCTAGCCTGCCTTCACGGTTGCAACGGCCAGCAGCCTGCGCGATGGCATCCAGAGGACCCCACGCTCGGAACACGACAGGAAAATCCACATCCACGCCCGCCTCCACGCACTGCGTGGAGACTAGTCGGCAGGGCTGGCCATTATTAAGCCTTTCGCGGACCTGTTGGAGCACACGTTCTCGGTGAAGCGGACACATGTTGGTAGAGAGGTGGCATAAGCCTTCGGTTCCCCTCAGGAGGTTTAACAGGCGAAGGGCATGCCGCTTGAGATTTACGATGCAGAGCACCTGGGGCGGTTCGCCCAGCTTGTCCGCCAAGGCTTCCCATGGCAAGCACTCGTTGGTTGCAGGCCACTGCACCTTCGTCCGCCTAGCGCGCTCGAAGATTCCGAGGGTCCGCGGCACAATCTCCCGAGGCTGCCATCTCAATCCACCCAGCCTGAAAACCGCCTCATCCAGGTGATCGAAAGCAGGTTGGGTGGCGGTTGCGAAGATTACACTAGCCCTGTATCGGTCGGATAGGCGTGCGAGCGTGGCCAGGGTGGGTATCACCAAGCGTACGGGGAGCGTCTGTGCTTCATCGAACAGAATGACGCTGTCAGCCAGGCGATGCAGCTTGCGGCAGGGGGCTGGGCGGTTGGCGAAGAGAGATTCGAGAAATTGCACGCTTGTGGTTACGACAATCGGCGCGTCCCAGTTTTCTGCCAACCAGCGCTCCTGATGGCGTGAGATGCTGTCTGCTTCTTCCGTCCCTGCACTCCGCCTCGTTCCTGCGAGAGAGTGGCTTTCCAGCACGTATTGTCCCAGGAATCTTACATCTCCGAGGCCCGCCAATGCCTTGCGATAGGCGGTTACGGTCTGCTCGATGATGCTAAGATAAGGGATGACCACCACGACCCGGCGTAACCCGTGCCGAAGTGCGTGTTTCAAGGCAAAGGCCAGCATCGCAAGGGTTTTACCGGACCCTGTCGGTGCAGAGAGCGTAAAAACCCCAACTGCCTGTTCGGATGCCTTGAGACATGCGTCCAAGAGGTCCGCCCGTAGCGTGGCAACGACACTGGCCGAAGTTGTCTTGGAGGATAGTTCGGCCAAGAACGCCAGGAGAACAGCCGTCGCTTGGTCCGGTTGCAACGCTGGACCTGTGGGACGGTACGTTTTCTCCGATACCGACCGTGCCTGGAAGTGCGCTTCAGTCTCCAGGTAATCGGCATCTACCAGTGCGGAGAAAAGCATGCGAACGTCAAGCATATCTGCCACAGTGCTGGCTGGCCATCGGTAGAGTGAGTCGTTCAACGGGGAGAAATGCAGTCCATCGCCATGAAGGCGACTGAGTAGAAGTTCGATGCTTTCTTCCGGTATGGCGAACCCTCGCGGGCGTTCTTCGAGCAACCTCCGTGGATCCAGAGCACGCAACGCATCCGGTGAGCCAATCTGCAACCCGACGTGGTGTCCCTGAATACACAGGGCTGCCGCGATGCCGGTTTTCTGCATATACTGGAGGGCAGCCCACGCACCGGCCGAGGAGTGGTCGACTCGGTTGACATCGCCGCGCAATCGCTTCGCGAAGATCTCCCCATACTTGCCGAGATCGTGAAGCATCCCCGTCGCCGTAGCCTCTTCAGCCGCACCGAAGGGCTCGGCAAAGCGAGCCGCCGCTTTCGCAACGTCCGCCAGGTGAGCCCCCACCGGGTCAGTTCGTCCCGAGGGGCTACGTGAGTGGGCCATTGGCGAGGAGATCATCCGCAAACACCTCCGTTGCCCATGTGTCTCCTGCTCCGCATTGCGGCACTTCCTAATCCAGTCTCCGTCCGCAAAGATGTCCTTCTTGCAGCGCTATTGCGACGCGTGTTCTCCAGACGCATGATTGGCCTGCTGGTCCTTGGAGGCACCTTGCTTTCCAAATAGTCCGTGCCCGCTACACGCTGCGACACCGTTCGGGACCCTGGGCAGGTCTTCCTGCCTGCGTGAAAGAATTGCACATCACGAAGAGTGGCGCCAAGCGTCGCGCTGTGTCCACTACCGACGGGAGGCGGATAAAGTGTCGTCATGGATTACCGAGGCTAACTGCGGGGGAGGGACGCGCCGCCTGTCACGAAATCAACGTCCTCGCCCCATCTCGCGGAGTGCAGGCGCACCGACGGGCCGGGGATAGCCGTGGCGAGGATGGAAAGTAGTGGCACAGTTCATGGAGTAGGTGCACCTTGCCCAGGGATGTGCGCCCTGTAGTCGGACAAGGTGCGAAATGTTTCGCGCACGTAATGGTCGCTGAGCCGGGGTGGGTCGGGTAACTCTCTCGGCCACATGTCAGCCGGTGCTTGCCGCCTCGCGGCGGACATACGCGGCCGCGCGCCGGCCACCGTGCAGGTCGCAGTACGCCGAGATGGTGGCCAAGACAGCGGGGCTCGCCTCGGATGCACGTAGCAGAAGGGGAGTGCTCGAGGGGAACAACTGCTCTTCTGCGCGCTCGCGGTGGTGCCGCGGCTGGATGGACCCGGCCCCCGGCGCTGATCTAGCTGTCGGGACCACATCCCACCGCGGCGGGTAGGCGTGAGGGAGCCGTTGCAGGTGGAAGACCGTCTGGTGGCCACCAAGCCACAAATGTTGCGCCACATACGCCTGCCACGGCCCTTGTGAGCTTTGCGACAAGGATAGGCGGGCGGCGAATGCTTCCCCAAGCTGCTCCACGTATACGGTCGCGTATGTGTGGCACGCGTCCGAGTCACTGCGGCATTTCGAGCACCTGCCCCCGGGATCCCCGACAGCGCTTTCGCCGTCGGGCGATATGCATGCAAAGTGCCGACCCGCCCAGCGGCGCCGGCTCGCGTGGTGCCCTGTGATCCAGCCGGTGAACTCACCGAACTCCTCCCCCAACGACTTGTCGTGAAACACGCCACGGGCCTGCTCGACCACGATCTCACGGGGCCTGACCATCCAGCCCGTTTCGGCTAGCACCCGAAGACGGGTGCGAATGGCACTCGGGCTCGCGGAGCGTGCCCGGGCGATGGATGTCACCGCAGGCGAACCAAGGTCGTCACCGATGGCTGCCTGCAACTCGCGCGCATCCTCCACGGGCAAGAGGATTTCCGCGGCGCAAGCGTCGCTTTCGCGCTCCATGCACGTCGCTGCGACACGATTGAACGCGGCTCGCCCAGCGCCGTAATCCCGAAAGAAGTGACCAAGTTCGTGTCCGAACGTGAATAGACGTCGGGGTTCTGGGTGGTTGGCGTTGAGGGTGATGACGTATCGGTCGTCATCGGCGCACCAGAGGAACCCGCTCGTCTCCGCGCGGAACGGTTGAGTTTCGACACGGATGCCGAAGTCGTCAGCGGCGGACTCCAGGATGACTTTGGGCAGGGCGCGGCCGTACCGTTCCCACAGCCACCGCCCGATCTGCGATCCGCTACCGCGGAGGATTGGGCGTCCCGCCACGACCTTCAGTCCGCTCTGCCTCCTTGCGCTCCCGGGCCCACTGGCGCTTGCGCATCTCCATGTACTCGATGATTTCCAGGGTCTGCTCGCGCGTCAATCCCCCTGAACTGCGCAACAGCACATCCGTGAGGGCATCACTCTCGGATACGGGGATACCCGCTGGGAGATGCCCCGCCTTGCGGAGCATCTCCGCAACGGGTATCCCAAGGGCGATGGCTAGGCGCTGAACAGTGCGCGCCGCAGGGGCAGACCTCCACCCGCTTTCTACGCGCGAGAGGTGGGCCGCAGACACGCCCGAATGACGCGCGAGGTCGGGTAGCGACATATGGGCGGCCTGTCGCATACGGCGCAGGTAGGCCCCGAACTCCTCGACTTCCTCGTTCGGCACTCAGGATCCCCCCCGCCGCCTCGGGCAACGTTGCTCACTATGAGGATACGCTCGTGAAAGCGACCATGCGTCAGTGATGCGCAAGGTGGTATTGTCAAATGACACGCTGCTTGCTATAGTCTCCCTGGACGGCCCGCCAGCTATACGGCTGGATCCGGGGACACAACCGGCACGGGACCGTCGAGCCAAGTCCCAGCACCGCGAAGGCGCGTGTAGGGCGGGGAGGTTCTATACCTATGCCCCACGGCTTGGGCCACAAGGCCCGTCGCGATGGTGCTCGATCCGAGGCCCGCCGCCCCCCGACCCGCCCCGACAGCACCGATCCCCGCAACTGGCCCGCCCCCCGCTGGACCCACGAACGCGCAGCCGAGCTTCGCATCCGCAACACCGACAACCGGAACGCCGCGCCGCCTGGGGCCCTCCCCGCGCCCCTCCATGAGCCCGTCACGGAAGCGTGGCGGGAACTTGCCCACCAGCGGGAGGCCGAGGCTGTGCACCTGGTGGACTACGCCAACGCCATCGACGACGCCAATGCTGCAGTCGATGATCTGCGACCGATAGGTGCGCAGGGAGCCTGGCGTCCGTTGCCAGCAGGCAAGCAGTCTCAGGCCGTCGCTCGGCGCAATGCCGTCTATGCAGCGGCGACGCTGGAGCCCGGCGCTACATTGCCCCTCGGCCATAGGAGCCGTATCTCCCTCGTTACCCTCCGCGATCGCGGGGCCTTTCCCTCACCGTAGACCTGACCCACAAGCCAACTCTCGACCACGATCAGCCGCAACTGGACGCGGCTCATCTTCGGTTGGTTCGCTCTCGATCCCTTCGATTCCCTTTGCCGCGTTCTGCGGGGCACACGGAGGCTTCCTGCGGCAGATCCTGCCACACCAGGGCCCGCAGCCGCGAAGGCCCGCGGTGGGCCGGGAGCGCAAGGCCAAGGGGGCCTTGTCTGAGGCCGGTCGCCTGGCTTGAGCCAAGATCCCGCTGCGGACAAGCCTCGTCGCTTTCTTCTCGCCACGGCATAGGTATTTCGGCGGAAGGTGATACGGCGTGCCCAGGAAGGACGCACCTAAGAGGACCCTACCCGCGACGCCAGATCCTGCCGTGCAGGGCTCCAAGGGCCGCCTTCAAACACCAGCGGTCCTTCGGGGGGAGCTCGTCATCGTACGTGGCGTACCCGGGACCGAGGAACGGTTGCGGCGCGGGCTACAGGTGCTTCTCCATGCGATGCAGGCACCAGAGGCCAACAACCACGCCGGGTGAGGTGCAGTGCGATCACAACATGTAACGAACGAGGGATGGGCGACGCTCTGGCACACGCGGCTGCTGCGGGCGCTGGAACTGACCGACCACGAGTACACCGACTTCGCGCGATTGAACGCCCAGGTGCGCTCGCCGCTACCAGGAGATGTGAACCCGTATCTGCTGGGGGTGGCCGTCTATGAAGACCTGCTGGAGCGCCATGGCGAGGTGGAGGGGTTGCGCCAGTGCCTGTTGGCGCGGGAAGTGGAAGACGATGTCGCCTTTCTGCGCAACCACCTGACCCCGGAGGTGGCCCAGCGGCTGGATCTGTTTGTGTACGCCCAGGCGGAGGAGGGCGGTAAGCGGGTCTGGCGCATCACCAGTAAGGAGTTCGAGCAGGTGCGCGACGCCCTGGTGCGGAGCCGGGTGCACGCGGGTCGGCCGGTGATCGAGGTGGGGGAGGAACGCGGCGGGGAACTGGTGCTGGTGCACCGCCACGACGGGCGCGATCTGGACTTGACCGAATGCCAGCGCACGCTGGACCGTGTCGCCTGCGTCTGGGGTTCGCCCTGCCATCTGGAGACATCGGTGCAGGGCAAGGCGCGCGTCCTGCGATCCGAGCCGGTGCCGGCCTGAGGGTGAGCGCCTCACCTCGATCAAGGTGGCGGACGGCGATCTTGAGACCCTGTGTGCCGCGTGCCAGGGCGCGCGGGCCTTCAGAGCCAACCCTGTTCCGCCGCCACGCGGGCCGCCTCGGCGCGGGTGCGCACTCCGAGCTTCTGGATGGCCGAGGAGAGATGGTTGCGCACGGTGCCTTCCGAAAGGTGCAGTTCGGCCGCGAGGTCCGCGACGGTCCGGCCCGAACGGGCGGCGTCCAGCACATCGCGCTCCCGGGCCGACAGGGGGCTTTCCCCCGCCTGCAAGGCGGAAAGGGCCAGATCGGGGGCCACCACCACCGCACCTTCGCTGACACGGCGGATGGCGGCGGCGAGGTCGGCGGCCGGCGACTCCTTGAGCAGGAAGCCGCGCGCTCCGGCCGCCATCGCCCGCCGCAGGTATCCAGGGCGGCCGAAGGTCGTCAGCATCACGACGCGGCAGCGCGGCAACCGCCGGTGCAGTTGGTCGGCCACCCATAGCCCGTCTCCGCCCGGCAGTTCGATGTCCAGGAGTGCCACATCCGGCTGCGTCCGGAGGGCGGCGGCGAGGACCTCATCGCCGCGGGCGACCTGTGCCACCACGTCCAGGTCGCCCTCCAGGGCGAGCAGGGCCGCGAGCGCTCCGCGCACCATGCCCATGTCCTCGGCCAGCAGGATGCGGATCATGGGCGGGCAACCGCCGGGCCGCCACATTCCGGCGCCGGCCAACTGGCCGCTGTCTCCTTTCCGGGGTGCGGCCTGCGCAGCCCTCCTGTCAGAAGGCGGCGGGCGCTGGCGCTGGACGGCGGGAGGTCCGCCCGCCATGAGCTCAGGAGGTGGCGGCGGGACAAAGCGGTCGCGACCTTCACCGCACGCACGGCCGTCCCTCCCGCCAAGCAGACCTCAACCCGGCCAGGACCCCCGGCGCCAACCCCCGGCCGCGGCCACCGGCTTCAGCCGTCGGCGCCGGATTCGCACGTCCCCCGCCCCGCGTCCTGAGCGATGTCCAGTCCGCGGCCGCCGGCACCGTCCGGCAATGGGGGTGGCGGGACGCGGGCCTGAAGCCGCATCCCGCCACCCGGGGCTTCGCCGATCACCAGGGTGCCGTGGATGGCCGCCAGCCGTTCCCGCATCCCGGCAAGCCCCGTACCCGCGCCCGCGGGTGGCTCGGACCCGTCCCGGCCGCGACCGTCGTCGCTGACCGTCAGTACGACCATGCCACCCGAGCGCTCGATCTGCAACTGGCAGGTGGTCGCGCCGCTGTGGCGCAAGACGTTGGTGGCGGCCTCCCGCACCACCCAGGCCAGGGCCGCGTCGGAGGCTGGCGGCAGCGGATCCGCGGTGCGTACGAAGGCGCAGCGGATCCCCGCTGCTTCAAGACCACTGCGCGCTGCCGCCAGCGCCTCGTCGAGGCTGGGCTGGCGATAGCCGGCGACGGTGGCGCGCACCTCGGCCAGGGAGCGGCGGGCCACTGCCTGGACCGTGGTGAGCTGCTGTGTGGCCCCGGCTGGATCCACCGGCAGCAGTCGCTGGGCCAGTTCGGCCTTGAGCGCGATCACAGACAGGGAGTGACCCAGCAGATCGTGCACGTCGCGCGCGATGCGCAGGCGTTCATCGGCGGCTGCGAGCCGGGCCACATCGTCGCGTGCCGCCTGTAGCGCCTGGGTCAGGCGGATCAGCTGTCCCACGCCGATCATGGCGAAGCCGGTCAGGGCGGTCGTCAACACCAGCGCCCAGCCGCCCTCTGCCAGAGCACCCAGGCTCCAGGTGGTCAGGGCGCTGACGGCCGTCACGGCGGCCGCCGTCGCCGCCGCGGTTCGGGTGGAAGGTAGCCAGCCGGCCAGCGCGCCGGCGTACACGAACAGTCCCAACCAGGCCGGGCCGAGCAGGACGGACAGCACCAGGCCGAGTGCCACCGTCCCCGCGATCGCGACGCCCGTGCGCAACGGCCGGTACGGGGGAGATCCGGACAAGGCCCAAATATAGGCGGCCAGAAAGGTCGCCAGGCCGGCGCCCCCCGCGGCGCGCTGCCAGAGCGCAAGGTGGGGGGCGAACAGCGCCATGACGGGGTAGGCGAGGTACGCCAGCCAGATGTAGGCGTACAGGCGGCCGCGGGCCGCGCCTCCCCACCGCCCGCGCACCGCCCCGCCTTCACGCATACTCGCGCGCCTCATCCCTGCGGTAACGCCAGGCGGCGGCCGCGGCGAAGACGGCGGTGTAGGCGGCCAGGATCCCCAGGTTGCGCCAGCCAGGGGCGTGGCCGGCGACCGCGTTCCAGCCCAGGGACGCGTAGTGGTAGGCCGGGAGGATGCGCGCGGCCAACTGCATGCCGTGAGGCATGATGGCGTAAGGGAACCACAGTCCACCGAGGATGGACAGGCCGAAGTAGACGATCATCACGCCGCCGTAGGCCGATTCGGAATCGAGGGCGTAACCCATGAACACCCCCAGTGCGGCAAAGGGAACGGAGCCGAGCCAGATCCCGGCCAGCAGCCCCAACCAGGCGGCTGCGCCGAGGTGTACGTGGTGTACGAGCACGCCCGCCAGCGCCACCAGCAGCACGGCCGGCAGCGCGACGCAGACCGCCATGGTCATGCGGGCCAGGACGTAGGCGGCGGGCGTGAGCGGGGTGACCCGCAGTTGGCGGGTCCAGCCGCCGCCGCGCTCCGCGGCGAGCCGGGCGCCGTTGCTGGTCAGGGCGGCGCCCATCGCACCGTAGGCGCACATCGATACCATGTACAGCGTCGTGAAGCTCAGTCCGCCGGCGGGCTCGCGCCCGTAGAGCGCCGAAAACAACAGGTAAAAGCCGACCGGAAAGCCGATGGTGAAGGTCAGGTAGCGTCCGTTGCGCACGGTGCGCCGGATCTCCATCCACAGGTAGGCGATAAACCCCTTCACCGCCCAGATGCCTCCTTCGGGTCTGGCTGTTCGTTCACCAGTGCGAGGAACGCTTCCTCTAGATCGGCGCCGCCGATCTCCAGACCCCGCACCGAGATGCCGGCGGCGTAGGCGGCGGCCACGGTGGCATCGGGGTCCGCCGTCCGCAGGCGGAGCCGGTCTCCGTCGACCTCGACCTGGGACACACCGGGCAGGCGTGCGCAGCGGGCGCGGTCGACGCCCGCCGCCTGGAAGCGGACCACCCGTCCGCCCGAGTGTGCCTTGATCGCCGCGGCGCTGCCATCGGCGACGACGCGACCCCGCTGCAACACGATGATGCGGTCGGCCACCGCGTCCGCCTCCTCGAGGTAGTGGGTGGCGAACAGCACGGTGCGGCCGCTGGCGGCAAAGCCGCGGATGCCGTGCCAGAAGTGACGCCGGGCGTCCACATCAAAGCCCGTGGTTGGCTCGTCCAGGAAGAGCAGTTCCGGGTCCCCGGCGATCGCCATGGCGAAGCGGGCGCGCTGTGCCTGGCCGCCGGAGAGGCGCTCGACCGGTCGGCGCGCGAAGGCGGTGCAGCCCGCCACCTCCAGGGCCCGCGCCGTCGACAGTGGATGCGGATACAGGGTGCGGACAAACTCGACGAGTTCCGCCACGCTCACGCCGGGTAGCAGGTTGGCCGTCTGCAACATGGCGGCCACCCGCCCCGCGCGTACCGCCGCCACGGCGGGTCCGCCCAGGATCCGCACCGTGCCTGCGGTCGGCTCACGCAGCCCGAGCATCAACGCCACCGCCGTGGACTTGCCGGCGCCGTTGGGACCGAGCAGCGCCACCGTTTCCCCCCGGCGGATCGAAAGGTCCACACCGGACAGCGCCGCGATCGCACCGAAACGTTTTTCCACCTGTGCAAAGACCACCGCATCCGACATCCGCCCACCGCCCTTTCGCGCCCGGTACCAACTTAACCCCGGCGGCGGCGGGGCGGATCCGACGCCCATCCGGGTTTGCGCATGACATCTGTCACAGGGGCCAGGGTGCGGCCTGTGGCCCATCGGTCGCGCGGCGGCGGCTCCGGGAGGCGGGGGTGTGGTTTCGCTCCCCAGCCTCCCGGTCGGCGGCATCGGACGCAGACGTCGTACCCTGGGTTTCGGACGGTCAGGAGCGACTGGCTGGTGGCCGCGGTGGTACCGGTCGACGGGGGGCGTGGTGGGCGTCGTTTCAGAGGTCGCCGCCGCCGGCCCGCTCAAAGCTGCGCAGAAAGACCCGGCTGATCCCGACATAGACGACCAGCGCTGGAGCCGTGACCAGTACGGCCTCCGCCATGATCACCGAGACGTTGTAGCGGGAGAAGGACGATGCGGCCGGGTTCGCCAGGATGGCGTGCACGGCGTTGGCGAAGCTCAGCGCGAGCGTGGTAAAGCGGCCGTTGAGGAACATGGCCGGCTGGAAATAGGCGTTCCAGTGCCACACGAACGAGAGGACCGCGGTAACCGTGACGGCAGGACCGGCCAGCGGCAGCATCAGGCTCCACCAGATGCGCCACGGACCGGCCCCGTCCAGTTGCCCGGCCTCCTCGATGTCCCCTGGTAGAGACGCATAGACCTGGCGGAAGAGCAGCAAGAAAAGTCCACCCCGCAATCCCTGGCCGAACAGTCCCGGGAGTGTGAGTGGCCAGGGCGTGTTGATCCAGTGCAGGCCGACATACGTCCGATACAGCGCTACGATCACCGTCTCGGGAGGCACGATCAGGGTCAGCAGGATGAGGCCGAGCACGAGCTTGCGGCCGGGGAAGGCGGTGCGCGGCCGGCCGAGGCCGTAGCCGATGGTGGCGGATGCGGCGACCTGGCAGAGCGCACCGAGCGACGCGACCGCCAGCGTGTCCAGGAACGCCGGCGCGTAGCCCAGCGCGGTCCACGCAGCGACGTAGTTGGTCCAGTCCGGGTGGACCGGGATCCAGGTGAGGAGTGGGTTCAGATACTCCGGCACCGACTTGAGAGAAGTGCTCACCAGATACAGCAGCGGATAGGCGAGGGCGAAGGCGAACACCACCAGCAACGCGTAAATCGCCAGGGTTGCGGGCAGCCGCCGCAGCCGGTGCAGGGCGCCGGCCCCCTGAACCCATGCGATGAGCCGCGGTTGCGCCGGTGCCGCCGTGGATCGTGTCACGTCTCCGCCCTCCCGAGTCAACGTCGACGCTCCAGCGCCGCGACCAGTAGCGCGAGCATGGTGAAGATCCCGGCGAAATACAGCCAGCCGACGGCCGAGTCGTACCCCGGGTGCAGGTTGAGGAACTGGGCCACCAGGTAGTGCATCATCGCATTGGTGGCGCCGGTGAACGAGGCGATGACCGAATAGACCACCGCCACGGTCAACGTGGGACGCAACAGCGGCAGCGTGATCCGGTGCAGGACCTGCCAGGCGTTGGCTCCATCCACCCGCGCCGCTTCGTACACCGTGCGCGGTAGTGCCTGCAGGCCCGCCAGCAGCAGCAGGATCTGGATGCCGGTGTGCCACATGACCACCGTGATGTCCGCCAGCAACCGCACCATCTCTGCCGTCAACAGTGGCCCAAGCGTGGCGGCGAGCCATGCGGATTCCGCGGGGCTCACCAGTTTGGGGGCCCCCCCGAAGGTCATGATCTGCGTGACCACCGCCGAGGATCCGATGGCGACGGGCACAAAGAAGATGGCCTTGAACAGGGTGCCACCCCACAGGCGGCGGTCCAGCAGCAGCGCGACCGCGAGGGCGAAGACGACGACCAACGGCGTCTGCAGCGCGGTGTGCAGGAAGCTGCCCAGTAGGATGGGGACGAAGCGGGTGCTGGCGAACAGCGCCTGTCGGTAGTTGGTCAGCCCGACCCAGTGCGTTCCCGCTCCGACCATGGCCACGTGTTCGAAGCTCTGGATCAGCGACAGGCCGAGCGGATAGGCCGAGAAGGCGGCGAAGCCCACGATCCAGGGCAGGACGAAGGTGATGCCGGCGCTCGACCAGCGGCGGCGCAGGGCACCAGGACGCATGTGTCGCGGCGGGGCCGGGGTGGCGGTCAACGCTTCCCCCCTCCAAGCCAGAGCGCCGTTTCAGCCGGCACGCGGCGGTGGTTGGTTTGGACGGGGTGGCGGGTCGTGTTGATCAGCACCACGCGTGCGGGGGCGGTGGTCCCGCCGAAGCTCGTCCGGGTCACTCCCGGGGAGACGACGCGGTAGCCGGTCAGGCGAAGCCCTGAGACCCCGGCCAAATGCCGGCTGGCCGCGGCCGCCATCCGGGCCAGCGGCAGCCAGTGGCGGTAACCCAGCGCGAAGTATGGGTTTGGTTGCAGGTGGCGCAGGGCGGCAGGCCCGGCGGCGCTGAGTTCGAGCGCGGGCAGCGCCCCGACGGCCTCCGCCCGCAGCAGCGCGCGGGTCGGATCGGCGGAGAAGTTGACCGGTGCCGCCACATAGGGCAGGGTGCCGTGGACGGTCATCTCCCACAGAGGGGTCATGGCGGCCTCATAAGGCAGCCCGCCGTCGCCCGTGGGGGCGTCGAGTACCGTGCCGCCGGCCGCGAAGAGGTATGCGTTGCCCCCCTGCACCTGCAGGGGGGCGGTGTGGGAGGCGTCCAGAGCCGCCGCCCGCCAGTAGCGGCTGAGGCCGGTCGCCCCTTGGCTGGTCTGGGCCGGCAGATTCCGGCCGATGCCCAACAGGGCCACTCCCGGGGGGATGGGCATCCGGGGCAACTGAGTGAGGGCGGTGCGCAGCGAACCGAGGGTGGCCTGCCCGTTGAGCAGATAGTGGCCGGTGGCGCGGTGCTCGAGCGGCAGGTGGTCGGGCAGGGTCAGCACCTGGGTCCAGGGCGAGAACCCGCCGTTTCGGCTGTACGCGTCGACGGGATTGAGGCCGAGCAGGATGCGATCGCCGTTGGCCCGCGCCTGTGCCTGCAGCCGGGCCAGGCCCGCGGCGCCGCCCAGTCGTGGGGATGCGGACCAACTGGCGGGCCCTCCAAGGCGGTAACCGCCGGGAGTCCAGCCGAGCAGCGTGGCATCGATCGGCCCGACCCCGGCCCGGTGCAGCGCGGCCAGCACCCGCCCGGCCTGGGCGAAAGTCGTCAGAACCACCGGGCGCCAGCCTCCGGGTGCCGGCTCCGCCACCGCCATCCGCAGCAGTATGTGCAGTGCACCCCGTGTCGGTCGGCGAACGGATGTCAGGGTGCCGGCCGCTTGCAGGGAGTGGCGCCAGGCGGCGGCTACCCCGGCCGCACCTCCGTGGGTACCTCCTAAGAAGGTGTAGCGGACTTCCAGGGTGCGGCGCGCGCGCGCCCGGGCGTAGGCGATGGTGGCCGTGAACTGGTTGACGTAGGTGCGGTACGGCCGCCGCAGCCGGAAGGCGAAACGGATGCGGTTCATGGCCGCGGTGTCCCCCGCGGGCAGGGCGTCGACCGTGGTCAGTGAGGCTCCGCGCGTGGCGGACACCGCGACGGCGGCTGAACCGCGCAGCACGCCGAAGGCGGCGAGGTTGGCGTGCGGCCGGCCGCGCGTTTGCCAGGGCGGCAGACCTGAGCCATACACCCGCGCCCTATAGCCTGCGGTGTAAGGGCCGTTCGGGTCGAATCCCGCCACGCGCGCCCCGGCGCCGTCAGGCAGAAGCAGCGTTCCGGTCCCTTGCGGGAAGGCGGCGAAGTAGGGGAGCGGCAGGATCTCGCCGACCCGCGCCCCGTGGGGTTGGCGGACGATCCCCCCCGGGGTCAGGCGCCAGACAAGGCTGTCGCCCTGCAGGAGGTAGTCGATGGTGACCGCGAGCCCGTACCGATCGAGTGTGTACGTGACGGCGGCCCCGCCGCGCATGGGCCGCACCACCACGCCCCGGCCCGCCCCGGCGGAGTTCACCGGCGACAGGTGGTTGAATGCCGCGTTGACCACCTGCAGTAGGAATGCCGACCCCAGCGACCGGCGCCAGCCCCGCCGGCCAGAAAAGCCCTGGACCCGGCTATCCCACCATTGGTGGGTGGCACGCTGCCAGACGGCGATCTGCCCATCGGTTCGGTTCACGAAGAGGACCAGCCCCGTGCTGGCGGCGACCGCCCGATAGCCGGCCGGGGTGGCCGGGATCGGGGCGGCCGGTAGGGGATGGATGCCTGCCGGCCGGACCGCCGGTGGTGCCTCCGGCGCGTCGGAGGGCAGGGAACCCGATGGTACGGCCGCGCCGCAGCCGGTGCAGCAGATCCATACGGCCAGCAACGCCATCGTGTTCCGATACCTGTTGCGGGCGCGCCGGTGGATCGACAGACTCATAACGGTCGCCATCCCAACGCCGTCAGTTCGACGGACACCTGGTGCAGGAACTGCCCGAGTTGCCCGGCCAGGCCGAGGACGACGACGGATGCGAACGCCATGCCGACCACGGCCAGTGACCCCCAGACGACCGCACGCACCACCTCGCGCCCGGCGAGGTCATGGAGCACGACCACCTGCTGGAGGAAGAGCCAGGCGACCCAAACGATCTCGACCAGATGGAAGAACCCGTACACTCCGGCATCCCCCGGCACGAGCAGCCGCGACAGCAGGGCGACGGGAATCCCCAGCACGGCGTACGGCAGCAGGCACAGCAGCGAGCTCGACCAGACCTCGTGTAACCGCGCTTCACCGCCGAGCACGTCCGCCACGCCGTAGCTGGCCAGCGTCCAGGCGCCAAGCGGCAGGAAGGTTTCCAGGGCGAGCGCCCCGGGCTGACCGGGCGTGCTTCCGGGCGGCCGAAAGGCAAAGCCCGTCCAGAGGTGCCCGCAAACGCGCACCCCATACAACCAGGCCATCAGCCCCAACGTTTCGTACGCGCCGACCGGCCGCTCCCACTTGAGGGCGTAAAACTCTTCCTGCGCCCGTCCCAGCACAGCTCCGACTCGGCGGAGGAAGGCCAGGGGGTGGTACGGCCAGGGCCAGCGCTCTTCGGCCAGATTCCAGGCCCAGTTCCAAAGCGTCCCACCCCACCGCCAGATGGCGACGATGGACGCCGCCACCAGCCCGGCGGCCAGGAAGAGCCACCCGAAGGCCGCACGGACCCGCCGCAACTGCAGGTCGGCGTGCGCCCGCTGGTATCCGGTGCGGTCGCGGGCCGCCCGGAAGCGCGCCATCGCCCGACGGGGGTGGCCGGAGGCGAGGTCTGCCCGGCCGAGTCCCTGCAGGGCGAGGGAATAGGACCCATCTGCGGCGAGCACCGCGTGCCATCCGGCCGCCGCCTGGACGTAGTGACCCGCGGCATAGAGGCGGCTGGCGTTGAGGACCAGGCGGCCGAAGCGGGTGGGGCTGAAGCGTTGCAGGGCATCCGTGCGTCGATCGAGGGCGTACAGTGCGCCGCTGTTCCCGGCGGCGAGGGCGGTCAGGCCCTCGAAGCGGCCGCGCCGGCTCCCCTGGCCGCCGAGCGTGAACAGCGGCCGTCCCCGGGGGTCATAGATAACAATGCGCTCGCCACTGGTATCGGCGGCGGCGATGAAGCCATGGCGGCTTACCGCGATGGGCCCGAAGCGGGCGACCTCGGGTATCAACCCATGGTAGCGCGTGTAGCCATAGTTGGTGGCGGAGGCTCCCGGCAGGGTGTTGCCGCCCCCGAGCGGGGAGAGTCGTCGGATCTGATCCACCTGGCGGTAGGGGTTGGTGACGTAAACGAAGCCGCCCGGACCGATCGCCACCCCACCGGGCGCGGAGGTGTAGAGCGGTACGAGTTGTGCCCGCTGCGCGCGCGTCAGCAGGGACCGTTCCAGCACCCGCAACGCGCCGACCCGCGGAGGGCTGGCGGCGGCGAAGCCCAGGAAATGGCCCGATAGGGTGAAAGCCAAGAGGCCCTGATATGTGGAACGGTTCATGGCGTACACCACGCCCAGGCGCCCCACCGCGATCTGTTCCGGTGCGAACGCGATGTGGGCGCCCGCGTAAACGGCGGAGTGCAGATGCAGGTTGCGCAGGTAGACCCCGGACGCCGTGTAGACCGCGATGCGGCCCTGGGAGGGGTCGGCCACGAGGAGGAACCCGTCGTGGGTGGCCACCCCAGTGGGGCCGCGCAGTGCGTGCGCTCCGGCCGCCCCGATGACGCGTGCCGGCCCCGAACGCGGTATTGCCACGACGCGGTTGCCGCCGGTGTCGGCGATATAGAGGGTGCCGGTGCGCGCCTGGTACCACAGCCCCTGGGGTGAGTGAAGTGGGCCCACCCCGAGGCTGGTGCCGGTGCGCCAGGCGGTGACGCGGTACGGCGGTGGCAGGAAGGCGATCGGGCCGCGCGGGCCGTAGAGGCTTGCCCGCGGCGGCCCGCCCGCCTGGACCGGGCCCGCGGCCGCGATGACCCCCAGACCGATGGTGGTCAGGAGCGCTGCCGCGTACCCCCAGTGGCGCCGGGCGCGGCACTCCGGGGACGAGCCGTGGCGGCTTTGCCCCTGAAGCGCGGCGTGTGATCCGGATTCGCGCACTGCCTCCCTCCCCGTATGGGGCCGGCATCGTTCAGCCCTTGGCGGCCAATGACTTCTCATAGGCGTCCGTGGCCACCGCCGCCGCCTTGAAGCTGCTTGCGACATTGGCGTCTCCTTTTGGCGGGGTACCGGTGAGACAGATGCCGACCGCGTGCCCCCACCAGTGCCAGGCGTGGCCGTTGTCATACTTGAACACCGGCTGAACGGTCAGCGTGTTCTTCTGGATGGGGTCCGTCCAGGCCGTCAGGTCCACACCCTTGAGCACCGACTGCTTGGACATGATGTTGCGCCATGTGGCGAGCATGGACCGTTGTGGCGGAATGGTGCCGCTGGCCGGGATGACGATGTTCCAAAACGTCGGGCTGTGGCCGAAGAGCACGGCTTCCCACGCGGCGTCCGGGTTCTTGGAACTGGAGGTGATCATCCAGGCGTTGATGGATACCGAGACGGCCTGGCGGGCCGGTCCCGTTGGCACGGGCGCTGTGTTCCAGCGGAAACTGCCGTTGATCGCCTTGCCATAGGCCAATAGCGAATAGCTGTTTTGGCGAATGGTCATCATCTGGGCGCTGGGGAACGACTTGCTCCAGTTCATGATGCTTCCAGGCATCCAACTCTTGTCGACATAGCGCAGGTCCTGAATGTATTTCTCGCCGGCGACGATCTTCGAGTTGTAGTTGAGTGTTGTCGGGTTATTGGGCGGGACCCACTCCGATCCCCAGCCGACGGCGTTCTCTAGAGAAAACTTCCAGGGGTCGCCGCCGGTGCCCCACACCTTCTTGGATGCGTTGGTGAGGCGCAATACGGCATTGCGGAAGTCTGCGTAGGTCCAGGTCGGCGTCGGTAACGGCACGTGGGCGGCTCGAAAGGCGTCCGCGTTGTAGAAGACCCCGTTGGTCGCCGCCTTCGACGGGATGGCCATCTGCTGACCGCTGGTCGCGCGTTGGGCGTCGAGGATGGACGACGGGATGTCGCGCATCATGCTGGCGGAGCGATTGAGTTTGGCGTAGTGCGAGAGGTCGATGACGGCCTTCGCCTGGAAGAGCGCGGAGACGAACGGATTCGTGGTGACAAAGAAGTCGGGGGCCTGGCCCGCTTCGACCAGCGCCACCAGCTTCTGGGCCGGCGGCGGCGACTTTTGTGGCGTGATTTCGATGCGCGGATTGGCCTTGGTGAAGGCCTTGAGCACTTGGCCGACGATGGCCGGGTTGTTGGGCAGGTGCGGGAAGTTGCCGACCAGGCGGATCGTCTTATGTACCGCGGGGGCGACGGTGCTTGAGGAGGAATGCGTCGGGCTGGGCTTGTTGGCGGCGCTGCCGCAGGCGACCAGGACGGCCGGGGCGCCGCCCAGCGCGAGGGCGGCACTGCCGCGCAGGATGTTCCGCCGCGACCACGCGGAACGACCACGACGATGGACTGCAGGATCCTTCATGCCTGACACCTCCCATTGACGATCCCCAGGGTCTGCGGGCCACGCGACCGCTTGTCTGCGGCGTCATCATGTTCGATCAAGTTGGGGTTGGCTCCTGCCGTCCACTGTGTGCGCGCGTGGGTCCCTCTAGGTCGTGTGCAGATAAAAGTTCTTTACTATAAGCATGTTCTGGTTCTTCGCCCGCAGTCGATTTCGACTGGGCTTATTGTACGGACAATATGCGGAGTTGCGCCTGCGGGGTGTGGTTGGCGGGCCGAGTGCGTGGCCGGCGTCCAGGAGGGCCACGGGGAACGCGGATGCCCGGCCGAGGAGTTGGCGCCCCGCTCGCCGGAGGCGGCGGCGAGTCTGCGCGAGGGCCTGGCAGGAGACGCTGACCGTCCAGTGGCGTGGGCTGTCGCGCGGGCCGGCAGACCTGCTTGGGACGACGAACCTGGTCGAGCACCCGCTGGTCACGACGGAGTCGATCTGTTGCGGCGTACGCCGCTGGCGGGACGCTGCCCCGGCGAAGCGCTGGGTGGTGAACCTTCCGCTGGAGTCGGAACTTGAGTCCGGAATGACTGCTCCGCAAGAGACCTTTGCGGAGTAGGCCATGAGCCCGGGGTTCCCCGTTGGCTGGTTCCATGGCCGGCGGTCTGACCGGGGCCGCACCCCATTTGACGGCCGCGGAGGCGAACAATGGACCACATGTCGGCAACTCTCAACGCAGGCATGGATGCAGAAGTGGAAGCCATCCGCTCTCACGCCATGTGAGCACGCAACGCTATGCTAGACGGTTGAAGGTTTGGAACGACGGTTGCTATTTCTATAGTCCGAATCTCCCTCCGCCGATTGCGAGGGTACCGCGCAGGACCCGTCCCGCATGACTGGAAGACACCGACCGTACGAGGGGATGGAGGTGCGACATGGCCTCTTTCCCAACGCTGGCCGGGCTGATCTTCGTAGAGGCGGACGCAGACCACGGTGTCGCCGTACCCGAGAGGGTGCGTGACCTCGTGTCGCTGCGCCGCGTCCGCGACCGCATCGACCGGGAGTACGCGCTACCCCTGGACGTCGGAGCGCTCGCCCGCGGCGTGAACATGTCGGCCGGCCACCTCAGCCGGCAGTTCCGGCTCGCTTACGGGGAGCCGCCTTACAGCTACTTGATGACACGGCGCACCGCGCGCGCGATGGCGCTGCTGCGTCGCGGCGATCTCAGCGTCACTCAGGTGTGCATCGAGGTCGGTTTCTCATCGTTGGGTACCTTCAGCTCGCGATTCACCGAACTGGTCGGTATGCCCCCCAGCTCCTATCGGCGCCTCGCCACGCACGGGGTCGTGGGACTGGCGCCTTGCCTAGCGAAACAGGTGACCAAACCGGTCAGGAATCGAGAAGCGCGGGTCGCGGAGCCGCACCTATTCTGAATGCGGCGGCCGCGCGCGGTCGAGCCCATTCGAGGAGTGACGGCCATGAAGATCACCATCCACCAGACCTTTTTACCGCACAACGATCCGGAAGCGTCGCTGGCCTTCTACCGTGACGCGCTCGGCTTCGAGGTCCGCGGCGACGTTGGACAGGGCAAGATGCGTTGGATTGCGGTCGGTCCCGCCGACCAGCCCGATACGTCCGTCGTCCTGTCCCCGCCAGTCGCCGCACCGGGCATCACGGATGACGAGCGGCGCACCATCACCGAGATGATGGCCAAGGGTACGTACGCCATGATCATGTTCGCCACCAAGGACCTGGATGGCACCTTTACGCGGCTGCGAGATCGCGGCGCCGAGGTCGTACAAGAGCCGACCGAGCAAGCGCGGGGCATTCGCGACTGCGCCTTCCGGGATCCCGCCGGCACACTGGTCCGGATCCAGGAGTTGTGATGATGGCGTCCGGCGATCGGCCAAGCGGCCCGGGCTTGAGCCCGCCAAGAGCGGTTGGCTCGCGCGCACGGAAAGGTCGCGGTGGCTGTGGATCTTAAGGCGCCACCGGGAGCCGCGGGCCGGGGATGGGCGGGTCAGGCGCCGGTCGGCGGACTGGTGCGCACGGGGCGCGTGGTGCGAGTTGCGCGCTCCGTCCCGCTTCAGGCCGTGGCGGGGGGCAGGTCCCGGTAGCTGACGAGGTGAATGCCCCGCGCCTCTAGCGCCCTGGGGAGTGCGGGATCGGTGAGCAGGCGCAGGTCGCGCACGCGGTCCCGGCCGCCGGAAGGGATCATCGCCGCCAGATCCGGTCCGTCCTCGCACGGATGGAACAACATTTCGGCCGTCCCCGGGCCGAGCGAGTCGAGTTGGGCCACAAGGCCCTGTTGCGCGTCCCTCAGTTCACCATGGGAAGGTCCGGCCTGCAGGTCGTCGGTGAAACACAGGCCTCTGGCCAGCGCCCGCCGCCGGACGTCCGCCGCCCAGGGGGCCGTGGGGACGGCCGCGGCCAGTTGCCGCGGACCCGCCATGCGTAGCGGCAGGCGGTAGCGCTCGGCCAGCGTCAGATAGACTTCGTAGAAGCGGGGATCCAGTTGCATGACTCCCATGTGGGAATCGATGTGGGTCGGTTTCAGGCCCCAGGCCATGGCCTGCTCGATCTGCGCCGCGCCCTCGGCCAGCGCTTCCTCCGCGGTGGCGTGCTGATGCACGTCGCGGGTGGAGGACCACATGAAGCCGTCCGGTCCGTATAGGCCCGGGACGCGGTCGTGCGCCAGCAGTGGCCGCCAGCGGTAGCGGGGCCATTCGGCGGTGTGGGTGAGATGCACCCCGATCGCCCAGCGCGGGTGCTCCATGGCGCGCCGGACGGCGTCGTACGCCCACGGACAGGGCACCATGACGGTCGCCGAAGTGGCGATGCCCGCGGTGAGCGCTTCTTCCACGCCCGCGTTGGCGCACAGCGCGCAGCCGAAGTCGTCGCAGTTGACGACCAGGCGGCGGACCGGTGCGGGCGATGCGGCTGCGGTCATGACGCGGGCGTGGGAGCGCGGGCTCCAAGGTTTCGAATCCGTTGCCTCCACCCCCGGTCTACACCGCTGTCGAGCCGCCGTAGCCTCGCGGCTGCACTGCGGTGTACCGCCGCTTCGCGCCGTACATTCGTGGCCGCAGGCGCCCCCTTCCTGCCGTGATCGGATCGGGGGCCAGGGGGGCGGAAGGCATTCCGGCAGGTGATCGCGTATCGATGCGCCAGCGAAGCACACGAGCATGGACCGGGCAGGGGGGCGCCGTTATGACCGCCGCGACCACACGGGCACCGGGGCAGTATCGTCTCCGGGTTCAGGAGTTCATTTCGTTCCGCGAGCAGGGCATCCTGGTGGTCCGCGGTCTGGTGCCGCCTGAAGATGTGGAGGAACTGCGGGCCCATACCGAGGATGTGATCCACGGTAGGCTGGAACTCCCCGGGGTTGCGCCGGCTCCGGTCGGGGCGGCCGGACGGGGCCATTCGACCATCCTGGATGCGAGCCGCCTGGGTGAGGTGGAACGGCGTTACGTCCGCATCCACATGCTGCACCGCCTGCTGGCGATCCACGAGCGCTTCCTGCTGCATCCGCGCATCCTTGACGTGCTGGAGGCCCTCATCGGGCCTGACCTCATGGCGATGCAGACGATGCTCTTTTTGAAGCCGCCCGGCGCCGACGGGCAGGGGTGGCACCAGGACTCCTACTACATACCGACGCTGCCCGACAGCCTCTGTGGCGCGTGGCTGGCGATCGATCGAGCCGACGAGGCAAACGGGTGCATGCACTTCGCGGTTGGTAGCCAGCACGAGCCGATCTACCCGGATGCCCAGAACCGCGCCCGCCATTATCCCGCGGGCGCGCCGGTAGACCTGGTCGACATAGCGCATGCCAGTGCCACCGACGAGACGCAAAACGGCCTGGTCCCGGTGGCCCGCGGGTATGCGGATCGCGAGGTGCGCGTCGAGGCCGAACCCGGAGACGTCGTCTTTTTCGGTGGCCACATTCTGCACCGCTCGCATGCCAACACGACGGTGGACCGGTTCCGGCGGGCCTTTGTCGGCCACTACGCCAACGCCCGCTCCTATACCGAATGGGGCGGGGGAAACGCCCAGCACATCCTGGCGCGCGGGCGCACGCACCTACCGTTTGCGCAGCCGCGCTTCGGGACGCCGTGCGCCGCCAACCGGCCGCAGGCGGTCCCCGAGGCACCGGCCGAGACCATGATGGCCGATGGGGACGGGATGGCGACCGCGCCGACCAACCCCTCCCGTCTGCGGCCGGAGGCCCACGATCACGCGGACCGCTCCTCAAACTACTGAGCCCGCTGCGTGGCCGGCTGGCTCGCGCCGAGATCGTCGGCCCGGCCCCGCCTTGGAGCGCCGCTCGCCGCAGCCAACCTGACGTGCTGGGCAGGCGGCGGTCTCCCTCCGGTTTCTCCAATGGCAGCCCGTCCTCGACCGTCCCGCTGTGAAACGACGGCTGGTCGCCACGCCGGCGTGCCTCCACGACCTCCCGCACCGACCCGAGGTTCGCCGGCGCAACCCATGCTTCCGGGCAGTCCGCCCCGGCGAGTTGGGCTGCCGCCGCGGCGTAGGTGAGCAGCGCCGGGGTCCAGTCGCCGTGCAGGTAGGGCTCGGTGGCGCGCAGGACGCCTTCCCGCGCGGCCACTCGGACTCCGGCATGCACGGGATGGCGGGCGCCGTCCCCGGCGCCCGCCGTGAAGAGCCAGGAGATAGCGGCGCCGGCGTCCGATCGCGACAGAGGCTGCAGCCAGAGCGGCTCGTGCGGCATCTCCTCGGGCATGTCGCCACCCCCTGTGCACACCGCGGCCACGGCGATCTTTCCACCGTAGGCACTGCGTGGCGGTCATGCTCCTCACGCCCGGGGTGTGCGCAGGTCGTCCACTGGGACGGTGTGTTACGCGGATGCTGCGGCGTCCGCCTTGCGGGCAGACACCGCCGTCCGGAGGCCCGCGCGATCATCGTGGCCGCAGGCGGTGTTCGAAGTCCCGGATGAAGTCGAACTGGGGTGCCGCGCACCCGTCGAAGGCGGCCGCCTCTGTCGCTGTGGCGTCCTCGCCATGCTCGACGCGACCCGGATCGGCCATGAGTCATGCGGCGCGGGGAGACTGTAGGGTTCAGGCGACAGCGGAAGCGCCGCTCCCTCCCTTGCGTTGTGCATACGACGCACATATCAACTTCGTCTGCCGCAGCAGATGGGACACCAACGACAAGAACGGCGTGCGGCTGCATCACCTCACTTACCGAGGAACAAAAGACGAGTGCCCGGATCTGGTTTCCGACCTGATGATCCAGGCGCGCGTGAAGGCAACAGAGGCGCTGCTTCCGCCTTCGACCGGCGCAAGAAGGGCCGCAAGACGCGTTGCCCGCAGGCGACCTCCTTGCCCGCCCCGCTACAACCTCCACACAGCGATCCTGAAGTGGGACACCAGCGGGGTGGGGTTGTCCACCACGGCGGGGCGCATGGCGGTCCCGTTCGTCCTCCCGGAGCATGACGCGAAGTACGCTGGCGGCCGGACGCTCACCGCCGACCTTGTCCACCGTGACTACGGCACGCTGACCGTCGTGGAGAACCTGACGCACATTCGGGCGCGTGCAAAGCAGCGTGGCAGGCAGTCCCGCCGCCGCCCGCACACCTGGTCGTTCGCGCGACTGCGCGGCTTGCTGGAGTACAAGGCACAGGAAGTGGGCTGCGTTGTCGTGGGCATCGACTCCCGGCACACATCGCAGCGCTGCTCCCGCTGTGGGTACACCGCCCGGAACCACCGTCGTTCTCAAAGCGACTTCACCTGCCGATCCTGTGGCTTCCGCCTCCATGCAGACCTCAACGGCGCTCGGAACATCGGTCGGAACATCGCTCGGAAGCACCTTGCCGGGGTGGGTACATCCGACCCGGTGGGCCGCCGTCAACCGGCCTAACGTCCGCCGATTCGGGTGGACAAGCCGTCGGGCCTACCCGGCGGTAGTTGACCGATCCGGGGGTATCCGCGGCCCCCTGGCGGATGGCCTCCTCCGCGCTCATGCCCTGCTGAATCCGGTAGAGCGCGATCATGGTCTGATCGCGGATGCGCTTGTTCGAACTGCGCCTTGAGGGCGTCAAACACTCCGGTCAGGTTGGCGGACGCCAGGATGATCAAAGTGTGCGCGTGGGCTTGGCCGGATCGCGCGTTGCGCTTCCCGCCGCAGGTCGCGAGCGAGGCGGCAAGCAGTGGCAGAACCAGCCAGGTGGTCAGGGTGCGGATCGGACGCGCGACGCGGTGCGCCGTCTTGCCTCCCACATCGGCCGCAGCGCGGCAGAGGGCGGAACCCCCCTGGCGTCCGGCCGCCGGGTGACCGTACGGCACGCGATGCCAGGCTCGCCAGGCGGTATGTGCAGCGTGCCTGGAGGCTTGAGCGGAAAGGATGGTGCCCGTGGTCGCCGCGGGGCCTCTGGTCTGAAGTTGCCTGACTACGAGCGCGTGTGACCCGCCGTCTTCGCCAAGGCCGCAGGAGGTGGCGGGCCGCTGGGGGGCAGGTGCCGGGGTCCTTGCCCCTTCAGCCCTTGGGCCGATCTACGCGAAGTGCTGGCCGCCGTTGACCTCGATGGCTTCGCCGGTGAGGTATGCCGAAAGGGGGGAGACCAGGAACAGGATGGTGTCCGCGCACTCCTGGGCTTCGCCGAGCCGGCCGAGGACGACCGTCTGGCGGATACCCTCCAGCCGCTCGGGGGTGCTGAATCGCTCGTGGAACGGGGTGCGGATGGTGCCGGGGGAGACGGCGTTGACGCGGATGCCGCGGTCGGCCAGTTCGCGCGCCAGACCGCGGGTGAGCGACAGAACCCCGCCCTTGGCGGCCGCATAGGGGAAGCTGTGCGCGCCGCCGCCGGTGTGGGCCGCGATGGACGTGAGATTGACGATGCGCGCCCCAGGGCGCAGGTGGGGAAGCGCGGCCTGGCAGGCGTAGAAGACGCTGGAAAGGTTCAAGGCGATGACCGCTTCCCAGTGGGTGTCGGCCATGCCCTCCAGGGGCACGCGGTCGATCAGCGAACCGGCGTTGTTCACCAGGATGTCGATGCCGCCGAGGAATGCGGCCGCCTGCCGCACGACGGCACGCACCTGGTCGGCACGCGCGAAGTCACCGCGCACGGCCGTGGCCCGGCGCCCGAGGCCGGCAGCCTCTCCGACCGCCGCGGCGGCCTCCGCGTCCGAGCGGTGGAAGTGGATCGCCACGTCGCAGCCGGCTCCGGCCAGCGTACGCACGGTGGACCGGCCGATCCCTGTGCTGCCGCCGGTCACCAGCGCCGTCTGTCCCTGCAGATCGATGGCGACGGCCACGGACGTCCCCCCCCTGGGTATGCGGGTGGATGCGGGTTCGGCCGGAGCGGCGGGTGCCGCCCCGGCCGCCGCGGGTCAGATGGCCTGGCCCTTGGGGCAGATCTGGTCGATCCGCTCAAGGATGCCGGCGTCAAGCGTGACCTCGAGGGCGCCGAGGTTGTCCTCCAGTTGCTCCATGGTGCGGGGGCCGATGATCGGCGAGGTGATGCCGGACTGGGCTACGTTCCAGGCAAGCGCCAACTGGGAGAGGGTGCAGCCGACCTCCTGGGCCAGCGGCACCAGACGCTCAACCGTGTCCAGGCGCCGCCGCACCGCCGGGTCGTCGGCCTTCTCGGTCAACTGCTTGACGTGGCGGCCGACTTCGGGAAGGGGCTGTCCCTTGCGGTACTTGCCGCTCAGCCAGCCGCCGGCGAGCGGGCTCCACGGGATGACCGCCGTCCCATACTTGCGGCAGACGGGGAGGACCTCGTTTTCGATGCGCCGGTCGAACAGGTGGTAGGGCGGTTGCTCGCAGATGAAGCGGGCGAAGTGCCGGCGGTCGGCCACCCACAGGGCTTCGACCAGTTGCCAGGCGGGGAAGGTGGAGGAGCCGATGTAGCGGACCTTGCCGGCCCGCACCAGGTCGTTGAGCGCGTCGAGCGTCTCGTCGATGGGGGTGTCGGGCTGGGGCCGGTGGATCTGGTAGAGGTCGATGTAGTCGGTCTGCAGGCGGCGCAGGCTGGCGTCGACCTGTTGGAAGATGTGCTGGCGGTGGTTGCCGTGGTCGTTGGGGCCGTCCCCCATCTTCCCGTGGACCTTGGTCGCCAGGAAGACCCGTTCGCGCTTGCCTCCGGCGAGGGCCTTGCCGGTGATGGTCTCCGATACCCCGCGGCTGTACACGTTGGCGGTGTCCACGAAGTTGATTCCGCCATCAATGGCGGCGTGGATGATGCGGATACCGTCCTCTTCGCTGGCGCGACCACCGAAGTTCATACAGCCCAGACAGAGCGGCGAGACACGGACGCCGGTGCGACCAAGCAAGCGATACTCCATGCGCGGGTCCCCCCTTCGCCAACTCCGCCCCCCAGGGGCGGACGCGATCCTCGCGGCCGGGGGTAGCCCCGGCGCCGATGCGCGTATGTACATGCCTTTATGCTTGGCCGGCCACTTTCCTGCCGCCCTCCGCCCGCCGTTGTCAGGCGGGACGCCCCGCCGGGGCCGCCGGGGCCAGGACGCGGCCCGGGGACCAGAGGCCTTCCAGGCCCAGGCGCCGGAAGGTGTCCAGGCGCGCCTCGTAATAGACCCACTGGCCTTCCTTGCGACACACGACCAAACCGGCCGCCTTCAGCGTTTTGAGGTGATGCGATACCAGAGGCTGGCTGGCACCGAGTGCCGTGGCCAAATCGCAGACACACAACGTTTGGTCGCGCAACAGGCGCAGGATGCGCAACCGCGTCTCGTCGCCGAGGGTGCGCATCACCTCTGCGAACGTGGTGAGTTGGTCCGTCTCGTCGCCAGGCCCGGGTATCCGCGGGTCGCATTCGGCCGATTCGGGCGGCACGGCGATCCCCCTGCCTCCAGGGTGTGGCCGTCTGCTGCCGTCGTGCCGATCGTCCCCGGCGACGGAACCGGCGGCAACATCCGGTGGTTCGGGTGCCCGACCAGCCCCTCGGGGGAGCGCGCCGCCATGCCGTGCGACTCAGACGCGGCGCCAGGCCGGGGCATACCCTCTCTGGCGAGCAGTCCTTCGAGCGGCCGCAGGGATCTCCTTCCGGGCCGCTCCCCGCGGCGGGAGGTTCTCGTGGCGGCAGTCGCGTGTGACCCCGAGCGCAGGGCGCCCGGGGGGCTCGCAGCGCGCCGCGGCAGGGTGGGACCGGCGGCCCGCAGAACCCAGATCGTAGACGCACGGGGCGTGGGGAGGCGGTTCGCATGCGTATCCGGCTCCTGGGGACGGCAGCGGCGGAGGGTTGGCCGGGATTGTTCTGCCGCTGTGAAGCCTGTGCGCGGGCCCGGGCGCTGGGCGGCAGGAACCTGCGCAGCCGGTCCGGCGCGACGGTCGACGGCGGCTTCCAGTTCGACCTGGGTCCAGATGTCTATCTCCACGTGTTGGCCGGCTACACGGATCTGGCTGCGGTGGAACACCTGCTGGTGACGCACGGTCACGAGGATCACCTAGCGCCGGCCACCCTGGCGATGCGTCGCGAACCCTTTGCGCACGGACTGCCCGCCCCGCTGACCATCTACGGCAACCACCGCGTGATGGAGCGGGTGCGGGCCGCGGTCGCCGACCCCTCGGCGCTCGGGGTGCGGCTGGAGACGGTGCGGCCGTTCCAATCGTTCACGGCCGGGGATGCCACGGTGATCCCGCTGCCGGCCGATCACGACCCGAACGAGGCATGTCTCCTCTACCTCTTCGGCCGGGGTGGGCGCTGGCTGCTGTACGGGCACGACAGTGGCTGGTTTCCGGAGCCCACCTGGGACTATCTGGCCGCATGGGCCGCGCGGCACCACCGGCTGGACGTGGCGCTTGTGGATTGCACGAACGGTCCCGCGCCCGGCCAGCGCAACCACATGGGATTGGAGGCCGCATCGCGTGTGCGCCAGCGCCTCATCGCCATCGGGGCCGCCGGCGATGAGACGCGGGTGGTAGTGACGCACTTTTCGCACAATGGCGGCCTGCTCCACGAGGAGTTGGTGGCGCGCGCCGCTCCGGTCGGCCTGGAAGTCGCCTACGACGGTTTGGAGATCGTCCTGGACTGAGGCAGCGGGACGAGGGTGTGCCGCCACGCCCAGAGGCCGATGGCCGCAGCGGACCGCCATGGCCGCCAGGGCTCGGCCATGTGGCGTAGCGCCGCCGCAGTCAGAGGGCCAGGGGCGTCTCCCGTCATGCGGGCGGCGGCATCGCGCAGCCCGAGGTCGTCGGCGGGCAGGACATCTGGCCGCCGCAGAGCGAACAGCAGGAAGACCTCCGCCGTCCAGCGGCCGATCCCCGGCAGGGCGCTGAGGCGGGAAACCACCTCAGCGTCGGCCAGTTCCCGCAGCGTGTGCGCTGCCAGGGTCCCGTCCAGACCGGCGCGGGCCAGCGCGGCAAGGCTGGTCGCCTTGGCCCGTGACAGCCCGATCTCCCGCAACCGAGCCTCGGACAGGGCCGCGAGTGCCTTCGCCGTGATCTCCCCGCCGCAGGCCGCGCGCAGCCGCCCCTCGATGGTGTTTGCCGCTTTCACCGAGAGCTGCTGGGCGCAGACCGAGCGGGCCAGGTGCGCGATCGGCTCGGCGTCGCGGAAGACCGGAGGACGTGTGGCCGCGAGCACCGGGGCAAGGCGCGGATCCGTCGCGACGAGTTCCCTGCGGGCTTGATCCCAGTCCCAGGAGATCGCCTTCACCGTTCCTCTCTTCATAGCCTTATAGCCTTTTGTTTCCGGCCGCTGGCGCGGTCAGTTTCCTGCTTGGAGATTCCTGCTTCGTTGCGGCTGGTTTCGCCAAGCCGCTCTTCTGGCCAGAGCCTTCCGCTCCACAGGCGTTTTGTGTCTCCGGGGAACTCCCGGCGACAAGCGACACGAGGTTCCGCGCCGCGTTGAGGTCCCGGTCGATCACCGCTGCGCACGTCTCGCACCGCAAGACGCGCTCCGACCGTGGCATGGCATCCTTGGCGGCGCCACAGACCGAGCACGTCTTTCTAGACGCGCAAAAGCGTGGCGCGACCACCAGCCGTGACCCATACCAACTGGTCTTGTACGCCAGCATCCGCCGGAACTCGCCCCATCCAGCGTCCGCGATGGACCGCGCCAGAGAGTGGTTTCGGATCATGCCGCGCACATGCAGGTCCTCGACCACGATGACCGACTTGGTTTTCGTCAGGTATGTCGCCTTGTGCAGGAAGTCCGTGCGTTGACAGCAGATACGGCGGTGCAGTCTCGCGAGGCCGGCCGCCCAGATGAGGACAAACGCACATAGACCGCCACCGCGGTTGGCTCCTGCTTCGGGGGCTTCAAAAGGATGGTGCCTGTGGGCAGCTGCTCTGCTGGCACGGGCCATCGCGGTACATTCGCCACGCGGCTTGGTAGCTGATGCCTCAACTCCTTCGCCCATGTGCTCAGTTTCATGCCTGCAGTATATCACAGGCGCTGATACGTGTAGATATTACTGGTCAACAGTTAGTACCCTCCTCCTAGGCGCATCCGGTCTGAGGTTTGCCTCACGTCTGTGGGAACAACTCCAGCAGGTGCCCAATCGACGGAATGGTCGCGGGGACGCTGGCTACCGCGGCCCAATCCCGCCGCGGCCCGACGTAAACGGCGTCCAGCCCGGCGCGCTGCGCGCCCAGGACGTCCGCTTCCGGATCGTCGCCGACCATGACCACCGCGCCGCTGGGCAGGCCCATGGACCGGACGCCCTGACGGAAAAAGCCCGGCGAGGGCTTTCCCACCACCAGCGCCTCGACCTCCGCCGCATACTCCAGGGCGGCCACGGCGGCCCCGACGTCGACTGCCGGGCCGGCGGCCGTCTGGTACCAGCGGTTGCGGGCCATCGCCACGAGGTCGGCGCCATGGCGCAGGGCCCGCACCGCACGGTCCATCGCGGCGCGCGCGAAGATGGCGTCGGTATCCCCGACCACGACGTGATCGGGGTGATCGTCGCTTGGCGCCAGCCCGGCCAGGTCGGCGCGGGCGTCCGGGGCGACAAAAAACAGGCTGGTGCCGCCCGCACCCCGCAGGTGGTCGGCGGTCGCCGTGGTCGCCGTGAGCACCTCCGGCGTCTCCACCTCCAGGCCGGCCCTGCGCAGGCGGTCCGCCAGGGTGGCGCGACTGCAACTGGAGGTGTTGGAGAGGAGGCGCAGGGGTATGCCGCGCCGGCGCAGGGCACGCAGGGTGTCCGCGGCGCCGGGCGCGGCCCGGTCGCCCACAAGCAGTACGCCGCCGACGTCGAGGAGTACGCCGCGCCACATGCTCCGCACCGCCCTCCCCATCGTCAGGGCGTGGCCGGGGATCCGCCCGCCGCCAAATTCGCGTGGGTCTGCCTCAGCAGCCGCTCTGTGTCTTCCCAGCCGATGCAGGCATCGGTGATCGAGACGCCGTAGCGCAACTCGGTGACGGGCAGGGTTGCCTTCTGCTTGCCCTCATGCAGGTTGCTTTCCAGCATCAAACCGACGATGGCGTCGTCCCCGCCGAGCCGCTGGGCCAGGACTTCCTCCCAGACCATCGCCTGGCGCCGGTGGTCGTAACCCGAGTTGGCGTGGCTGCAGTCCACGATCACGCTGGCGTGCAGCCCCGCGGCCTCCAGGCGCCGACGCGCGTCCGCGAGGTCCGCCGCCCGGTGGTTGGGCGCGCCATGGCGGCCGCGCAGGACGAGCACGCCGTCCGGATTGCCCAGGGTCTTGACCACGCAGCACGAGCCCGCGCCGTCCACACCGAAGAAGCTGTGTGCGTCGCGGGCCGAGATCATGGCGTCGATGGCGACCTGGACGCTGCCGCTGGTGCCGTTCTTGAAGGCGACTGGCATCGACAGCCCGCTGGCCAGGGCGCGGTGCGTTTGCGACTCGGTGGTGCGCGCGCCGATGGCGGCCAGCGTGACCAGGTCGGCGATGTATTGGGGACTGATGGGGTCCAGCATCTCCGTGGCGGTCGGCAGTCCGAGTTCGGCGATATGCAACAGGAGGCCGCGTGCCGTGCGCAGCCCGGTCGCCATGTCGAAGCTGCCGTCCAGGTGCGGGTCGTTGATCAGACCGCGCCAGCCGACGGTGGTGCGGGGCTTTTCGAAGTAGGTGCGCATCACGATGTAGAGCCGATCCTGCAGTTCGTGCTTAAGCGGCGCCAGCCGCCGGGCGTAGTCCAGGGCCGCGGCGGGGTCGTGGATCGAACAGGGGCCGGTGACGACCAGCAGGCGGCGGTCCTCGCCCGTGAGGATGCGGCACAGGTCGCGGCGCGCGGCGGCCACCTGATGCGCCACGGCATCCGTCGCCGGCACCGCGGCGCGGACCGTCTGCGGGGCGTCCAGCGGGGTCATGCTCCGCACCCGCACGTCGCTCGTCGGCTCCATGGCCTGAAGGCACTCCCCTTCGCGGTGGGTCCGCGGGCCGCCCGGCGGGAGGCCCAAACCTCATCATGCCGCCAACCGCGGCCTGTTCGTCAAGCCCGGGGCCGGTGAACGCGTCTGGAAGCGCCACCGGTCCAGGGGAGGGTGTGTGGCGCTCGGCCCGCGCCGCGTCGCGCGGAACGCGGCCTGAGCGATGTCAGGGCTTCGCGCGCCGCCCCAGCGCTGGCGATCGGCCAACGCTCCCGGCGTGCAGCCGCGGTTGCGACGGGCAGGCGAGCTTGGCGACGGAGTCGAACGCGCCGGGAGATCAGCGAGGGCGCGGGTCCCCGCCGACCGTGTGGGGGGAGCTACGATGCGCCGCGTCCTGGCCCTCACCCAAATCCCGGCGCGACCCGTAGATGCCCCCGGCTTCAGCCGTGGGACAGGGGCGCGCCTCCCTTCCTTGTTCGCATGCAGCGAACGTGCTATACTGTGGACATGAAGCAGGTTGTGCAGGTGAAGTTGCTCGCCGATCCCGAACAAACAGTCGCGCTTCTGCGTACCATGGAGGCGTTCAATGCCGCCTGCAAC
>JAJZXK010000139.1 GCA_021806565.1 Bacillota bacterium | reverse complement strand
CCTCCGCCTCTCCCCAGGTCATTGGGAGGCGTTCTTTCGCCGTCAACCGCAGCGGCGACGTACGCAGGCGACGCGTGCCCAAACCGCTGCTCACGCCGCTTGATCCCACAAAAGTGCACCGCACCCCCCCAGAAGTCGTTGTTACCGAAGGTGGCACGGCCCTGGGGGAAATGCGGCATGGGTACGTAGTCCCACTTGAAGTTGCTGCCGTAGTTCACCACATCGTGTGGTACGTCCCAGCCACCGCGGCACGAGAAGACGGCCGTGCCGCTGCGCAGCGAACCGGTGAACGGGCCCAGCACCTTGTTCCACAGCAGCGGGTAGACCCACTCCGCCGCCGCGATTGAGGCCGGGCTGTCGAAGGTGGCCTTGGTACGGCTGGCGTCCATGGTGTTGCCGCCGAAGCCCCGCAGCAGGTAGTTCTGGGCGTACCAGCCGGTGCTGCTCCACCAAAACCAGGAGCCAAAGCGGTGCTGCGGCGTCTTGGCGCCGCTCACCGTACCGGCACACCGCTGCCAGAGGGCGGTGGCCTCCTTGTATGTCCAGGCGGGATCGGGGTAGGTGATGCCGAGTTGGTCCAGGATGTCCTGGCGGTAGGCGAGCACGACCGGGCCGTCATAGATCGGCAGGGCATACTGTCCGGCTGGGGTGCTCAGCGCCTCGACGTGGCCGCGCGACCAGGTGCTGAGCGAGACGTTGTCCCGGTGCAGGTACGGGTTGAGGTTCAGGAAGGCGTTCGCCCCGAGGTACTGCACGAACGACCCACAGCAATCTCCGATTACGTCCGGTCCGGTGCCGCCGAGGATCTGCGTCAGGACGCTTTCGGTGGGGACGCCGCCGCCCTGGGGGCCGGGAAGGGCTTTGAGCCGAAGGCCCTTGTGCGTCGAATCGAAGTGTGCCGCGGCCTGTTTGAGCAGGGAGATGCCGGATTGGCTCCAGTAGATCCACCAGGGCATGAAAGTCAGTTCCGTCACCGGCTGGTTCTGCGCGGGATGGGGCGGCGCCGCAGTCGGTGCGCAACCGGTGAAGACACTGCCTGCGGCCAGGGCACCGCCGGCCAAGGCTGCGCGGCCGACGATGGAGCGGCGGGTCCAGCGACTGCGGGCTCGGGCGTTGGCAGGCAACACGATCCCCCCCTGACGACGCGAGTAACGAGTCGGCGGGACGGTGGGCGGTGCCTTGTGGTGAATGCGTCTCGGCCCGGGTTCGCCCGCCCGGTAGTACTTCCTGCCATGGCTGCCACTTCGGGCGCATCCGCGATCCGATGTGGCAGGGGTGCCACCCGGCGGGAACGAACCCGGCGCTCCCGGGGGGGACGACGATGGCTGGACCCGCGGACGCTGGAAATGGTCCACCCTGGGCGGATCTGCTGGCGGCGCTGGCCGGCACACCCGCCGGTTCGGCGGAGGCCGCGGCGGATCTCGGTTTTGCCCGGCCGGACACGGCACGCGAGGCGCGGACCGGGGTCCCTGAGGCCGTCCTGGCGGAGGGCAAGCGGCCGGAGGAGGTCGCCGCCATCGCGCGCTCGCTGCACGCCGCCCACGGGCGTGTACTGGTGACGCGCGTCGGGGCGCGGGCTCTGGCGGCGCTGCGCGCCTGGCGGCCCGACCTGCGCAGCAATGCCCGCGCCCGGACGGTCATCGTCGACGACCGCCCTCACCTGCCTGGGATCGGCCGCGTGTTGCTGGTGACCGCGGGTACGGCCGACCTTGCGGTGGCCGAAGAGGCGGCGGAGACGGCCGCCTTCTGCGGCAGCGCCGTGACGCGCCTGACCGATGTCGGAGTGGCTGGATTGCACCGCATTGTCGCGGCGCTGCCGGCGTTGCGCTCCGCCGAGGTGGTCGTGGTGGTCGCCGGGATGGAAGGGGCCCTGCCGGGCGTGGTCGCCGGACTGACCGACCGGCCCGTGATCGCGGTGCCAAGTCCGGTGGGCTACGGGGTGGCGGCGGGGGGCTACGCGGCCCTGATGACTATGTTGGCCAACTGCTCGGCGGGACTCGCGGTGGTCAACATCGGCAACGGGTTCGCGGCGGGTGTCCTGGCGCACCGCATCAACCGGCGGACGGCGTCGGGGGACGGTCCGGGAACGCCGGCCGCAACCCGAAGCGACCAGGAGAGGACCGGGGATGGACGTTGAAACGCGGGCACTTTGACGCCGGGTTCGGCATCAGCGGCGACATGGCGCTGGGGGCGTTGCTGCACGCGGGGGCACGGCTGGAAGCGGTCAACGCGACCCTGTCGGTTCTGGGGATTCCGGGGCTGAGGGTGGAGGCCGAGCCGGTCCGGCGCTGCGCCGTCGCCTGCCTGCGTGCCCAAGTGCGCTACACCGTGCACACGCACGACGAGCCGGCCGCGGCGCATGCCGGTACGCCGGTGCAGCACGCGCACCGGCCGTACGCCGAGATCCGCCGGCTGCTGGCGGCGGCACCGCTGGCGTCCGGCGTGCGCGAGCGGTCCCAGGCCGTCTTTGCGCGCCTGGCCGAGGCGGAGGGCCGCATCCACGGCGTGCCGGCGGCCGCCGTCCACCTGCACGAGGTGGGCGGTGAGGACGCGATCGGGGACGTGGTCGGAGTGGCGGCGGCGCTGGAGGACATCGGAGTCGGTTCCCTATCGGTCGGGCCGCTACCCAGCGGCGGGGGCTCGGTTGCGACGGCGCACGGGCTGCTGCCGGTGCCCGCCCCCGCCGTCGTCGAGTTGTTGGCGGGCTTCCATTTTCATCCTGGTCCGGTCGCGACGGAGTTGGTCACGCCGACCGGGGCGGCGCTGGTCGCGGCCCTTGCCGAGCCGGTGGCGTTCTGGCCCGCCTGGCGGTTGGGTGGCGCCGGCTGGGGTGCCGGGGCGCGGGAGTTTCCGGGCCATCCCAACGCGTGTCGCTTCGTCTGGGGTGAGACCGGCCCGACCGCCGGGCTGGCGCACGAACGCCTGGTGGAGATCGAGACACACATCGACGATCAGAGCCCGGAAGGTATCGGCTACCTGTTCGAGCGGCTCACGGCGGCCGGTGCCCTGGATGTGGCACTGTCGCCGCTGCTGATGAAAAAGCAGCGCCCCGGGACGCGCCTGTGGGCACTGGCCCGACCGGGCGACGCCGGGCCGGTCAGGGACGCCCTGCTGGCCGAGTCGACGGCGCTGGGGGTGCGCCTGCGGGAGGTGGAGCGCTGGTCGCTGCCGCGCAGTTGGCATGTGGTGCAGACGCCTTACGGCGCGGTGCGCATCAAGGCCGCGTGGCGCGACGGGGTCGTGGTGAACGCGGCGCCGGAGTATGAGGACTGCCGCGCGGCGGCGCTGGCCCGCGGCGTGCCGCTCAAGCGGGTCTTCGCCGCCGCGCTGGCGGCCTGGGATGTCACCGAGCCGCCGCCTTCTCCCGGGGAGTGAGTTCGGCGTTGAGCGAGCCGGAACGAAACCCCTGAAGATCCACCGTCACATACAGGTAGCCGAGCCGGCGCAGAAACGCCGTGATGCCGGCCGCCTGCTCAAGGACCCCCTGGAGATCGGTGGGCGGAACCTCGATGCGCGCCAGGTTGCCGTGGTGGCGGACGCGCACCTCGCGCCAGCCCAGTTCGTGCAGGTAGGCTTCCGCCTGCTCCACCATGGAAAGCTTTTCGGCGGTGATCGCCTCGCCGTACGGAAACCGCGACGCCAGGCAGGGGCTGGCGGGCTTGTCCCAGACGGCCAGTCCCAATCCTTGGGCGATGGCGCGCACGTCGGCTTTGCGCAGACCGGCCTCCCGCAGCGGGCTGCGGACCCCGAGGTCATCTGCCGCCCGCATGCCGGGGCGGAAGTCGCCGAGGTCGTCGGCGTGCGCCCCGTCCAACAGGACGCTGAGCCCGCGCCGGGCCGCCTCCGCGGTCAGCTTCCCGTACAACTCGGTCTTGCAGTGGAAACAGCGCGCGGGGGCATTGACCGCGTACCGCGGGTCGGTGGTCTCCCGGGTGGCCACGCGCAGGTGTTCGACACCCAACTGCGCCGCCAGGTCGCGCGCGGCATCCAGGTCCCTGGCGGCGTATGCCACCGACGTGCCGGTGGCCGCCACGACGCGCGGGATGACCCGCGCCGCGACGGCCAACACGACGGCCGAATCGACGCCGCCGGATACGGCGACCATGGCCGACGGAATTCCCCGCAGCACCGCCTCCAGACGGGTCCGCGCGTCGGGGCCGGCCGCTTGCGCCGCCTCCGCCACCACCACCACGCCCCCTCCGGCGGGGCGCGCCGCTCGGCCGCCCCCTGAGTGGGCCGCTTCGCCGCGCGCGCGCCGAGTCCTCGCGCGTGGCGGCGGCGGCCTGGTATGCTACGGGCCGCCGGTCGGGTATCCATGTCGCAGCGGAGTCGGGCCGGCGTCCGCTGGAGGCCGCCGCACTCGGGGGCGGCGGCGGGGAACGGATTCGGTGCGGGCACACCGCAGTCGGACGCAGCGGCGGGGGGATGGCGGATGTCCCAGGGTGACGGCGTCGGGCGCGACCCGGTACGCGCCTATGCGGAGCGGGCGCGGGAATCCTGGACCAAGGCCTTGGTCGAATGGCTGCGCATCCCGAGCGTCAGCGCCCTGCCGGAGCACGCGGCGGACTGCGCCGCCGCCGCGGCGTGGGCCGCGGGCCGCCTTGACGCCATGGGCGTGCCCGCGCAGGTGGTGCCGGCACCGAACGCCGGTGGACTGCCGCTGGTGGTGGCGCGTCGCGACGAGGACCCCGCGCTTGCCACGGTGTTGCTTTACGGCCACTACGACGTGCAGCCGGCGGACCCGTTGGACCAGTGGACGTCGCCACCGTTTGCCCCGCGGATCGTGGGCGACGATGTGTTTGCGCGTGGGGCCGACGACAACAAGGGCCAGTGCTGGGCGGTGCTCTGCGGTGTCGCGGCGCTGCTCGGAGCCGAGGGCCGCCTGCCGGTCAACCTGCGCGTCGTGCTCGAAGGCGAAGAGGAATGCGGCGGTCACGCCTTGGCCGACTTGGTGGCCGCCGATCCGGACCGCCTGCGGGCCGACGCCGCCTGGGCCGCGGACGGCAGCCTCTTTACCCCCGGCCTGCCGGCCATCTACACGGCGACGCGCGGCATCGTCTACGCGGAATTGGAAGCCTGCGGCGGGGAGACAGACCTGCACTCGGGCATGTATGGCGGAGCGGCGCCCAATCCGCTACTGGCCTTGTGCCATGTGCTTGCCGGTTGCAAGCCCTGGAACGGCGCCGTCACCCTGCCGGGCTTCTACGACCACGTCCAGAGGCCCGCGGCGGACGAGTTGGCCGCCTGGGCCGCGCTGCCGTTCGACGAAGCCGCCTACCAGCGCGACGAGGTGCGCGCACCGGCGCTCCCGGGAGAGCACGGGTACACGCTGCTGGAGCGGTTGTGGGCAAGGCCCACCTTCGAGGTGCACGGCATCGTCGGCGGTTTCGTCGGCGCCGGGGCCAAGACGGTCATCCCCAGTCGCGCCGTGGCGAAGATCAGCTTACGGCTCGTGCCCGACCAGGACCCGATGGAGGTGGTACGCGCCCTGGAAGAACGGGTGAACTTCCTGCGGCCGGAAGGTGTGACGCTGACGCTGCGCGCGTTGGAGGCCGAGCCGCCGGTCCGGCTGCCGACGGACCATCCGGTGCTGGATGCGGGTCGGCGGGCGTTGTCCGCCGGGTTCGGCCGGGAGCCCGCGCTGGTGCGGATGGGCGGCAGCCTGCCGGCGCTCGCCGTGATCGCCAAGGTCCTGGGGATCCCCACCGTCATGACGGGCTTCGGCTTGCCCGACGACCGCCTGCACGCGCCGGACGAGAAGTTCCACCTGCCGCACCTAGTGCACGGGGCCGTCGCCACCGCCGCCTTCCTGCGCGAGGTGGGCCGCCTCGGCGCCCGGGTGCGCCTGGGGTGAGCACCGGGCTCGCTGCGAAAGCGCCGACCGCAGCCGCGGAGACTCTGGCCGGCGCGGCGGATATGGCCTGGGCAAGGGCCGGGACGTGTTGTCATCACAGGCGCATCGGTGGTATACTGTCTTCGCGCCGACGCTGCAGCTACCCGCATGCGTGGAGTGGGTGTACGGCCCACTTTTTTCACGGATCGGTGTCGCCTTGGGTCGGGCGACCGGGGGGCGGGCCAGTGGGTGCGCGGGAAGCAGTCGCGGCCTTGGCCGAATCGGTCGCCGGAGCGCTCGGACTGGTCCTGGTCGAAGCGGATGTGACCGGCGGCGCGGGACGGACCCGGGTAAGGCTGATCATTCATCGTCCGCCAGGAGGGCCAACCCTCGACGATCTCACCGCTTTCCACCGAGCAGTGGCGCCCTTGTTGGAGCAGCTTGAATCCGTGGGTGCCGACGCGGCGATCGAGGTCCAGTCGCCCGGGCTGGAGCGAACGCTGCGTACCCAGCGTGAGTTCGACCTTTTCGTCGGTCGCGCCGTGAGATTGGCGGCCCGGCAGCCGGTCGACGGCCGGCGCGAGTGGGATGGTCGTATCCTGGGGCAGGACGCCGACAGCGTCCACATCGCCTTCGGACCCCAGGAGGCAGAGCGGGTCGCCGTCGCGTGGGGCGATCTGGCTTGGGCACGGTTGCGCATCGAAGAACGCTGACCGGTCTCGGCAGGGGGGACGCGTGTGCCGCCGGAGAACCTGGACCTGCTCGGCGCGGTGACGGAGTTGGAACGGGAGCGCGGCATCGACCGCGAAACCCTGTTGGCTGCGGTGGAGGCCGCCTTGGTCTCCGCCTATAAGCGCAACTACAGCACGGTCGAGAACGTGGTTGCGCGCATCGATCGGACTACCGGCCGCGTCGAGTTGTTCGTCATCAAGCGCGTGGTCGAGGAAGTGCTGGATCCCACCCAGGAGATTCCGGCCGATGAGGCCGTCCGCCTCGATCCCGCCTACCAGCCGGGGGATGTGGTCGAGTTCCCCGTGGTCCTCAAGGACTTCGGGCGCATCGCCGCCCAGACCGCCAAGCAGGTCGTGCTGCAGCGGATCCGCGAGGCCGAGCGCGGCATGATCTATGACGAGTTTTCACAGCGGGAAGGCGACATCGTCACCGGGATCGTGCAGCGCGTGCAGACCCGCCATGTCTTTGTGGACCTCGGTAAGACCGAGGCGGTGCTGCCGCCGTCGGAGCAGATGGTCGGCGACAGCTATGCGCCTGGAGAACGGATCCGCGTGTACCTCTCCGAGGTGCGGCGCACCCCCAAGGGGCCGCAGATCATCGTTTCACGCTCGCACCCCGGGTTGCTGAAGCGGCTGTTCGAGTTGGAGGTGCCCGAGATCCACGACGGTCTGGTCGAGATCCGGGCGATCGCACGTGAAGCCGGCACGCGCAGCAAGATCGCGGTGCACTCGCGCGACGACAACATCGATCCGGTCGGTGCCTGCGTCGGCCACAAGGGGATGCGCGTGCAGCACGTGGTCGGCGAACTGCGCGGCGAAAAGGTCGACATCGTGCCGTGGTCGGGCAACCAGCAGGAGTTCGTCGCCACCGCCCTCCGGCCGGCCAAGGTGAGTCATGTCCTGCTCAACGAGGAAGAGAAGGTTGCGCGGGTCGTCGTCCCCGACTTCCAGCTGTCGCTGGCGATCGGGCGTGGCGGGCAGAACGCAAGGCTCGCGGCCCGCCTCACGGGCTGGCGCATCGACATCCGCAGTGATACACAACTGACGGAAGAGGAGCGCGCCGAACTCGCCACCGTGCCGCCCGTGTCGTCGCTATCCGCGCCGTGGTCGCAGGCCGGAGACCTGGAAGGGGCCGTGGACGCGCCCTGGTCCTCGGCCCCTTCCACCGCGGCTCCGTGGGGCCCACCGCCGGACCGGGAGTCGCAGGAGTAGCGGCCGGGGGTGATGGGTGTGCCCCAGACAAGGCGTCAGCCGCAGCGCACCTGCGTCGGGTGCGGCGAGGTCCAGGGGAAGCGGGAGTTGGTGCGGATCGTGCGCACCCCCGAGGGGCTTCTGGCCTGCGATCCGACCGGCAAACGCAATGGACGGGGCGCGTATGTACACCGTGAGGGCGGCTGTTTCGAGCGGGCGGCGGCCGGTCGACTGTTGCGGGCGCTGCGCGCGGCGGAGGCGGGCGACCAGTTGGTGTCGCTGCGGGAGGCCTTCTCCGCCCTGTTGGCACAGCCGCAGCCGCGGGCGCCCCAGTTGCACCGGGCGGCCGCGCCCTTACCGGAGCACCTGATCGCCCGCAACCGGCACGGGCCGACCCGCACGCCCAAGCGCAGCGGACCCGGGGGCCCGAAGGGTACGCAGTGAGGCACCTGGATGGGAAGGCCGCTGGACGGGGGAGGGCGACCGAGACGGTAGACGCAGAAGGGGCGGAGGCTCGGCGCGGGCGGGCGACGGCCGATGCGCAGGCACAGCCGGAGCGCAGGCCGAAGGTGGTGTACGACTACGAGGCCGGTGAGCGTGGTGGCGGCCGCAGCGCCAATCGTCCCACCGGGCCGCGGGCCACGCCTCCGCGCTGGATGGCGGTGCTGGGCTTGGCCCAACGCGCCAAAGGCCTCGCCTCTGGACAGGTCGCGGCGATCGCGGCGGTGGAGCAGGGCCGGGCCCGGTTGGTCGTGTTGGCGACCGATGCGCCCGGCGCGGTGGCCGATCGGTTCCTGCAGGGCTGCCGTGCCCGCGGCATTCCGTGCGTGAGGCCGGGAGGCAAGGCCGAACTCGGTTCGGCGACTGGCCGGGCGCCGCGGACGGTGATCGCGATTACCGACGGTAATCTCGCCAACGCCCTGCACGTCTCGCTTCCCGGCCCGGCCGCCCCGATGGGCCAGCGCCGCGAGCGGGACGGCCGAGTGCGGCCGGGCGGCTACCGAGGCGGCGGTCCGCGGGCGGGGCCCGCCGGCCGCTTCCCCGCATCGGCCGGGGCCGGGCGGGGACCGGGGGTGCGGGGACCGACCGGACGCACAGGTGGCGTCCGGTCGCCGGCGGGGATTCGACCCGGAGGGCGCAGGCAAGCGTTGGACGGAGTCGCGGCGGGGGTGGGGCCTTTTGCTGAGGGGAATTCGCGTATACGAACTGGCTCGGGAGTTGGACCTGAACAGCAAGGACATCCTCCGGCTGCTCTCCGAGGAAATGCATATCGACATGAACAATCATATGGCTACCCTCAACGATCAGGTGGTCGCCAAGCTGCGCCGCCTCGTGGCGGAGCGGCGCGGGAGTTCGGCGCCCCGGCCGACGACCGGAAAGGCGCCGCAGGCGCCGGCCGCTACGGGGGTGAACGCGGGCGGCCCCAAGGCGCCGGCCGCGGCGCCGACGGCAGTTCCGGCGGGAGGGGCCCAGGTGCGGCCGGCTTCGGCGGTCGCACGTCCACCGGCCAGCCGGCCGGCCGCGGGCGCACCGCGGACCG
>JAJZXK010000138.1 GCA_021806565.1 Bacillota bacterium | reverse complement strand
ATCGGGTCCATCCTACCGTCCGTCCCAGCACCCCAGCCCCAGATGGACCTACCCCCACCGGCTCGCGATGGCCTTCGGCGAACCCGCCACCTTGGCGCAGTTTCCAGGTACTGCCTCGCGTCGAAAAGATGTGGGGAACGATGAGGGCTGAAGCCGGGGGCTTGCGCCGCGATCTCGGTCAGTCCGGCAACGCCTCAGGCGCGGCCGAAGCCGGGGGCTGGGGAAGGGTCTGATGACTCCTGGAGCGAAGTGTTGGTTGGTCTTCTGGCACATTGCGGTGTGGGCCGGGGTGCGTGCGGCGGGGACGGCGGGTGACCTTGGTGCTAAGGCGATCGGTCGATGCGCCGGGTCTGGTTGGATCGGTGCGTGCCGGCGGGCTCAAGGGCACCGGTGCAGATCCTCGGGACTTTGGCGGGGTGGCCGTCTTCAAGATGCTGGGGCGCCACCTACGGCGCGGACGGGGTTAGGAACGAAACGCCATGCGGAACGGGGCGGTATAATGCGAGCCGTGGGGTGTGTGATGTACGAGTATCGCTCCGGCTGGAGCGAGCGGCGCATCCGCGCACGGGCACATCGCGTCGGCCGGGTTTGCCGCGCGGCCGACCTGACGGGGGTTGCATGGCCGGTTCCAGTGCGGCCGTCGCCAGGGGGGCGCTGCGGGGCTGAGGTGGTCGACGGCGCTTGGGTGCACGGCCCGCAGGCGCTGCAGCCATTCTGCGGGCCGCGTGTCGTGGATGACCACACGCTTTGCGCGGAGTGCCTGCCAAAGCCAGCGGGAGCCGCCGGGGTGCGCGCTGGCAAGGCCGGAACCCGCGATGAGTGATCCGCAGGATGCCTCGGGCTTCAGCCGCGGGGACGATGCATCGGCGTCGCCCCTGAGCCAGGACGAGATCGAAGCACTGCTCCGCTCGCTGCAGCGGTCCCAGGGCGGTCCAGTCCCACCGGACGCCCCTGGCGCCGACGAGGCCGGACCTTGGGGTCCGATCGGCGAGACGTTGGCGGTCGTCCTCTGCGCGCTTGTGGAGCGGGCTTGGTCGCGACGGCAGCCGAACGTGGCGGTGCGCCGCGCGGACAAAGTCCCACAGCCGGTCCCGAACGCGGCTGAAGCGCTGGTGGTGCGACTCGGCCCTCCCCTGCACCAGCGCCTCTGGTGCTTCTGGCAGGTCGGGGACGGTTTGGGGGACATTGCGGGAGACTTGGTGACCGAGATTGAAGCGACGCTGCCCACGCCATCCACACGGCAGGCGCTCTCCGAGGAGACTGCGCTGCCCGATGGGGCGCTCCTGTTGCCGTTTCATGCGGAATGGCCTGGGGGTGAGGCAATCTTGACCCTTGGGGTCGAGTCCGGACCGCCCCTGCGGCGCCTCCAGGATCGCCTGGTGCGGGCGGTGCAGGCGGTATCCGCGGCCGAGACCCAGGTGGTGGTCGACGGGACGGGAGAACGGCTCCAGCTGGCGGCAGTGGACGTTGAAGTGGCCGTTTACGTTGGCGGGGGCGTCTACCCGCTGGGGGAACTGGCGGCGTTGGGCTCCGGCTCGGTATTGACGCTGCAGACCCCCGTGGGCCGGCCCGCAGTCCTGGCCATTCAGGGCCGTGTCGTCGCCTTGGGCGAGGTGATGACCACCCCGGGGGATGGGCTGGCGGTGCGCATCACGCGGGTTCTGCTGGGTGACGAGGGCCGCCGGGCGATTCCGGAGTGGCTCGTCGGTGGAGACGCCGAGCCGCGCGAGCCGGCTGGGTCTGGATTGTGACCTCGGGGCCGCCGGGACCGGCGGTCGTACGGGAGCGGATGTGTGGTGGCGCGGCAAATGGACGAGGTGCCCGGCGGTGAGCAGGAGACGGACGTCGACGCCGGTGCGCCCGACCTTTGGTATCTCGCCGCAGTGGCCGGTTTGGCGGCGGTTGCCGCGGTCTGGCTCATCTCCGGCGGGGGGCGTTCCTTCTACCGTGCCGACTGGCGGCTGACCGAAGTGCTGTATGCGGGTGCCGTGGTGGCCCTGGTGGTGACCATCGCGGGCTTGGTGTATCGTTCCAGAGTTCGGGAGCGGTGAGCCGGCAGGCGGGATGTCCGGAGGAGGCGAAGAAGGTAGCCGCGGAGATCGAGACGGACATTGTGGTCGCCATGCGGCGGTCCGCCGCACGCGCGGAAGTGTGCGCCGTTCCGGACGGGTATCGCGTTGCGGGTCCGGCCCCCGCGGCGGCCGTGGCGGTCCATGATCCGGAGGCGGCCGTGACCCTGATCGAGCTGGCGCGGGTTCGGGGATGGGCGCTGGTACCCAGAGGCGGGGGCTCGCAGGACGGCTGGGGCGCCACGGTCTCACGCGAGCCGGTGGTCGTTATGGATACGCGTGGACTCGCCGGCATCGTTTCCTATACGCCAGGGGATCTCACGGCGCGCGTCCGCGCCGGCACCTCGGTGGCGGATCTGAATGCGCAACTGCGATCGCACGGGCAATGCCTGGGCAGTTCGGCCCCGGGTGCGGACGCGACGCTTGGTGGGGTCGTGTCGGGAGACGACTTTGGCCCGGCCCGGCTCGCCTACGGTTCGGCGCGTGACTGGGTCCTTGGGCTGTCCGTGCTGGACGGCGCGGGCCGGATGTTTGTGACCGGCGGCAACGTGGTCAAGAACGTCAGCGGTCTGGACGTTGGCAAGCTGTTTGTCGGAGGCTTCGGCAGCCTTGGCGTCGTGACCGAGGTGGCGGTACGGTTGCGACCGCTCCCGCTCTGCCGCCGGCTCTGGGCGGCCGCCTTCGTCGATGCGGCTGCGGCATGGGATGCCGTGCGCGCCGTCTGGGCGGGTGCGTTCCAGCCCACCGGTGTGGCGCTTATGGGCGGGGAGGATGGGGTCACGCGGCTGGCCGTGCTTCTCGAAGGCACCGCCGCGGACGTTGACGCGCAGGTGACCGACCTGGCTGGATTGGCCTCGGGTGCGGCTGTGATGGACGAGCGGGCGTCCGGCCGGGCCTGGAGTGCGGGTTGTGGCGCGGGGCACAGGGCCGGGGGCTTGGCGGTCCGCTCCGAGGTGCCGGAAGGGGCACTGGCGGACCTGTACGCCGCGGCCGCCGGTTGGCCCGGTAAGCCGGAGCGGACCGCGTGGCCGGGGCTGGGCGTGCTCTGGTCGGTGTGGCCCCTGGGCCGGGGCGTGGGCGCATCGCTGCTGGACGCGGTGCGGGCGGCGCGGGCCGCTTCGGAAGCCGTCGGTGGCCGCGCGCTCGTGGCGGCGTCCCCGCCCGAAATCCGGGCGGAGGTGGAGGTCTTCGGGGATCCGGGGCCGTTGCGCACGGCCTTCAAGTCGGTGAAGGACCATTTCGACCCGGATGGGGTGTTGGTCCCCGGGCGGTTTGTCGGAGGCCTGTAAGGGGCGCGGTGCGGGAGGGAATGGCGATGGCCGTGGAACCGTTGTCCGAATCGGGTGTCAAGCCCGCTCTGCCTGTGCCTGAACACGCCGCACAGCAGTTGGATGTGTGTGTGCATTGCGGTTTTTGCCTGCCCGCCTGCCCCACCTTTCGCGAGTTGGGTACGGAGGCCGATTCGCCGCGGGGACGCATCGACATCATGGCAGGGGTGCTGCGCGGCGGCATCCCGCTGGATGAGCCCGACGTGGCGCTGCACCTCGACCGCTGTCTGGACTGCCGCGCCTGCGAATCGGCCTGCCCGTCAGGTGTGCGCTACCACGAACTCTATGAGTCCGTGGTGTCGCATCTGCCGGCGCGAAGACCGTGGGTGACGGGGGCGCAGACGGCCGAGGGTGCCGCCTTCCAGCGTGGCCAACGTTTCATCCGGTTTGGGCTGCGCCAGCTATTGCGGCGGCCGCTGCTCCTGGCACAGGCGTTTCGCCTGGCCAGGCGCTTGCACGGTCTGAGTCAGCGCCTGCCGGGTGTGTCCGCGTTGTTGCTCGGATTGCCCGAGACCGTGCAATGCCCTGCGCGTGGTCGGCTGCCCGCGGTGCTTCCGGCGGTGGGCCGGCGGCGTGGCGAAGTTGAAGTCTTCCTGGGATGCGTCCAGGATGCCTGCTGCGGTGAGGACAACTTCCAGATGGCGCGGGCGCTGGCGGCCTGCGGCTTCGATGTGCGTTGCCGCACGGCGCAGACTTGTTGTGGCGCCCTGCACCAGCACGTGGGGGATCGGCGCGGGGTCTTGGCGGCCGCGCGGCGGAACCTCGCCGCGTTCGCGGGCGGTGAGGCGCCCATAGTGGTGGGTGCGGCCGGTTGCAGTGCGGTCTTGAAGGAATACGGGACGTTGTTGGCCGACACCCGCTGGGCCGACGCCGGCGCGGCCCTGGCAGAGCGTGTGCGAGATTTCTCGGAGTTCGTCGCCGAGCAGTCGGAACTGCCCCCAGCCATGCCGCCGGCCGGCGCCCCGGTCCGGGTCACGTACCATGATCCCTGCCATCTGTGCCACGCGCAGGGCATCCGCCTCCAGCCGCGGCGGTTGCTGCGGTCCATCTCCGGGCTGGAGTATGTCGAGCTGGAGGAGGCCGATGCCTGCTGCGGCAGTGCCGGCGTGTATAACCTCCTGCAGCCGGAGTTATCGGCTCGGGTGCTGGCGCGCAAGGTGGCCTGCCTGCAGGCGACCGGCGCGGACTGGGTGGTCACGGCGAATCCAGGGTGCGCGCTGCAGTTGCAGGCGGGCCTACGAGAGGCTGGATCCAGCATGCGGGTGGTCGCCCTCAGCCAAGTGCTGGCCGATGCGTACGGGGGGGACGCGCCGTGACCGCGACGCTCCTGGAGGACCTGGGGAGGATCGTCGGCACGGAGCACGTGCTGCGGGGCCGCGCGGAGTTGCTGCCCTATGCCGCGGATGCCAATCGGATGTTCCGCGGTATGCCCCTGTGCGCCGTCTGTCCGGGCAGCGCGGATGAGGTGCGCGCCGTCGTGTCCGCGTGCCACCGTGCCGGCGTCGGCTTTGTGCCCCGTGGCGCCGGCACGGGCCTGTCCGGGGGTGCCACGCCGGGAGATGGCCAGGTGGTGATCAGCCTCGCACGGCTTCGGGCGGTACGTTCGGTCGATCCGGTCGGCCGTACGGCCGTGGTGGAGCCAGGCGTCATCAACGCCCAGCTCTCGCGATGTGTGGCCCCGCACGGCCTCTATTATGCGCCCGACCCGTCCAGCCAGAGTGCCTGCACCATCGGCGGCAACGTGGCGGAGAACTCCGGTGGCGCACACTGTCTCAAGTACGGCGTCACCACCAATCACATTCTCGGGCTGGAGGTCGTCCTGGCGGACGGGACGCTGTTGCGTACGGGTGCCCTCGGTCCGCGCTGCCATGGTTACGATCTGACGGGGCTGTGGTGTGGCTCGGAGGGTACGCTCGGCATTGTGACCGCCATCTGCGTGCGCTTGTTGCGGCGGCCGGGGGCGGTGCGGACCGCTCTGGCGTTGTTTCGCTGCGTGGAGGACGCGGCAGAGGCCGTCGAACGCGTCACAGCGGCCGGCGCCATTCCGGCGGCCCTCGAAATGATGGACCGCAACGCCATGACCGCCGTCGAGCGCGGCGCCTATCATGTCGGCTACCCGGACGATGCCGGCGCGGTGCTGCTGATGGAGTTCGACGGTCTGGCCCCCGGGATGGAGGAACAGGTCGAGGTGTCCATGGCGCAGTGCCGCGCCAGCCGGGTGACGGAGGTGCGGGCTGCGCAACGCGAAGCGGAGCGGACGCTGTGGTGGAACAGCCGCAAGGCGGCGTTTGCGGCGATGGGGCACATGGCCCGTGCATACTACGTCGCCGATGGCGTGATTCCCCGCACGCGGCTGACCCAGGTCCTGGGGCAGGTGGCGGCGATCGGCCGCGAATACCGGCTGTGGACAGCGAACGTCTTTCACGCCGGTGACGGCAATCTCCATCCGCTGATCGCCTATGACCCGAGTGTGGCCGGTGAATCGGAGCGGGTGCTGGCCGCCGGTTCGGCCATGCTGGGGGCCTGCTGCGCGGCGGGTGGCGCCGTGAGCGGTGAGCACGGGGTCGGGTTGGAGAAGCGTGACGACCTCTTTCTCTGCTTCGATGAGGGGGATATGGCGGTCCAACGCGGGGTGCACGACCTGTTCGATCCGCGGGATCTGGCCAATCCCGGGAAGATGTATCCGCTTCCGGGAAGGTGCGCGGAGGTGCGCCGCGCGGTTTGGGACCCGCGGGCGCACGTGCAGTCCACCGCAGCGGCGGTGTCGCCGCAGGCCTGAGCCCTGTCGAAGACTCCGCATGGCATGTGCACAGCACGACGGCGGTTGACGGTCAACGGCCGCAACGAAACCGTGTCGAGGGGCTGCCGTCGCCGGCCCCCTTATCCCCAGACCTACCCACAGAGATGGTGTCGAATGGTTGCATGTGTTGACGAATGGCGCGCCCGGCGCGATCAGCGTACCTGGCCGTCGAGGCGCGCCAGGGCACGGAGGGCGAGGGTGCCGATTTCCGGCGGCAGCGATCCGCGTTCCATGGTCGCATCCCCGGTCGCCGCCTGACCCTGCAATTCCACCGATGACCACCAGTGGAGGGCATCGGCCTCCCCATTCGGTTTCAGGCCGGCGGTGTCCGACCCCCGCCTGGGACGGGCGAAGTAGACGAGGTCGATGTGGGTGTGGTCGGGACCGACGGGGACCTCAAGGCAGGCTTCCGGCCGGGGAGCCGCGTGCGGAAGGCGCGACGGTACGCGGGCCGAAACGATCACCACGTCCAGGCCCGTCTCTTCCCGCACCTCGCGGCAAGCGGCACGGTCGGGACTCTCATCCGCTTCGACGTGGCCCCCCGGTGGAAGCCATAAGCCCTTGCGGGCGTGCAGCAGTAGCAGCACGCGGCCCGCCTCTACGACGAAGGCGCTGGCGGTGAAGTGCCGGCGCAACGCGCAGGGCGGCGCCGGCGCTTCGGCCGTGAGACCGAGGAGTGGACGAGGCGGTTTCAGTTCCAATGGACAGGGCCCACCTCCGGATGACGGCCCAGGGCTTGTTCCATGGAAGAGCAGATGCGCTTGAGTGCGTCCGCGTCGCGGCCCTCGCAGCGCAGCACCAGCACGGGTTGGGTGTTGCTGGCCCGGACCAGGCCCCACCCATCCGGAAAGAGCACGCGCGCGCCGTCGACCGTGACGACTTGGTGGTCGGTGGCGAACTCCCGCTGCAGGCGGGAAACAACCTCGAACTTAACCTCGTCCGCGCACGCCACGCGGATCTCCGGCGTGGCGGGGTAGGTCGGCAGTTCCGCCGCCAGGGCGCTCAGGGGCTTGTCCGCCTGCGCCACCACCTGTAGCAGGCGTGCCGCGGCGTAGGTGGCGTCGTCGTAACCGGGGAACTCGTCATGAAAGAAGAGATGGCCGGAGAGTTCGCCCGCGAAGGGCAGGTTGCGCTTGTACAGCGTCGCCTTGATGTGCGAGTGGCCGGTCCGGTGGAAGAATGGCCTGCCTCCGTGTGCCGCGGCGTCGTCCCACAGGGCCTGTGAGCACTTCACTTCCACCAGGACCGGACTCTGCGGATAGCGCGTCAGCAGGGAGCGCCAGAAGAGCATCATCATCTGGTCGCCCCAGAGGATCTCGCCGCGATCCGTGACGGCCCCGATCCGGTCGCCGTCCCCGTCGATGCCGATGCCCACGTCCGCACCCAGCCGCAGCACTTCCCGAATCAGGTCCTGGAGGTTTTCGGGCCGCACCGGATCCGGGTGATGGTTGGGGAACGTCGGATCGGACGTGCAATACAGTTCTGTGACGCGGCAGCCCAGCCGCCGGAAGGCTTCCGGGGCGATCGGCGACGCGGTGCCGTTGCCGCAGTCCACCACGACGTGCAGGGGGCGCTCCAGAGTCACTCGGCGGGTCATGTCCTCGAAGTAGGCGGCAAGGACATCCCGCCGCTGCACCGACGTCCTCTCGGACGGTGCGGGGGGGCGGGCGGCCAACGCGCGGACACGATCGCCGAGGTCGGTGATCTCCTGGCCGACCAGGGTTCCCTGGCCCAGCCCGAGTTTGAAGCCGTTCTCGTGCCCGGGGTTGTGTGAAGCCGTCACCATGATCCCGGGGGCGATGTCGTAATGCAGCCGGGCGAAATAGAAGACGGGCGTGGTCACCTGTCCAAGGTCGACGACCTCCAGCCCGGCGGTGCGCAGTCCGGAGATGACTCCGGCGGCCAGTTCCGGTGAGGAGAGGCGGTTGTCGCGACCGACGAGCGACTGGGAATGCCCCTGGGCCCGGGCCTGTTCGCCGAAGGCGATGCCGATCAGGTACGCAAGTTCTGGGGTCAGGTCCTTACCCGCCACCCCGCGTACGTCGTACTCACGCCAGATGCTGTCGGGGACCTGTGTGACCGCCATCTCGGGAACACCGCCCTCCGCCTCGCCTTGCCGCCGCAGGGGCCCGCCCCGATTGGTTTGCAACGGGTTTGACGGCTACTGCCGTGCGGCTGCTGCCTGTGTTGTGCGGGGAGCGGCTTCGGGTGCGGTGAGTCGGATTCCTGCCCCCGGGCGGACCGAAGCAGCTTCCCGCCCGGGGGCCCCGGGGAGCGACCGCCCCCCGGTTCAGCGGATTCAGCGGAAGGGAACCAAGAGCTCCTTAGTCCCTGGGGCGGTACGCAACGATGGTGCCGCCGCGCGCGCGATGGGCGGAACCGTGCCGCCGCTCGGCCGGAAGACATGCACGGGAACGGCCTGCGGCGGCCGGAAGGTCGTGCCGCTGTTGGCCTCTGCTCCGGGCGGTGCCCCGAACGGCCGCTGAGGTGGGGCGAACACGGCTGGCGGCCGTCCCACGGGATGGTAACCACCCGTGGCCAGCGGCGGCGCGGGTTGGGTGGTGTTTGCCCACGGGATCCCCTGGCGCAGCCCGCCGGACCAAGGAATCCCAGAACCGGGCGCGTGTGGTTGTGGTGGCAGCGGCGGCATGAGCGTTTGGCTTCCCGTTCGCTGGGACCACACCGGCGGAGGCCCCGCGTGCGAGTTCCGCGGCCCCGAGGCAGGTGGCGGATTCGATTGGGGCGCCTGAAGCGGCCGCACTTGTGACCCCGCTCCGCCGCGTCTGCCGAGCCGTCCTTCCGCCATGCCCACCCACTCCTTATGCGCGCCGCCGCCTCGGTCCCGCCCTACCCCGAGCCGTCGGGGTCGGAAGGTGGCCGCTGGTCGTTGGTGACCGTGCTCCGGTCCGCACCCTTCGGTTCGGTCGGGGAGGGTGCCGACGAAGTCACCATACGCGACGTACCCCGGTTTGCGTTCCGCGCACTCAGCGGTCTTGATGTCGATGCGTCGCCCACCGCGCGGGTGCGCTTCTCGGGAGCCGTCCCTTTGGCCGACGAGACACCGGTTGCCCGCGTGCGGCCCAAGACCGGGTCGGTCGCCCGCTTGGACCGCGCGGTGGTGGAGCCATGGCCTTCCGTTCTCCGTGCGGACGCGGCCTTGGAACGGGAGTCCGCGGTTTCATGGGGTGCGGCGGTGACGGGCTCGGGCGGTGCGGCGGCCCCCTCGGCGGCGGGCGTGGCGGCGACGGGCTCGGGTGGTGTGGCGGCCCCCTCTGCGGCGGGCGTGGCGGCGACGGGTTCGGGCGGTGCGGCGGCCCCCTCTGCGGCGG
>JAJZXK010000137.1:4285-9707 GCA_021806565.1 Bacillota bacterium | reverse complement strand
TGCGGCGCGTCCTCGCACGGGCCGCCCTCCTGCAGGACGGCTCACGGGCGTTGGACGAGTTCGCCCAGCGCCTTGCCGACCCCGACCTCACCGCCGTGGCGCGGCGGCTGTCCGCCGCCTGGCGCCTGCGGGCCCCCGGCCCGGACACCTTCGCCGGCTTCGGCGACACCCTGCGCCACATCCGCGAGACGCACATCGCCGCCCGGACCAAGACCCTCCCGGTGGCCTACGTCGCCATCGCTGGCTGGATGCTCTTCGCCCTGGTCGCCATCGTCGCCGTGCCCGCCGGCACGGCGTTCCTGCACTCCCTCTCCAGCTTCTGACCCCCTGCCCGCACAAGGGAGGCGATCCCCCTGACGCCACCAGCACATCTGGCCGGCCTCACCGTGCCCCGCGGCCGGGCCCCGCCGGACCGCGGCCCCCACCACGATGGAAGGAGGTGCACACCGCATGGCAGCCCACTTGCGCATGCGGCTTCTGACGGCCGCGCTTGCCGTCGCCCACCGCCTGGCCTCGGAGCGCGGCGCCTGGGACGAGATGGCCTGGAAGGGCATCATGGTCGCCCTGGCCGTCGTCATCGGTCTGGTCGTCTACGGCCTCCACGGGCAGATCACCGGCTGGATCACGGGCAGCGTCAACCAGGCCATCAGCGGCGCGACCCCCTGAGTGCACGCGGGCGCGGTCCGGCCACCCTGGCCGCGCCCGGCCCCGACTCCTCAAGGAATGGAGGTGCCGCCGTGGCGGGGCTCCTGCGGAAGGTGCTCCTCTCGGAGCGCGGGGCCATCGACGAGGCCATCCTCTGGGCCTGCGGGGCGCTGGTCGCCATCACGGCCGCCGGCTTCGCCCTCTACGGCGTCCGGCTGATCGGTGTCCGGGACACTCTGCACCGGGCGGGGACGGTGCTGGCGCAGGGGGAGACCGTCGGGGGGTGCCTCCTGCCCTCGGCGGTGCAGGCCGCTACTCAGGTGCTGGTGGCTGGAGGACTCGACCCCACCCTGGCATCGCTTTCGGCCACCACAGCCCGTCAGCCGTACGGCGCCGTCACCTCCATCACCCTCCGCTACACCTTCTCCCCAGCCACGGCGGGCCACGCGCTGCCGTGGACGGAGACGATCACGGAGACCGCCCAGCGGGTGAGCCAGTATGTGCCGGGGCTCGAAAGCCAGACCTGCGTCTCATCGTCCAGCCTCGGTTGAACCGATACCCAAATGGGAGGGATTCCGCTTGAAACCACCGGTTCGCTCACTGGCGGCGGCGCTCGTCGCCGCTGTGCTTCTCGGCGCCGGCGTGCCAGCCCTGGCCGCCGGCGCCGTACCGTTCTCGGACTTCCAGGCCAGCGCCTGGTGGGCCACCGACGTGCAGGTGGCCAACTACCTGCAACTGCTGCAGGGCTATCCGGACGGCACGTTCCGCCCCGACGCGAACATCACCCGCGCCGAGTTCGCCACCGTGCTCGACCGCGCGGCGGGCTACGGGCGCCAGACGCCCACCGCCACCCAGCCGTTCGTCGACGTATCGGCATCGGACTGGTTCTCCCCGTACGTCGACGCGCTGGTGAAGGCGCAGATCATCCGGCCGGGGGACTACCCAGGAGGGAAACTGGACCCGAACGCGCCGATCAGCCGGGCGGAGATGGCGGCCTGGATCGGCCGGGTGCTCGCCGCCAAGGGCACACCCCTTGCCGACCTCGGCAAGCTCACGCCGCTGAACGCGCTCTCCCCGGCCTCGCAGGCCAAGATCGAGTCCCAAGCGGAGACGCCATACAGCGCCCTGGTCTTTGACCAGCTCGCCCTTCCCGCGCAGGCGCAGCACCCGAGCTTCCCGGACCTGCCGACGAGCACGCCCGGCCATGCGAGCATCATGCGCGCAGCGGAGTACGGGGTGGTGCAGGGCTTCCCGAACGGAACCTTTGAGCCTGACGCGCCGGCCACCCGTGCCCAGGCGGCCAAGATGGTCGCGATCCTGGCCAACGAACTGACCGCGAACCCGCCGACGGTCAGCCAGCTGCAGACCATCCTGGAAAAGTCGTTCACGGTCGCCACCGGCGTGCTGAAAAAGCTGCCGGAGCCCACGATCTTACCGCACGCCCAAGCGCAGGCGATGGCGAACGCCAATGACGGCAAGCCGGCCGCGGACCTTCCCGACCTGCCGGGTACAACCATCGCTGGTCCGACCATCGTGGCTGATCTGCAGGCGGCGGGCATGGGCGACTACCTGACGCGCAACGCCATCGCCGCCACCGACGGCGCCGCCTATGGCATGTGGGACGGCCGTCTCCTCAGCCCCAAGGTCTGGTATGGCACCGACGTGGTACCGGCCTGTCGGGCAACCTTTCTCGGCAGCACGGTGGCCGAACTGGACTGCATCGTGGGCGGGCGTGGCTACCTCTGGAACGGTCAGCCCATCGCCTCGACCCCCACGTACGGTGGCGAGCAGGTCTTCTTCCTAAACCGCAACGGCACATGGAAGATGACCGTGACGGGTGGCTACGAGGCCCTTCCCTCCTGGTACTCAGGGACCCAGTACGGTTCGACCAAGCCCTGAAAAGAGCGTGACAACATGCGGCTCCGGCTCGGGGCAGCAGGCCTTCTCGGTCTGCTGCTCCTCTTGTTCCTGGGCCCGACAGCCGCCGCCCAGTCCTACGGCTATGGCTTCAACTACGGCAACAACGGCGGCGCAGCGTCCTACAACCTCAGCTCCCCGTACGCCAACGCGAGCCAGTACGCCGGCACGGACAACCTGGATCTGAGCATCAACGGGATCGCCGTGCAGGGGAGCACCAACGAGTATTACGTCAACGGGGCATCCGGCGGGGGGACGGTATCCGCGGTGTCCGCCAACTCGCAGGCGGGCCAGCTGCTGCTGAGCACCGGCGAGTTCACTGAGGTGGACGGCCAGGTGCTGATCTCCCCCAGCGAGACGAGCACGCCCTCCAACGTCAGCGTCGGGTACAACGGCGGGACGGTGCAGCAGGCCGGAGGCAACGGCACGGTGACCCTCCACGTGGGCTCCGCCTATGTTCCACCGCCCCCGGTCTACAGCCCGCCGCCGACCTACTCGCCCCCGACGTACACCCCGCCACCCGTATACACCCCGCCGGTCTCCTGGTCCGTCGGCCTCTCCGCTACGAACACCCACCCGGCGCCGGGTCAGGCCGTGACGCTCACGGCGACGGCCAGCGCCAACGTCGGTCCCACGCCCTGGTACATCCGCATCACCGACGCCACCACCGGCCAGACCCTGGCCTCCTGCGGCGGGGGCAGCACCTGCACGGCCGGTGAGACGGAGTATGGTGGCACGACCCACACCTTCAGGGCCACGATCGCCTCCTGGGACGGCCAGGACGTGCAGGCCACCTCGGCGCCCGTCACCGTGACATGGGCTTCGCCGATCGTGCCGGTCTCCGTGGGCTCCGTCTCGTTTTCGGCGAACCCCGTGGTCTCCGGCAGCGGGGACACCATCACCGTGGCCACGTCCGGCCCGGTGGCCTCCGTCACGGCAAACCTGCCCTGGGGCGGCTCCGTCGCCCTTGCCGGCGGCGGGACCACGTGGTCGGGAACCTTCACCGCCCCCGGGGTGTCCGGGGACAACGCCTACACCGTCCCCGTCACCGCACGCGGGGCGCAGGGCCAGACGGCCTCCGGCTCAGGCGGGCTCACCGTCGCCGGCCGCATCGCGATCGACGGGGCCACGGCGAGCCCCAACCCGGTGCTGCGCGGCGGGATCGTTCAGATCGCCGTCTCCTCCGCCGGACCGGTGCAGTCGGTCTCCGTCTGGGCGCCGTGGGCCGGCACTGTGGGACTCGCCGGCGGCGGAGGTACCTGGAGCGCGTCCGTGCCCGCCAACGGCCCGGCCGGTGACGACGCGCTCAACATCACGGCCTACGGACCCGCGGGGCAGGTCGTGCAAACGACCCTGTCCGTGACGGTCGTCGACCGGATCGCCATCGCGGGCGCCTCCCTGTCCCCGGACCCGGCGCTCTATGGTCAGCCGGGGCGGCTGGAGGTGACCACGACCGGGCCGGTGGGTTCCGTCACCGCCGCGCTCCCCTGGGGCGGCGAAGTCGCCCTGGCCGACAGCGGCTCCGCCTGGTCGGCCACCTTCACCAACGGCGGCGATCCCGGCCAGCGGGCCTCGGCCAGCTTCCCCATCACCGTCACCGCGCTGGGCCCCCTCGGGCAGCGCGCCTCGGACACCGTTTCCCTGACCTCGCGCTCGCCCGCCCCTTCCTTCGGCGCCGTCACCATCACCGGCCCCAGCGGCGACGGGGTCGGCGAGTTCGGCCAGACGGTCACCGTCTCGGCCCGGGTCGCTGGCGGTCCCGCGACAACCGGGACCGCCACGTTTGACTGGAGTAACGTCTCCAGCGCCGATGTGCCGGCACCGCCCATGACCGTGACCCTGGCTCCGGACCCGGGCCTCCCTGGCACCTGGACGGGAACCTGGAAGGTCGCGGTCTGGCCCTTCACCGGCGCGGCGCCCGACGCCCAGGGCCTGGTGCCGGTGCCCGTGACCGTCGCCGTGACGGCCCAGGGACCCGGCGGCGTGGCCCACGGGACCGGGAGCCTCCTGGTCAACGGCACCGTCCTCTATCCCGTCGTCGTCCCGGGATACCCATCCACCAACGGCATCGGATCGTGAGGCGATCCCGTCATGTGGACACGTCTGCGGCAGGAGCGCGGGGTCGCCTCCGCGCTCCTGCTCGTCTACGCCTTCCTGCTCTTTGCCACGCTCTTCACCGGCTATACGGCCTACCACCGCCTGGTGGCGATTCGCCAAGCCACGCACGCGGCGCTCGATCAGGCGGCCCTGGTGGCGGCGCAACAGATTGACCCCAACGCCGCCTACGCCGGACAGGTGGTCATTGTGCCCTCGGCCGCCCAAGCCGCCTTCGACTCTGCCCTCCCAGGGCTGCTGGCCGCCGTGCCGTCCGGCGCGTACGCCGGCCCGCTGCGCGTGACGGGGTTCACGGTGTACCAGCAGTCCCAGGCCGGCGCCCAACCGCTGCCCGGGTGGACGGTCACAGGTCCCTCGGTCTTCGCCGAGGTGGCCGTGCCGGTGCGCGCGGACGTACTCGGTGCGCCGGCCTTCAACTTCACCATGCGCGTCGCGACCCTGCAGAACACCCCGCTCTGGAACAGCCAGAGCGGATCCTGGGGAGGTTGACCCCATGCTCCGCCGCTCCCACGCCCTGGCCCTTTCCCTCGTCCTTGGGGCGGGTTCGGCCCTCGGGCTCCACGCCGCCGTCCGGGGGCAGACTCGGCCTCCGGCCCCGGTCCCCGTGGTGGCCGTCACCCGTGCGGTCAGTGCCACCCAGACGCTGGGCGCGGCGGACCTGCGCGTGGTGGATCTGGCCCCGCGGGCCGTGCCGGCGGGGGCCATCCGGGTGCTGTCCCAGGCCCTGGGCCGTACCTCAGCCGTC
>JAJZXK010000137.1:0-4275 GCA_021806565.1 Bacillota bacterium | reverse complement strand
CCTTGGTACCGGGGCAGTACCTGCTCCAGGCAGATCTCGCCGCTACGCCGCTACGCAACGGTCTGCGCGAGGGCCAGGTGGCATACACCCTCCCCCTGACCACGCCCGTGGCCGGGGTCGGGATCCCGGCCGGCGGTCGGGTGGCCGTGATCGCCGTGCTCACCGATTCCGCGGGCACGGCCAGCGTGCAGCCAGACGCCATTCCGGTGCTGGAGGCGCGGGTTCTGGCGGTCGAGGGCGCGCAGGGGGTGTCGGCCCAGACCCCTCCGTCGGGAGGCCTGCAGTTGACGGCCGGCAACGCCGGTCCCCAGGCCCTGCAGCTCGCCGTGACGCCCAAGCAGGCCCAGACGCTGGCCTGGTACCAGCAGCACGGCACGCTCACGGTCGTGGGCGACCCGTGGGGCGTGGCGCCATGAATCTTCTCGCGGAGGCCTGGCTCCTCGTTGGCGGCTTGGTGGCCGCGGTCTACGACCTGCGGGAACGGCGGGTGCCGAACGCGGTGATCGTGGCCCTGATGGCCGCTTGGCCGCTCTTCGGCATCGGACAGCCCGGCGGGTGGTGGGGCCGGGGGGTGGCGGGATTCATGCTCGTCGGCCTACCGCTGCTCGCGCTGGCCCTGACGGCCGGGCTCGGCATGGGGGATGTGAAGCTCGGTGCAGTGATGGGGCTCTATCTGGGACCCGGGCATGGGCTCCTCGCGGTGGCCGCCGGCACCGTTGCGGGCGGGCTCGTCCACGCCCTCCTGGTCCTCCTGGGCCGGCGGACGTGGGCGGGCAGGGGCAGCGAGGTGCCGTTTGCGCCGTTTCTCACCCTCGGCGCGCTGACCATCCTCGGGGCGCGCCTCGCCGCCCCGGCACTGGGCGTTGTCAGGGGGCATATCTGGTGAGATATAATCGGTCCGTGCGTCACCAGGTGCTGCTGACCGGCGAGGTCGTCTCCTGGCTGGAGACGTGTCACCCGCAACCGTCCGAGCGCGCCGCGGTGGTCGCCCGGTTCCGCTTCGTCTTCGCGCTCCTGCGAGAGTTCGGACCGGCCATCGGGCACCCGCACGTCGACCGGATCGCGGGCTACGAGAATCTCTGGGAGGCGCGCGTCCAGCACCGCACGGGTGCCTACCGGGCCTTTTTCGGGCTGTCGGGCACGGGTGCGGTGATCCTGGTGGCCACCGGGGCCAGCAAGAAGCGGGACCGCTTCCCGTCTGCCGTCTACCGGCGGGCAGAACAGCGGGTGCGCGAGGCAGTCGAGCGCTGGGAACGTGAAGGGGGCAAAGAAGGTGGACCGGCCGGATTCGTTGCGGCCCCTTGAGGAGGTGGAGAAGGCGTGGGACGCCGACCCCACCCTGCGGGCGGCGTGCGCGCGCGAGGTGCCCTACGCCGAGGTCGCGCAGGCCATCATCGCGCTGCGCGTGCGGCACGGGCTGTCCCAGAGCGAGTTCGCGCGGCGGGTCGGCAAGCCCCAGCCGTATATCGCCCGCCTGGAGTCCGGGAGGGCCAACGTGGAGGTCGGCACACTGCAGGCATTCGCCGAGGCGTTGGGCGAACGCCTCCACCTCCACTACGGTGAGGAGGCGGCAGCGGCCGGCTGATCCCGGGCGCCAGCGGGAGTTCCGCTACATGCGCCAGGGCGTAAACCGGGCCCCGCCCACCAGGCCAGGGGCCAGGCAGCCGACTGCACGATGCACCGACGGGGCTGTGGCGGCTGGACGCGGGCGCGCCGGGCCTCCCCTGAGGGGGACCAGCAGCCCATATTGCCCCCGTCCGGTCGGGAGACCCCTGCCCGTGGCGCAACGGAGCCTGCTGCCGCCGCGGGACCGCGCGCCGGTGTCCTCGGCGTGTCCCTGCGACGGCCTGGCGGACGGCGGATCATGGATCGGCGGAGAGCATCGCTCGCTGGCGCGCCCGCGCCAGGAAGGCGTCGGCATCCCCGCTCGACCTGAGGTAGACGACGTGCTTGTCCCCCTGCACTTCCTGCAGGCGGCGCACCATGCCGGGACGCTTGGCCCTGCGGAAGCTCCAGATGAACCGGAGAAACTCCAGGTTCACGCGCTCCCTGCAGCCGTCCGCCATGTCCGGGCGAGTGGTCCGCCGGGATCTTGCGACCCGCAGCAGCGACCGCCAGAGACAGACGGCCGTCGGGAAGTCCAGGAAGATCACGGTGTCCGCCGCGGTCACGCGGAGGTGCAACGTGGCGGCGTAGTTGCCATCGACGATCCAGCGGTCGGCCTGAAGGGCTGCCGCCTGAATCTGGGCCCATTGCTCGGCCGGAGTTCGCACCCAGCCGGGGTGCCAGTACAGACGGTCGAGGTGGACGACCTCAATCCCGAGCACGACCCCTAAACGCCGGGCGAAGGTGGACTTGCCGGCTCCTGGACAGCCGATGACGGCCACTCTGCGCACGCCACCCCACCCCCGCCACTGTACCAGTGCGCAAGGCACCGCCGAGCAGCCCTCGTTGGATGCCGACTTCGGGGGCCCGCCCCCGCGCCCCCATCGGCTGGAGGCGCCGGGCTCCGCCCGGCTCGGGATTCCCTCCTCGTGCGCCCCTTGCCGCCTCAGTCTACTCCTCCCCGGCTTTTCGCCCCGAGGGTTCGGCTGCGCCTGATGCTCCCTGCGGTCCGCTGATGCTCGCCCGCTTCGCGCCCCCGTGGCGCGCCGTCTCGTCGTCTCCCTCCGGCCTGCAAGGGGCGCACGAAAAATGCCCCTCGGTTGGAGGAGGACGATGGCGGTGGATGCGGCGGTGGCGGCTCCGCGGTTGACGGTGGCCGAGTTGGTGTCCCGGCTGGAGGCGGGGGTGCGTGAGGTCCAGGACGGCGAGGGCTGGCGGGCCTACCTGGCGGCGATGTCCCGGTTCCACCAGTACTCCGCAGGCAATCTGTGGCTCATCCTCGCGCAGATGCCCACGGCCACAAGGGTTTGCGGCTTTCACGGCTGGTTGCGCCTCGGGCGGCACGTCAGGAAGGGCGAGCACGGCCTGAAGATCCTCGCCCCCGTGGCTGGGCGCCGGTCCAAAGGCGAGGACGCGGAGGACGAGGCTCAGCCCGTCACGCGCTTCCGGGTGGTGACCGTTTTCGACATCTCGCAGACCGAGGGGGACCCGCTCCCGGAGCACCCCTGCCAGGCCCTGGCCACCGCCAGCGAGCGTGGGTCCTGGCTGTACGGCCGGCTGTTGGAGGTCGCCCGCACCCAGGGGGTCCAGGTCCGGGAGGGCATGACCGGGCTGGGCCGGGCCCACGGGGTGTTCATCCCCGGGGCCAACACCATCGGCCTGGCCCCGGGCCTCTCCACCGACCAGGCGGCCAAGACGCTCTGCCACGAGCTGGCTCACGCCCTGTTGCACGCCCACGGAGACCAGCCGCGCGAGGAGCAGGAGGCGGAAGCCGAGGGCGTCGCCTTCGTGGTGGCAGCCTGGGCGGGCCTGAATACCTCCGCGTACTCCTTCGCCTACGTCGCCGACTGGGCGGGCCGTAAGGACGGCGCCGCCCTGGTCCGCCGCCTCGGCGCCACCATTCAGAGAACCGCGGCCAGCATCATTGGCCGCCTTGCGCCGGAGGAGACCAGCCAGAGCGCGTGAGCGCCTGGGGGGCCGAACGCGGCCATATGCACCGAAGGGGCGAGGAACAGCGACACCGCGGCCAGGGGCCGGGCCCGGCCCCCGCGCCATGAAGACGACGGAGGGATGGCCCGTGCTCCAATCGACGATGCGTTACGACCGGCAGCAGCAGCGGTGGTTTGTCGGTGGGCGTGACCTGCACTGCGGGGACGGGATCGAGGTCCGGGTGGGCGGGCGCTGGGTGCCCGTGCGTGTGGAGTGGCAGGACCGGCACGGTTGGGTGCTGTTCACCGATGACGACACCGTCCGGATCCTCCCGTCCTCGGCCATGGTGGCGCGCCAAGCCGACTGAGAGGGTGATCGGCCCGCGGACGGCGGGGGCAACCCCCGGCAAGGGGGTTCGGCTCCCGCCTGCGGACCGGACCCGCGGGAAGGGCATCGCACCCCGGCCCGTCGGGGGACTCCCCCGCACCCCCGGGTGATCGAGGCGCGGCCCTCCGCCCAGCGCTCCGAGGCCGCTCCGGACTTCTCCTTGTTCGGCGGCCTTGGGCTCCCCAGCGTACCCGCCGCCGCCCGCTGCGCGGGCTGGCGTCCCGGCGCACGGGGGCCGTTCCCGTGCCGGTCCCGGCCCGGATCGCCTCGCCGACGCCTGGCAGCCTGCGACCCTACGGGCTGCCCCAGGTTGCCGCGTCCGGCGGACTCCCGACTCCGTCCCGCTGCCCCGGC
>JAJZXK010000022.1 GCA_021806565.1 Bacillota bacterium | reverse complement strand
CGGGGTAGACGGTGAGGCGGAGGTTGAGTCCGGGCCGGGCGGGGACGGTGGTGGCGCGGGTGCCGGGGATGCGCTGGCCGAAGGGGTCGACCTGGGCGATGCGGTAGCCGTTGTGGCCGGCCAGTTGCTTTTGGTAGGAGAGTTCCAGTCCGGCGACGCCGCCGGTGGCGTTGGTGAAGCCCAGCAGGGAGCCCATGAAGAAGCCGGCCGGGTAGCGGCGGATGGCGGTGGTGTGGGTGTAGACGCCGGGCAGGCGGAGGTGGGCGATGGCGGCGGCCTGTGCGGTGGTGATGTTGCGCTGGACCACCGCGTACTGTCCGCGTCCGGCCAGGGTGTGCTCGATGGTGGTGGCCGGGGGCGTCAGCACCCGGGCGAGGGCGGCGGCCTCGGCGTGGGGGTGGCGGACCAGGGCGGGATCGGCGGTGACGTCGGCGGCGGGGACGGAGACGGCCAGGACCTGGCCGTTGCGCGCCAGGATCTCACCGCGCGGGGCCCGCAGCACCTGCGTGTGGGTGCGTTCCAGCCGCCCGGCGGCCGCCCATTGCGCCCCGTGTACGACCTGCACGTCGACGAGGCGCAGGGCAAGCAGGAAGAACAGGCCCACGGCCCAGATGCGCGCCACGGTCGCACGCCGCCGCAGGGATGACGGGACCTCCCGTAGCGGACCACGCCCCCACCCAGCCAAGCGCACGCAGCCAACCCCCCGCCGGACGGGCTCGACGGCCTTTGGGTCCGGCGCGGCGTGCATTCGTCCATGTCGCTCATATCCCTTTGAGCCGTCCTGACGGTACAGGACGCGACGCCGCGCGGATTCGCGCCGCGCAGGTGAACGCCGCCCGGACCGGTCAGGATTCGGCAGGCATCGCGCCTTGGGCTTGCTGGCGCAGGGTGTTCAGCGTGCGCTGCAGGTCCGTGGCCGGCACGGCGATGCCGGATTCCAGGCCCCGCCGCGCGGCGGGGCCCAGGGAGCGGACGGGAATGTCGGTCGATTGCCGGATGGGACCCGCGTCACCTGGGGGGCCCTGGCGGACGACGACGAATCCAGCGCGGTCCTGAAGGGTGTAGACGGCCGTGCGGCAGCCGCCGACATCGCGCACCAGTACCAGCAGATCGCCGGTGAACTCGGTGATCTGGTAGCCCCGCAGGACCTGCGCCGCGGCACTCCGGTCCAGCCCGACCAGCCCCGCCGGGACCGGGCCCGTGCCGGATGCCCCCTGAGGATCCCGCGGGCAATGGGGATAGCGGACCTCTACGCGGACCTGCGCCCCCGGCGCGAGGACGGGGCTGCGATCAACGCCCCCGGCCCGCTTGGGCGACGGGCTCGGCGTGGCGTCCGGCGGGTGAAGTGGCCTCTTCACCCGCCGGACGGCAAGGGGCGTCGCGGCCTGTCCGTCCACCGGGCGACATGGTGCGAGAAACGCGATGGCCACCACCACCAGCGCGACGGTCCGGTACCACACCCCCGGGTCACCCCCCGGCAAGGATGCCACGACGGCGGAGCGGGTATGTCCGGCATTTGTTGTGGTCGTCCGCCCGAGGCCGAACCCTGAACACGGCGCGGAACATGGCGCGGAACGCGGTGCATGGCAGTAAACGGTCTTGGTGTGCGCGGGCCGGGGGCGGCTGCGGGCAAAGGAACGTGGGGGCTCGGCGTCGAATGGCCAAATGGGGCTTGGCGGCCCCTTGGGGGAGTGTCTGCTGCGGGTTCTGGGCATCGATCCGGGGATCGCGACCTGCGGCTTCGCCGTGGTGGAGCGGCGGTTGGGTGGTCATCGCCCCGCCGCGGTCGTGTTTGGCGCGATCCGCCCGCGTGGACCTGGGGATCTCAAGCGATTGCTGGAATTGCACCAGGCGGTCACGCGCTTGGTTGTCGAGCACAGACCAGAGGCAGCCGTGGTGGAGCGCCTTTACCACAACCGGAACGTGAGTACCGCGGCGGCGGTGGGACAGGCGCGGGGGGTCGTCCTGCTGGCGCTGGCCCAGGTCGGTTTGGATGTCGCCGAGGCGACTCCCACCGAGATGAAGCTCGCGGTGGCCGGGTACGGCGGCGCGGACAAGCGACAGGTCGGGGCCATGGTGGCGGCGCAGTTCGGGTTATCCCGCCCGCCCGCGCCCGACGACGCGGCCGACGCGCTGGGGCTTTGCCTCTGGTGGCTGCAGGGCCGCGCCCTGCGGGCGCGCCTCGCGGCCGCCACGGGGGAGGGGGTCGAGTGATCGCGTTCCTTCGCGGTCAGGTTGCGGCCCGGGGCACCTCGTGGGCGGAAGTGGACGTGGGCGGCATCGGTTTTCATCTGCTGTTGTCGGGGCAGGCGGCGGCTGCGCTGCCGGCGCCGGGGGAGCCGGTCCAGGTGTTGACGAGCCTGGTGTTGCGCGAGGATGGCGCGACGCTTTTCGGCTTCCGTGACGAGGCGGAACGCGAGGCCTTCGCCGCGCTGACGGCCGTGGGCGGGGTCGGGCCGAAGCTGGCGCTTTCCGTGCTCTCCTCCTTTACCCCCGCGGCGCTGTCGCGCATTTTGGAGCTGGAGGACGTGGCGGCCCTCTGCCGTGTCTCCGGGGTCGGCCGCAAGACCGCTCAGCGGCTGATTCTGGAGTTGCGCGGTCGGTTGGCGGCCGCAGACGGCGCCGCGGCGGCCGTGGAGGATCCGGACGGTTTGCAGGCGGAGGCGCGCGCCGCCCTGGTCGCCCTGGGCTACCAGCCGTCGGAGGCCGCAGCGGCCGTGATGACCGCCGGTGGGGACGGGGCGGCGGATGCCGCATCGTTGGTGCGCGCGGCGCTGCGTGCGCTGGGTGCACGTCGCTGACGGGCTTGCCGCACAGCGGGGAGGGGGAACGATGGGGGATCGGTTGACCGTTCCGGAACCGGGGGGCGGAGATCGGGACGAGCCGGCGATGGAGCGGGTGCTGCGTCCCCGATGCCTGGCGGACTTCGTCGGTCAACCGCGGGTGCGCGGCCACCTGGAGCTTGCCATCCATGCCGCGCGCGCCAGGAACGAACCCCTTGACCACGTGTTGCTGTTTGGTCCTCCCGGCCTGGGAAAGACCACCCTGGCCCACATCCTTGCCCAGGAGCTCGGGGGGACGATTCGGGTCACGTCGGGCTCGGCCATCGAACGGCCGGGTGATCTGGCAGCGATTCTGACCAACCTTGAGGCCGGCGACATCCTGTTCATCGATGAGATCCACCGTCTCGGCCGGCAGGTGGAAGAGGTCCTCTATCCGGCGATGGAGGATTTCGCCATCGACATCGTGCTGGGCAAGGGGCCCAGCGCGCGCAGCCTGCGGCTGGACCTGCCGCGCTTTACGTTGTGTGGCGCCACGACCCGGGCCGGTGCGCTGTCTCAACCCCTACGCGATCGCTTCGGCATCGTGGAGCGGTTGGAGTACTATGACGAGGCAGATCTCCGTCGCATCGTTGAGCGTTCGGCGCAGGTCCTAGGGGTGGACCTGGACCTTGCCGGCGCGGTGGAGATCGCCCGGCGCGGGCGTGGTACTGCGCGGGTGGCCAACCGGCTGTTGCGCAACCTGCGCGATTTCGCCCAGGTGCACGGTCGGGGTCGCATCGACGCGTCGGTCGCGGAGCGCGCCTTCGCCTTTCTGGAAATCGACGCGCGCGGTCTGGACCCCTCGGACCGCCGGTTGCTGCGTCTGATCGTCGATGCCTACGGTGGCGGGCCGGTCGGCCTCGGTACGCTGGCGGCGGCGTCCGGCGAGGAGGCGACCACGCTTGAGGACGTGGTCGAGCCCTATCTGATGCAGTTGGGATTCCTGCAACGCACCCCGCGCGGCAGGGTGCTGACCGGCCCGGCCTACGTGCACCTGGGGGTGCATCCCCCCGCCGCCGCCGGGACCGTTTCGGGGCCCCAACCGCGCGCCATGTTGTGACGCGGCGGTGCGTCGATTTCTCTCCGATGGAAGTTCTTGTTACCCCCACAATAAGGCCGATGGTACCGAACTCTGGATGATGAGGGCGGAGGTGACCGGGTGCTTCGCCCCCGGAAGGCGGAACAGCCGGGCGGGGCCGTCCTCGAGGATCGGCTGCAGGCGGCTACGGCAGGAGATCGTGCGGTCCGAGATGCGTTGCTGGCCGAGCACACCCCGCTGGTGTTGCGTGTGGGGGCGCGCGTCTGTGGACGGTACCTGCGCGTGGGCCGGGACGATGAGGTGAGCGTCGGCCTGCTGGCGCTCAACGAGGCCATCGACCGCTACCGCGCCGGGTCCGGAGCGTCCTTTGCCGCCTTCGCCGAGATGGTCATTCGCCGCCGCCTGATCGATCACTTCCGGCGGGAGGCTGGCCGGCGTGAGACACCCTTCAGCGAACTGGAGCAAGAGGATGAAGAGGGTGCCGCCTGGAGTCCGGTCGAGATCCACCGCGCCCAGGAGATCGATCGTGATCGGCGGGCGGCGGAGGACCGGCGGGCCGAGATCGCCGAGTTCGAGACGTGCCTGCGCTGTTACGGCATCAGCATGGCGGACCTCGTGCGCCAGAGCCCACAGCACGCGGACGCACGCCAGCGCGCCGTGGCGGTTGCCAAGGCGATCGCAGAGAGTCCTCAGTGGAGCGATCACCTGCGAGCCCATCGCTCCCTGCCTCTGCGAGAGTTGGAACGCCGGCCCGAGTTTGGCGTCAGTCGCAAGACACTTGAGCGACAGCGCAAGTTTATTATCGCGGTGGCTGTGATCCTGATCGAGGGCCTGCACAGCCTGCGATCTTACGTTCCGGGCGCCTAGGCGCGTGGTGTGGTCGGAAGCGGCAGTCCCCGGGTGCGGTGGAATCGGTTGCCCCGGCCGGCGCAACAGTGGCAACGATGCGTGAGGATGGCGATGGACGGTGTCGCGGAGAAGAATGGATGGCGGAAACGACCCGGGTCCCCGGTCTGCCGGTGTGGTGCTGCGCATTGCCGGGCGACGCGCCCTGGTGCTGGCCGACGGGCGGTTCATGCGGGTGCGGGCGGTGCCAGGTTGGGAGCCGGGCGATGAGGTCTGGGTGTCGGCGGCGGTCGGCGCCTGGGGGACCACCCGCCTCCGCTGGGCGGTCGCCACCATCTCCACCGCGTCGGTGGTCGCCGGGGGCCTTTTGGCCAGCGGGGTCGCGTCGGCCCACGTGGCGGCGGTCGTCTCCATCGATGCCCGTCCGAGTGTGCAGCTTTCGGTGGATTCGGCCGGCCAGGTCATCGCCGCGGCACCGATGGGGGCGTCGGCCAAGCGCGTGCTCGCGCAGGTGAACGTCCGGGGGCTGCCGGTGGGCAAGGCGATCGAAGTGCTGGTGCGGCGGGCCGCGGCCGATGGCTATCTGCAGCCGAACACCGCGCAGACCGTACTGGTGACGGTGGCGCCGTCCCGCGCGCCGAGTGTGCCCGCCGCGGTGACCACCGGGGTGGCGGACGGGCGGGCGGGTGCCTCCGCCTTTCTCACGCAGCGCCACGTCTCGGATCCGGTCGAAGTGGTTTCCGCTCCCGCGGCGGCGGTGCCCCAGGCGAGTCGGGCCGGGTTGAGCGTCGGGCGCTGGGCTGTCTACCAGGGATTGACGCAGGCCGGGCTGCACCCGCAGGCCAACGATTTCCGCAAGTCGGTCGCGGGCGGCATGGAGAAGGCGGGGATTCCGGAGTCGGCGGTTGCCGCGGTGCTGCAGGCGTATGGCGGCCAGGATCCCAAGGAGTTGCGCGCCGTGGTCGCGGCTGCGGTCCGCGGGGCCACCACCGCGCAGTTGGTGCAGATGATGCGCGCCACTGCCCCGGCCATGCCGAAGGGGGGGCACGCGAATCGCAGTGCCGCTTCCCGGAACGAGCACGCGCAGGCCGGTCACGCGCCTGCGGTGCGTTCGGCTGCCGCGCCGACGGGTTCGGCCCCGGCGTCGTCTTCGGCCGCGCCGGCGACCTCCGGCGGTGTGGCAGCCCCCGCCCCGTCCAGGTCGGCGCGTCCCGGAGGTCTGGAAGCCTTCTTACGGCGGTTGCAGCTCCTGTGGCCGCACAAGGCGGGCAAGGCCGCCGGCTACCACCACAAGGATGGCGGCCGCGCCTCCGCCTCGAATGCCCATCATGCGCGGCGGGATGCACAGAGCAAGAGCAAGCGGCGGGCGGCGGCCAAGGCGAAGGACGCGGCTAAGGCCAGCGCCAAGGCGAAAGCCAAAGCCTTGGCCAAGGAGAAAGAGGCGGCCAAGCGGGCGGCGGAGAAGGCGAAAGCGGCCGCCAAACGCCTGGCCCGGCAGGCCCAGCAGGACGGCGCGGCCTCCGGCGCGAGTGCCGGTGCCTCTTCGGCGACGTCGACCGCGACGCAGTCGATCTCGGTCCAGCAGCGGGCATCCCACCAGAAGCAACGGCTGCCCCTGCCGCTGGACCCGCTTTGGCCCACATTCGCCGGCCCGCAACCCTAGGAGACGCGCCATTGGCCGGGCTCGACCCGTGCGCTAGACTGAGCGGGTGCAGTGGGGCTCCACTGTGCGGCAGGGGGACGGCGCGGGGGTTGGAGACCGCCGAATTCGACTACGAACTTCCATCGGAACGGATCGCCCAGGAGCCGCTGGCGCGCCGCGATCAGGCGAAGCTGCTGGTGCTGCACCGGCAGGACGGGCGCGTGGAGCACCGGCACGTCTTCGACCTGCCGGAACTGCTGCGGTCCGGCGACCTGCTGGTCGTCAACGACACACGGGTGCGGCCGGCACGCATGCGCGCCAGGCGTGCAAGCGGTGGGCAGCTCGAGTTCCTGCTGCTGCGTCCCGACGGCGGCGACCGCTGTTGGCTGGCCCTGGCGCGACCCGCTCGGCGCGCCAGGAGCGGCGAGTGGCTTGAGTTGGTCCCTCCGGACGGCCAGGCGCTGCCGCCGGCCCGGATTCGCGTCCTGGACCGACTGGACGCCGGCGAGGTGCGTCTGGAGGTGCCCGGCGACGTCGCCGGCCTGCTGCCGGCGTACGGCGAGGTGCCGCTGCCGCCGTACATTCGGGCGCCGTTGCGGGATCCGGAGCGTTACCAGACGGTGTATGGGCGGGTCGAGGGTTCGGCCGCGGCGCCGACGGCCGGGTTGCATTTCACCCAAGACCTGCTGGCACGGCTGGAAACGGCGGGGGTGCGGCGGGCCGGCCTGACGCTGCATGTGGGGCTTGGGACCTTTCGACCCCTGAGTAGCGCCCGCATCGAGGACCACACCATGCACGCCGAATGGTTCGAGGTACCGCCGTCCACGGCCGCAGCCGTGGACGACGCGCGGCGGTCGGGCCGCCGGGTTATAGCCGTCGGGACGACGGTCGTGCGCACCCTGGAGGCATCCGCTACGGGCAATGGCGCGGTGCGCGCCGGTAGCGGCTGGACCGATCTCTACATCACCCCCGGCCGGCCGTTCGCCACGGTGGATGCCCTGCTCACCAACTTCCACCTGCCCCGCAGCACCCTGCTGGTGCTCGTCAGCGCCTTCGCCGGCCGCGAACGGGTCCTGGCCGCCTACCGCGAGGCCGTCCGGCTGGGTTATCGGTTTTTCAGCTTCGGCGACGCCATGCTCATCGTGTAGCTGGCGGCCGCGTGAATCGGGCGGGGATGGGGGGGAGGGGCTGGGTGCGCGCGCGCGTCGCGGCGCTGGTGGTCATCCTGGCGACCGTGTTTGCGGTGTATGCCTATCAGCGGGCGGGCGCCCGGGTCGGCCGCCCGGCGCCCGGCTTCAGCCTCATGAGCTCGCGCGGCCGGCTGTGGACGTTGAAGGCGTCCAGGGGCCATATCGTCCTGCTCGATTTCTGGGCGAGTTGGTGTGAGGTGTGCCGCGCCGATACGCCCGTCCTGCGCACGTTTGCGCAGCGCTACGCGGGACGGGTCGACGTGGTCGGCATCGACTGGCGCGAGCCGCAGACCGCCCTGGCGGGATTTGTCCAGCGTTTCGGCCTGCCCTATCCCAACCTGCGCGATGGCAGCGGCCTGGTGGCGCGGGCCTATGGGCTGCGGGGTGTCCCGGAGGACTGGTGGGTCGGTCCGCATGGTACGGCGCGCTTGCACACGGTGGGCGCGCTCCGCTTCCAACAGTTGCAGCGCGATTACCGCCGGGTTGCCCACCGCCCGGCCGCCGGCGTCCCGGTGGCGCCCTTGGCCCGGGGGGATCGCGTGGTTTCATTGGCGGTGGGAGCGGGGCGCGTCTGGCTTGCCGCCTCGGGTCCGCGGCCCGGGGTGTGGTGGCGCCCGGAGTCCGGTGCGGGTTCCTGGACGCGTGCCGCCATCCCGGCCGGCGTCCGCACGCTCGCCTTCGCGGCTGGACAGGCCCTGGCCGCCGGTCCGAGTGCGGGCCTGCTCCGGTCGTCGGATGGCGGGCGGCACTGGCGGACCTGGACGGGTGAGGGCGGCCTGCCCGCCCCGCCGCGGGCGATCGCTGTGGCACCCGGTTCCCTGCCGACGTGGTATGCCTGGTCGGCCGGCCGCCTGTTTCGGGCGCGCGGCACCGCCGCCTTCCGGGTGGTGGCTGGGACGCCGCCGCCGGCTCCGTGCCGGTCGGCGCGGGACTTGGCCGTGCACGGAGCGGACCTGGCGGTGGTCTTCCCCGGCGGGGTCTGCGTGTCGGCGGACGGCGGGCGCGGTTGGCAGGTGCGCGAACTGGCGACGACCGCGCAGCCGTCCGGGTCGTTCGCGGCGCCGGTGACGGCGTTGACCGGCCGGGTGGCCCTGGATGCGGCTGCGGTCGCCTACGCCGGATCGCGCGCCGTCCTGGCGGGTCCAGGAGGGATCTACGGGGTGTCGGCAGGGAACGGGCGGTCGGTGGCCCGCCTGCCCGCCAGTCCAGCCCGCGCCATGGCCGGGCTGGCTGTGGGCGCCGACGGCGCGGTGTGGGCGGCGGCGCCGGACGGCGATCTTTACCGGGGTGCCACGGCGGCCGGCCCGTGGAAATGGCTTGCGGAGCCGGCGGTGCGGTAGGGCGGGATCTCCTGGCGGTCGTCCATGCCGGAGCCGCGGCGTCTATTCGTCGTTCGAGGGGGTGGGGCGCGGTCGGTCTCCGGGCGGAAGCCAGGGGGCCGCGCGCAGTCCATGAAGGTCGCTGGCCGCCGCTGGCGGGGCTGGATCGCCGGTGTTCTGGGTGTGGTGGTCCTCGGAGGCGCTTGCGCCGCGGTGCTCCGCCGCACGGCCGTGGCGGCGCCGGTCGGCGGTCCGGCCCCGGCGTTTTCTCTGCCCGACCTACAGGGACGCGTCCGGTCGCTGGCCTCGCTCGGCGGTGGGGACGTGGTGCTGCGCTTTGGTACCCTGGCCTGCACGATCTGTGATCCCGACTGGGCGGTCCTGCGGCGCTGGCAGGCGGCGGCCGGTCCCGGACTGCACATCGCCGCCGTGCAGGAGCGCCAGCCTCGGGCCTGGGTCCGCCAGCAACTCCAGGGTGTCCGGACCGGTGTGCCGGTGCTTGTGGACGCGACCGGTGCCGTCGCGGCACGCTATGGGGTGCAGACCCTGCCAAGTATCGCCTTCATCGACCGCTACGGCGCCCTGGTGGCCGTCGAGCCGGTGATCACCCGCACCGGGATCTGGTCGACCGCGACCTGGCAGTACTACTTGGGCCGCTTGCGCCGGGCGGACGCCGCGCCTGCCCCACGCTGGTTTCACTCCGGTTGATGGCGGTCGGGCGGTGCCGTGCAGGCCGCGAAGGCCGCGAAGGCCGCGAAGGCCGCGAAGGCCGCGAAGGAAGCATGATAAGATCGCTTGTCGGTGTGGCAGGGGGCGGTGGGGAGCGGTGATGCGCGGCCGGTCCCGCGGCGGGATGTGGTGGATTGCCGCAGCGGCTGTGGTGTTCGGGGTGGCGGTGGCCCTGGCGGTGGCCCCGGTCGCCCGGCGGCCGCCGTCCACCTACCAGAGGGTCGTGGCGATTGCTTCCCAGTTGCGCTGTCCGGTTTGCTCCGGTGAGTCGGCGGCGTCCTCCGATACGGTCCAGGCCATCGCCATGCGGCGGGAGATCGCCAGAGAACTGGCGGCCGGCCGCAGCACGCACCAGATCCTGGCGGGCTTTGTGGCCCAGTACGGGACGTGGATCCTGACCCGGCCGCCACACCACGGCGCCTACACCTTGCTCTGGCTCGCCCCCGTGCTTTCGGTCTCCGTGGTCACCGTGCTGGTGGTGCGCTACCTGCGCCTTCGGTCGGTGCGGCGGCCGGCCGACGCCGATGCCCTGGCGGGCGGCCAAACAGGCGCGCCCCAGGACGGGGGCGACGCGGAACGGCGCCTCGCCCGGTATCTGTAAGGCGACCCGCCCCGCGGGGCCGGTTGCTGCGGGAGGGCCTTGGACGTGTGGATCGTCGGCGCTGGACAGGCCTTGCTCTGGCTCGCCCTGTTGGCTGCGCTCGGGGCGGCGGGCGGCCTCTATTTCGGCGAACGCGCCGCGCGGCCTGCGTGGGTGCGGGGGGGCAAGCTGTCGTTCGGTGTGGCCGCGGCGGCGGCGGCCGGCGCCGCGGGGCTGCTGGAGGCGGCCTTGGTGGGCAACGACTTCGCGGTCCGCTTCGTCGCCGAGCACTCGAGCATCCAGACCCCAGTTTACTACCGGGTGGCGGCGATGTGGGGCGGACAGCAGGGATCCCTGCTGTTGTGGGTCCTGCTGCTGTATGGGTTCGCGGCCTACCTGCTGTGCTGGCCCCCGCGCGAAGGGGCCCGGCTGCAGCCCTATGCGCTGGCGATTCTGGCGGCGGTGGCGGCGTGCACCAGTCTGCTGCTGGTGACGGCAGCCTCGCCGTTTGTCGCGATGCGTCCCGTGCCGGCCGACGGGCTCGGCCTCAACCGCTTGCTGCACAACACCTCGTTTCTGTTGCATCCCATCTTGCTGTACCTGGGCTTTGTCGGTTTCACCGTGCCGTTCGCCTTTGCCATGTCCGGCCTGCTGCGGCGTGATACCGGAGATCACTGGATCCGGGTCACGCACCGCTGGGCCCTGACCGCCTGGGCCCTCTTGTCGGTTGGCATCCTCTTGGGGATGCACTGGTCCTACCACGTGCTGGACTGGGGCGGCTACTGGTCCTTCGATCCGGTGGAAAACAGCGCCCTGATGCCCTGGTTGGCCGCGACGGCGCTGATCCATTCCGCGATGGTGCAGGAACGCCGCGGTATGCTGAAGTTGTGGAACGCGATCCTGGTGTCCCTGACGTACGTCCTGACGTTGTTCGGCACGTTTCTCTCGCGCAGCGGCATTGTGGTGTCCGTCCATGCCTTCGCCGTCTCCCCGCTCGGCGGCTACCTGCTGACCTACGTCGGGCTGGCCGCCGCGCTGGCCGTCTACCTGATCGCCTCTCGGCTCGACGTGCTGCAGGACGACCGCGGCTTTGATTCGCTGGTCAGCAAGGAAGGGGCCTTCCTCCTCAACAACGTGGTGTTTCTGGCGCTGGTGTTGACCATTTTGGTCGGCACCCTGATGCCGGTCGTCTCCGCCGCCCTCGGACACGGCCTCACCGTGGGCACGCCCTACTTCGAGACGGTGACGGCCCCGCTGTTCACGGTGGTCCTCCTGTTGGCCGGCGTGGGGCCGCTTCTTGCCTGGCGCCGCGCCGGGCGGGCCGAGTTCACCCGTCACCTGCTGGTGCCGCTGGCCGCGTCTGCGCTCTTTGCGGCGGCCCTGGGCGCCATGGACGTGCGCCCGCTGCCGGCGGCGGTCGGTCTTGCCTGCGCCTTTTTCGCCGGCGTGGCGGTGCTGTATGATTTCGCGCTGGGTGTGGCGGCCCGCCAGGCGATGGAGCCCAGCGGGGTGCTGGTTGCGGCCGGGCGGTTGGTCAGCCGCAACCCGCGGCGGTACGGGGGGTATGCGGTCCACCTCGCCATGGTGCTCATCGCCTGTGGCATCATCGCCAGCCATGCCTTTCACCGCGAGGGGCAGTTCGCGCTACGGGTGGGGGAGGCGGCGCGTGTCGGGGGCTACACGGTCATTTACGAGGGGCTGGGGTCCACGACCGGCGGCGGGGCCCGCCAGACTTACGCGCGGATGATGGTGACCCGCGGGGGCCACTACGTGACGACACTCACACCGTCCATCACCGTGGGCACCGACGCGGCGACCTCCAACGCCACCTACATCCCGGCCGTCGACAGCGGCCCGCTGCGGGATCTCTACATCACGTTCCTGGGCTACCAGCCGGGCGGCACGACGGCCGGGTTCAATATCATCGTCAATCCGTTGGTGTCCTGGATCTGGGCTGGCGGCGCCCTGCTGGTGGCCGGGGCGGTGTGGAGCCTGTGGCCGCGGCCGCAGGCCGTACTGGCGCCACGCAGTTACCGGGTCTTCGGCCTGTGGGCGGAACTCGAGTACGATTTCCGGATGGGCAAGACGGCCGAACCCGAATACCTGGCGCTGCGGACCCAGTACCGGCAGGAGGCGGAGGAGGCCATGGCCCTGGAGCGGGCGGAGGGAAGGCCCCGCACCGATCTGGAGCGTGTGGAGGCGCGGATTGCCGCGCGCGCCATGGAGCTTTCGGCCGCGCGCCGCGCGGAGGGCGGACCGATCGCTCCCGGTGTGGGCGGGGGCGGTTCGAAGTGAGGCAGTGGGTGGCGGGTGCGCTGGCGGCGGGCGCGCTTTTCGCGCCCGGGCCGGTGGTGCTGGCGGCGGCGGCGATCTCCCTGCCGCCCGGGCAACTGCCGTCGACCATCCCGGCCGCCGCACCGTTCGTCGTGACCAGTGAGGTATTGGTGCTGCTGCCGCGGGGACCGGCCGTGCAGGCCGACGAACTCGTCGTCGGGGTCAACCGCTCCAAGGCGTCGTTGACGAACATCGCGCTACCGCTGCCGCCGGGGGCGGTCGGGGCGGCGGGCGGCTCCTCGGTCGTGCCCGGCCGCGGGGGCATGCGGCTCGCGCGGCCAGTGGCGGCGGGCGGTGTCGTAAAGGCGTCGTTTCACTTCGTGCTCTCCTACGCCGGCGGGCGCGTGTGGTTGCCGGTGCGCTACCCGACCGGCCTCCTGGCCGTACTGGTGCCGCAGGGCCAATGGTCCCTGGCCGGGCCGGGTTTTCAGCTGGGCGGGTCGGCGGTGACCATCCGGGGTATCCGGTTCTCCGGCTATACGACCCTGGGCCCGACGGCCGGAGCCACGCTGCCCCTGCGCCTGGCGCGCAGGCCGTGGTGGGCGGGCCTAGGGTGGCCGGTCTGGGGACCGGTCGCCGGGGTCGCCTCCACCGCCCTGGGGTGGGGCGGGCTGCGCGCCTGGCGGCGGCGGCGGGACCGGCGGGAGGGCGAGGTGGTCGACGCGGTGGCGAATCTGGATGCGGCCTTCTCAGCGGGGGAGGTGGATGAGTCCTCCTATCGCGCCCGCCGCCAGGAGTTGCTGGAGGGACTTGGGACAAGGCATGCCAACTGAGGATGAGCCGCCGCTTCCTGGGGCGCGCGGTTTCGGCTTCGCCGCGGCCCCAGGGCCGGCGGGTGGCCTGGCCCGTCTGGGTGTGCTGTGGACACCGCACGGCCGGGTCCACACGCCGGCATTCCTGCCGGTCGGCACGCAGGGCAGCGTCAAGGGGCTGCTGCCCGTCGAGGTCGCGGCGGCCGGGGCCGAGATGATGCTGTGCAACACGTATCACCTGTGGCTGCGGCCCGGTCCGGAGCGGGTCGCGGCGCATGGCGGGCTGCACGGCTTCACCGGCTGGTCTGGACCGATCCTGACCGACAGCGGCGGCTTCCAGGTGTTCAGCCTGTCCGGTCTGCGCCGGGTCGACGCCGACGGGGTGACCTTTCGTTCGCACCTCGACGGGCGGGTGCGCCGGCTGACGCCGGAAGGGGCCGTGGCCGTCCAAGAGGCCCTCGGCGCGGATATCGCCATGGTGTTGGACGAATGCGTGCCCTACCCGTGCACGCGCGCCGCGGCGGAGGCGGCGGTGGAGCGCACGCTGGACTGGGCCTGGCGCTGTCGCGCGGCCCACCTCCGCGAGGATCAGGCGCTGTTCGCCATCGTGCAGGGCGGGGTGCACGCCGACCTGCGGGCCGCGTGCACGCGGGAACTGGTCGGCATGGATTTCCCCGGGTACGCCCTCGGATCGCTATCGGTGGGGGAACCGCTGCCGGAGATGCGCCGGATCCTGGCCGAGACCTGCCAGTTGCTTCCGGTCGACCGTCCCCGCTACCTGATGGGCGTCGGCTCGCCGGACTACCTGCTGGAGGCGGTGTGGCACGGGGTGGACCTGTTCGACTGCGTGCTGCCGACGCGCATCGCCCGCAACGGTACGGCCCTGGTGCTGCCGGCGGGACTCCTGCCGACGGAGACGGGTGCGGAACTGGCCCCGGAGGCCTTTCCTGAAGGGCGCAACGGACGTCTGGTGGCGCGCAACGCGGCCTACGCCGACGACCTGCGGCCGGTCGATCCGAGCTGCGCTTGCCCCCTGTGCCGCGCCCATACCCGCGCCTACGTGCGCCACCTGCTGCGGGCCGGCGAGATGTTGGGCCCCCGGCTGCTCACGCTGCACAATCTCCATACGCTGCATCGTTTCGTCGCCGAGTTGCGCCGGCGGATCGCGGCCGGTTCCCTGGGCGATTTCCGCGGCGCCTTCTGGGCGGCGGCGGATCCTTGGGCCGCGCGCAACCGCGTCGCGCCCGGCTGAGGCGCGCGGGCCTTCAGGTCAGCAGCGTCGGGCGGATCACCAACTCGGGGACGACGGCTCTGGGCGGTAACTCGGCCAGGAAGGCGCATGCGGCCGCGACGTCCTCCGGCTGCAGGGCGCGCGCCAGGTCCTGCGGTGCGGGCGGTTGCGGCCGCTGCCGCAACAGCGGCGTGTCCACGACGCCCGGGCAGATGAGGCTGGCCCGGATGCCGTGCCGCTGTTCTTCGAAGCGCACGGCGTTGGCGAGCCCGGTCAGTCCGTGCTTGGCCGCCTGGTAGGCCGCCCCCGAGGCGTCGGGGGCGATGGCGCTGACCGACGAGATGTAGATGATCAGGCCGCCTTCCTGGCGGCGGAGGTGGGGCAGGGCGGCGTGCGTCGCCAGGAAGGCGCTGTGCAGGTTGGCGTCGATCAGTGAGCGGAAGCGTTCCGGGGTGATGCTGGTCAGGGCCCGGTCCGGGACGTTCCAGCCGACGGCGAGCACCAGCACGTCCAGCCGCTTGAAGCGTGCCACCGTGCCGTCGACGAATGCCTGGACCGCGGCGGGGTCTGTGGCGTCGCCGGGGCAGGCCCAGGCATCCCCGCCCCCGGGGCGTTCCTGGCCCAACAGTTCGTCGAGCAGGCCGCCGCGCCGGGCCAGCAGCGCCACCGGCCCGCCGGCGCGCAGAAAGTGGCGGGCCACGGCCCGTCCGATGCCGCTGCTCGCTCCCGTGATCGCCGCCACCTGTGCCAAACGACTGCCCCTTTCCACCCCGGTGGGCGAGCCACCACGGCGACGGGGCCGGTCTTTCGCCGCCGGCCGGCCCGCACCCTGGCGCCGATTGCCCATCGTGTCCCAAGCGGCTATCCTGGCAGGTGCGGACCACCATGCCTGTGGAGCGCGAGTGCCCTCGCGCACCGCCCGGAAGGAGCGTTGCGCCGTGCCCACGGGCCCCGAGGCGCGGGACTTGCTGGCCGAGTTGCGGGATCGGGAGCGCGGTCTGCGGGATGAGGGCCGAGGGCAGGACGTGGCGCGCCAGCACGCCGCGGGTAAGCGGACGGCCCGGGAGCGTCTGGCGGAGCTCTTCGATCCGGGCAGCTTCGTGGAATTGGGCCTGCACGTGCGGCACCGGGCGCGTGACTTCGGTATGGAGCGGCGCGATGTGCCCGCGGACGCCGTCGTGACCGGTTTCGGTACGGTGGACGGCCGCACGGTGTATGCGTATGCGCAGGATTTCATGGCGCTGGGCGGTTCACTCGGGGAGATGCACGCGCGCAAGATCGTACGCGTGCAGGACCTGGCCCTGGAGGCCGGGTGCCCACTGGTGGCGATCAACGACAGCGGCGGCGCACGGATCCATGAGGGGATCGACGCCCTGGACGGCTACGCGCACATCTTCCGGCGCAATGTCCTGGCCTCGGGGGTGGTCCCCCAGCTGGCCGTCATCCTCGGACCCTGCGCGGGTGGGGCCGTGTATTCGCCGGCCCTGACGGACTTCGTCTTCATGGTGTCGGGCGTCTCCCAGATGTACATCACGGGTCCGGACGTGGTGCGGGCCGTGCTGGGCGAGTCGCTGACGCACGAGGAACTCGGCGGGGCGGCCGTGCACTCGGCTCGTTCCGGGGTGTGCCACTTCCTGGACACAGACGAGGCGCGGTGCCTGGAGCGGGTGCGCACCCTGCTCGGATACCTGCCGGCCAACAACCTGGAGGATCCGCCGCAGCTCGACCCGGCCCCGGGCTGTGGCCCGGTGGAGGCCCTGCGCGCGGTGGTGCCCGCCGAGGCCAACCGGCAATACGACATGCGCCAGGTGATCGACGGGATCCTGGATCCGGACTCCTTCTTGGAAGTGCATGCGGGATGGGCCCAGAACGCCCTGGTCGGTCTGGGCCGCCTCGGCGGGCGCCCGATGGGGGTGGTGGCCAACCAGCCGCGTATGCTCGCCGGTTGTCTGGACATCGCGTCCTCGGAGAAGATCGCCCGCTTCGTGCGCACCTGCGACGCCTTCAACCTGCCGCTGGTCACGCTCGTGGACACGCCCGGGTACCTGCCCGGCACCGACCAGGAACACGGGGGGATCATCCGCCACGGGGCCAAGGTTCTCTACGCGTACGCCGAGGCGACGGTACCCAAGGTGAGCGTGGTCGTGCGCAAGGCGTACGGCGGCGCCTACATCGCCATGTGCAGCCGCGGGCTGGGTGCCGATTTCGCCGCGGCTTGGCCCGGGGCCGAGATTGCGGTCATGGGCCCGGAGCCGGCCTGCAACATCATTTTTCGGCGGGAGATCGCGGCGGACTCCGACCCCGAGGGTGCCCGGGCCCGCCTGGTGGCGGAGTATCGGGAGACCTTTGCCCATCCCTACGTCGCGGCCGCGCGCGGCTATGTGGACGCCGTACTGGATCCGGCCGACACTCGGTCCTGGCTGCGGCGGACGCTCGACGCGGCGGTCCACAAGCGCCAGGATCCGCCCGCCCGCAAGCACGGGAACCTGCCGTTATGAGCCTGCCGGGGGATGCGACCGCGGAGCCTCTGGATTCGGAGGTGTTGTTGGTCGTCCTGGCGGCGGCGTCCCACGCGGCGCGCCGGCTCGGTCTGCGCCAGCCGCTGGTGACGCAGGTGCGGCGGGCACCCACCGGGCCTTCGGTCTGGGCCTTGGCGGGCCGGCTTGAAGCGGCTGCGGCTGGGCGGAGGCTGCGGCGGCAGATCCACTCTTCCCGGTAGGGGCGTGGCGGTTACGGTGCAGCGGTTGCGGATCACGGTGAACGGTCGGAGCTACGATGTCACGGTAGAAGAACTCGGTGCGGAGTCGGCTCCGGCGCCGCCGGTGGCGGCCGGGCCGGTGTCGACCCCGCGGCCGATGGTGGGGTCCGAGCCGCCGCCCCCCCCCGCACCGGCGCGAGCGACTCCGCCCGCCGGGTCCGCCTCGGGCGCCGAGGTGCTTGCCCCGTTGCCCGGCGTGGTGACGGAGGTGCGCGTCGAGTCGGGTCAGGCGGTGGCTGCCGGCGAGGTGCTGCTGGTGCTGGAGGCGATGAAGATGGATAACGACATCCCTGCCCCCCGCGCCGGCACGGTGCGGGAGGTGCGCGTGCAGCACGGGGATCAGGTCGCGGCCCGGCAGGTGCTGGTGGTGTTGGAGTGAAGCCCGCCGGCAAGGCGGAATTGCGGGAGCGGCTGCTGGCCTGGCGGCGGACCGTGTCCCTGGACGACGTGCGCGGCTGGAGCCGCGAGTTGCGCGACCGGTTGCTGGCGGCCGCGGTGCTCAAGCCGGCCGGGTTGGTTTTCAGTTACCACGCCCTGGTGCGGGAACCGCAGACGGCCGACCTGGAGCGGGAACTGAGGTCGGCCGGGGTCGGGTTGGCGCGGCCCCTGGTGGTCGGCCGGGGGCTGCAGCCGCGGCGATTCGACCCGGCCCACCCCGACCTGGACGCGGCGGCCCTGGCACCGCTGGACCCGCTGGCCGTGGATGCGGTGTTGGTGCCCGGGCTCGGCTTCGATGCCGCGGGGGGGCGCCTCGGCCGGGGTGGTGGTCATTACGACCGGCTGCTTGCGGAGTTGCGCCCGGATTGCGTGCGCATCGGCCTGTGTTTTCACGGACAGCTGCTGGATCGGGTCCCGAGTGATCCGTGGGATCAGCCCGTGGACTGGATCGTGACAGAGCGCGGGCTCTGGCGGGGGAGGCGGCGGGTTGGGTCGGGCGGGTAGCGCGGGGGCGCCTTCCCGGGGGGGGCGGCCCTCCACGGGCGAGGCGGTGCGGACGGTGTTGGCCGGTGTGCGCGAACGGGGCTGGCAGCACCTGTTGGAACTGGTCTTGGTCAGCGTGCTTTGGTTTCTCTGCCTGCTGGCCACGATCAGCGTCGCCGCGGTCCCGACGATCCTGCATAAGGGCGGGGGCATCCTGGTCGCGGCGGCCTTCGGGTTGCTGCCATTGCTGTTTGTGGGGCCGGGCACCGTGGGGTTGTTCACGGCCGTCGACGCCATCTGGAGCGGCGAGAACAATGGACCCTTCGACGCCCTGCGCAGCTTCTTTCGGGGTTTTCGCCGCCGCTACCTGCGGTCGGTCGGCCTCAGCGCCTTCTGGGCCCTGATCTTCGTGAGCGTCTACGCGAACGTGGCCGAGGACCGGCGCCTGCTGCCGGCCTTCCTGCTGCTCGGCGTGGCGATCCTGCTGCTCTATTTGGTGCTGTTCTTCCTGATGGTCAACATGTACCTGATACCGATGCTGGCCGTGTCCGACCTGTCGCTGTGGCGGGCCCTTCGCCTGGCGGTCTGGGAGGCGGTCGCCAACCCCATCTTCACCATTCTGATGCTGCTCGGCCCGCTGGTGGTGCTGATCGCCGGCCTGGTGGTGCGCGCGCTCTTTCCTTTGCTCTTGGGCGGCGGGATCGCGATGTTCGGAGCTGCGGCCCTGCGTTTCGCACCCTTGCGCCATCCCGGGTTGCCGGAACTGCCGGTGTTCGACGCCCCGCTGGACGACGACGCGGACCCCGGGGGCCCGGCGGGCTAGGCGCGGGCATCGTGCTGGGAGGGGATCGCTTGGCCGCCGCCGCGGACGCAGGGCCGTGGATTCGACCGCCGGCGCTGCGGCCGGGGGGGTGCATCGGGATCGTCGCGCCGGCTTCGGCGCCGGATCCGGCGGCGGTCGACGCCGGGGTGGCGGCGCTGCGGGCCCGCGGTTTCGAATGCCGTCTCGCGCCGCACGTCTTTGCCCGCGACGGTCTGTGTGCCGGCAGCGATGCGCATCGGGCTTCCGACTTGGCGGCGATGCTGGCCGACCCGGAGATCGGTGCGGTCGTCTGCGCGCGCGGCGGTTACGGGTCGATGCGCCTGCTACCGCTCTGGGACGCGGGCGAGCTGCTGGCGCGGCCCAAGGCGCTGGTGGGCTTCAGCGACATCACCGCGCTGCATGCGGCCTGCGCCCGCGTGGGATTGGTGAGCCTGCACGGTGCAATGATTACGGATCTGGCCCTGGAGGGACCGGGGGCGGCCAACCTGGACGCCCTGCTGCGCGTGCTGTGCGACCCTGCGCCTCTGGGCCTGCCCTCCTGGCCCCAGGCCGCCCCTGGGCACGTGCTCTTCCCGGGGGTGGCCCGTGGACGGATCGTGGGGGGCAACCTCAGTTTGGTGGCGGCCACCCTGGGCACGCCGTGGGAGTTGGATACGGCCGGGCGGCTGCTGCTGCTCGAGGATACGCACGAGCCGGCCTACCGCCTGGACCGCTATCTGGTGCAACTGGAGCAGGCCGGGAAACTGCGTGCCGCGGCGGGGTTTCTGATCGGCGAGCTCGCGGCCTGCCGTCCGTCTGCCGGCGGGGTGGAGCCTCTGGGCGTGTTCGCCCAGCACCTGCGGCCGCTTGGCAAGGCCTGTCTGGCCGGATTGCCGCTCGGGCACGGGGAATTGCGCTGGACGTTGCCATTGGGTGTCGAGGCGGTGCTGGACACGGCTGGCGGTGGCTTGCGCGTCCTGGAGTCGGCCGTCACCGTGGATTGAGGGGCGCGGTGCGGTGGAGGCCGCCGGGCGCGCGGGACATGGTGGAACGTGGGTGGCGCGGCGCGTATCGGCCGCAACCCGCCGGGGGGTATGGACGTGGAGTTGGGTTTGGTGGGGTTGCCGCGAAGCGGCAAGAGCAGCCTGCTGGCGCTCTTGTGCGGCGGGGCTCCGAGCGGGCGGGTCGCCGTGGCGCACGTGCCGGATCGGCGGCTGGACACGCTGGCGGCCATGCTGCACCCGCGCAAGGTGACACCGGCGCACCTGCAGCTGACGGAGTTGGCGGGGTTGGTGCCAGGGCGGTTGGAGCGCGGCGAGCGCAGTGCGTTCTTCGAGGGCGTGCGGCGGACGGATGCCCTGTTGCACGTGGTGCGCGCCTTCGAGGATCCATCCCTTGCCCACCCTTCCGGCGGGGTGGATCCGCTACGGGACGCGCGCAGCATCGAAGAGGAGTTGCTGCTGGCGGACCTGGAACGCGTCGAGGCCGTTGCGGAGCGGCTGCGCAAGAATCGCACCCGCAGCCGGGAGGAGGAACGCCAACTCGAGGCGCTGGACCGCTGTGCCCAGGCCCTGGGTGACGCGATCCCGGTGCGGCGGGTTGGGTTGAGCGCCGATGAGGCGCGCCTGCTGACCGGTTTCGGCCTGTTGACGGCGCGCAGCGCCCTGATGGCGCTTAATGTGGGCGAGACGGAACTGCGCGATGTCGCCGACCGCTGGCCGGAGCTCTGGGGTTGGGCGCGGGAGGCGGGCATCCTGGTGGTCCCATGCAGCGCCCGGGTGGAATCGGAGATCGCCGGGCTGGAGGGCGAGGACCGCACGGCCTTTCTCGCCTCGTACGGCCTGAGTGAGACGGGGACCGACCGACTGGCGCGGGCCGCGTACGCTGCCCTGGGACTCATTTCCTTCCTCACGGCGGGCGAGGACGAGGTGCGGGCTTGGCCGATCACGGATGGAACCACCGCGCGGCGGGCGGCCGGCAAGATCCACTCCGATATCGAGCGTGGTTTCATCCGCGCCGAGGTGGCCGCCTTCACCGACCTGGAGGCGGTCGGCTCTTGGAAGGCGCTACGCGACCGAGGTATGCTGCGTTTGGAAGGCAAGGACTACATCGTGCGCGACGGCGACGTCATCGAGTTCCGCTTCCATGTGTGATCTGTTCTGGGCGCGCTCGCCGGTCGCGGGTGCACGCGGCGGGGGACGCCGGTCCCCCAGCATAATGGAGGCGCGGTGAGGGCGCATGGTCGAGTATCTGCTGGTTCCAGCGGTCGTCCTCCTGGTGGCCATGGTGGCGGCCGTGCAGTTCCTCCTCCAGGGCGTCCGCTATGGGCCGCGCTCTAGGCGCGCCTTGCGGTGGCTGGCGCTGCCGGCGTTGCTTGCGGGTGGCGCGGTGGCTGGGGTGCTGCCGGAGGCGTGGTGGGGGCGCATCCTGCTGGGGGCGGTCACGACGCTCGCGGCCTATCTCTGCTTCGCCAGCGCCCTGGTGCTGCGTTGGCGCAACCGCAAGCTGACGGCCCTGGTCGGGGATGTGCCGGCCCTGCGCCAGCGTGTGGCCACACGCCAACGGGAGTTGCAGCGTCTGTTCTGGCTGATGGCGGCCGCGCCGGCGGGCGCGGGCGACCGTCGAGACCTCGGACCGCGTGCCGATTGGAAAGAGGTGGTGGAAAGCTGGTGCGCCGTCGTCCCGGCCCGTGCGGCGCAGGTGCGCCAGTGGCGGGCGGAGTTTCGCCGCGTGCCCCGGGCCGAGCTGGCGGGGCGCGCCCGGGTGCTGGAGGCGGCGGTCCGCGACGCCCCGGCCGGGGAGGGCGAGGCACTGCGCGCGCGGTTGGGGGTGCTGTGGTTGACGCATGCGCAATCGTCCAGTGACGATGTCCCGCACGCCCCTGACGCCGGCACCGCCCGGCTGCACTGGGAGCGCACCAGGCACGAACTGGCCCACCTTCAGGAAGAGTTGGCCCACCTGCTGCAGCAGCGCAGTACCCTGATGCGGCAGCGGTTACCGTTGGATTGATGGGATGAGGGCGGGACCGGACGGCCCCGCCGCTGTCGTCAGCGGTCTCGTCGGCCCGGGCCGACGGCGCGTGGGTCGTGGGCGCGGGAGTCGAGGTGCGCCATGGCGTGCTCCAGGGCGACTCGGACGACGGAACCGCAGGTATGGGACGAGACGGCTCCCCATCCGTGTGTGGCGACCAAGTCGGCGACGCCCAGTTCTCGCGCGATGGCCGACTTGGCGTGTTCGGACAGGAGCGGGCGGTGCGGCGTGTCCACGAGCATCCCCCCCGCCGGGTAGTCTAACCGGCGGCGAGGGGCGGCATGATGGGCGTTGCGGCCGCACGGAGGGGAGGCGCGCGGTGTCGTCGGTGCTCGCGCTGTGCGGCGGACTGCTGGCGGTGCTCGCCAGTGCGCGGCTGTTCACGAATGGCTTGGAGTGGTTCGGTCGCCGGTCGGGGATGGCGCACGCGGCCCTTGGCAGCGTCTTTGCCGCGCTGGGCACCGCGCTTCCGGAAGCGTCCATCGCGGTGCTCGCCGCCGTCGGGCTCGGACGGGCCTCGACCGGGGACGCCGTCAGCATCGGCGCGATCCTGGGCGCGCCACTCTTGCTGGCGACTCTGGGATTCGCCCTGCTGGGTGCCGGGGCGCTGCGGCGCGACGGACGTGCGCTGCAGGTGGACGGTTTCGGGTTGCAGCGCGACCTCGTCTTTTTTCTCCTGACCTTTGGAACCGCCACGGCCTGCGGGCTGGTGGGCGCCGGGCGGCTACTGCGCGCCGTGGTGGGGCTGGTGCTGGTCGCCGCCTATGTGCTGTTTGTCGTGCGGGTGCTGGCAAGGGCGGGCGACGAGGATGCGGCGGCGGCGGACCCGGCGCCCCTGCTTTTCGCGCGGAGTCCGGGTAGCTCCTGGCGGGCCATCGCGATCCAGTTGGCGGCGGCGGTCGCGGTGATGCTGAGCGGGGCGGAACTTTTCGTGCACACCCTGTCCGGGTTGGCGGTGCGGCTCGGTGTGTCCGGTTTCGTGCTCTCGGCGCTGGTGGCGCCCCTGGCCACGGAATTACCTGAAACCGTGAACAGTGTGGTGTGGACGAGCCAGGGCAAGGACACGCTTGCCGTCGCCAACGTCACGGGCGCGATGGTGTTGCAGGGCGCGGTGATCCCGGCGATCGGTATGTGGTTCACGCCCTGGCGCTTTTCCACGACGGAGGGCGTCGCCGCGCTCCTGGCCCTCGCCGCCGCGGCCGGCATCCTCGTGGCCTTCCGGGCGACCCGGCGGCTGCAACCCTGGGTGCTCGTGGCCGCGGGCGGCCTATATGCGCTGTTTGCGTTCTGGGTGTTCTGAGGCCGCACCGCCCGGCGCGAGCGGTTCGCGCTTTGACGGACCAAGGCCGCGGTCGGTATACTGCGCCTGCGCCGGGGCGAATAGCTCAGCGGTAGAGCACCTGCCTTACACGCAGGGGGTCGGCGGTTCGAACCCGTCTTCGCCCACCAAGGCACATTCCGCATCCACCCCGGGAGGCCGCTCGAACCGGAAGGTTCAGGAGTGCCGGCCAGCTCGGAGTGGTGGCTCATCGGCCCGGTGCCACCGTTGCGATGGTCGGTCCCCGGGCCGGATAGCGGGCCTGTTCCACCTTCGCCGCGGTTTGATGCTGGGCTGCACGGAGCTCCAGCTTGTTCACCTCATGGGTGATGGCGGCGAACGCCCCCGGTACGTCGACTTTGCGCGCCAGAATCTGGGCGCAGTAGTTCGTGACAATGTTCATGGCCTGCGCATCTGAGCCAGAAAACGATCCGCCGTACACCGGCACCAACAGGTTGTCCTGCATGCGCGCTGTGAAAACCTCGACATGCTTGCCCTTCAACGGAGGGGCGACGGCGTGCACCTCGGCAACCCATTCCGACCACAGGCTTTTCAGGGCCGGTGGATAGAGAAAGAGGTGCATCAGTGCCCTTTGGTAGTGGGCAGAGGCGCAGATGAAGGCCAGTAGCTCCCACGCCGCCTCGACGTTCTTTGTCGCCGCGTTGATACCCACAAGATTTTCGTTCGTGAAGTCGTACGCGCCGCGCGGCCAGCGAGGCATGGGATAGTACGCCCACTTCACGGCCCGGAGGTTGAGCGCGTCACGCATGACGAAGCCCTGCTGGTCCGCCGCCGCGATCTGGCGCCCGGCGACGAACGCGGGCGGGATCAGCTGCGCTGGCTGAGCCACCCCTTCCAGCAGCAGTCCATAGAGAAACTCACCACAGGCCACCGACTCCGGTGTATCGAGCAGGCTTCGAGTGCGATCCCGCATGTCGACGATCCCGCCGCCCCAGCCATGGAAGTAGAATCCGGCCGGCACCGGGCCGCCGAAGATGGTGGCGACCGTGGTGGCGAACCGCGGCGCGGAGCTCGACGCCCCCTTGGCGCGGAGCGCTGCGGCCACTTCGCGGGACCACTGGGCCCACTGTTTGTAGTCCCAGTCCGGCGGCGGATACGCCACACCGATCGCGTCCAGGGCATCTTCGTTGACCGCCATCGCCATGGTCTCGCTGTAGTAGGGGAATGCGTACAGGGAGGCGCCATTCCTGGCCACCGCGAGGGCGCTACTGGCGAAGGTCGATTTCAGGTCGAGGTTGGCCTTGCGCACATAGGGCTCCAGATCGACCAGCAGGCCGCTGTCCACCCAGGTGCCGACCGCACCCTGGCCACCCTGCAACTGCACGATATCGGGGCCGGTACCTGCGATCACCTCGGCCACGGGGTTGGCCGTCGTGCCCCAAAACCGCAGGTCGACGCTCGGGTGCTTGGCGCGGAAGGCGGACGTGGCGTCATACAGCAGCCTGCTGGCCTGCGGCCACTCAGCCGGTGACGCAAACGCATAGGAACCCTGGGCCGCCGCCTGGAGCAAGAGCGTCACGCGCTGCGCCGCTTTCGTCGGTGCCGCCGGGCCGCATCCCGCGAGGATGCCGCCGCTGAGGGCGGCCCCCCAGGCCGCGGCCACGCCAAGCATCTGCCGTCGCGATGTCCGCCGGTCCTGCCGGTGCGACACCATGGGTTGCGGTGCGATCTTTGCCATCAACTCGCAGCCCCCAGTGATCTCAGCCGAATGGAACCACATCCTGCCCAGGGTCAGGTGCGCGACGGCCAATGCGGGGGCGTTCGCTCATGTTCACCGGTTCGCTCGGCACTCGTGGGGGGTGTATACCTGGGGTGGAGCATCTTCCTGCAGCGTTCCGCCGCCAGTTGCCACGGCGGTGTGCGGATCGCCCGGCCAGACGGAGAGTCTTCGTTCCGCCTCGGGCGCCGGACGGCAGCGTGTGGGCGGTGAGCGGCGAAGGGCCGGCGCGCTCCGTGGCAGCCGGTCGCCGACCGGTTGGCATACCACCGTGGCACGGTCGCGGGCCTGGCAGATTCCTGGTACACAACGCGGGACGCCGCCGGGAATTGGTCCCGGCGGCGTCCCGATGGTCCGTTGACTGTCTGGTGTTCTATGGTGGCGCAGGGCGGATTCGAACCGCCGACACGCGGATTTTCAGTCCGCTGCTCTACCGACTGAGCTACCGCGCCACCCGACGCCGATCACCGCATGGTTACGGCGGTGACAAGCATAGCGGAAGGTCTGGGCGGTCGCAAGCGGTTTGTCTGGCCGGACCAGGTCGTGCCACCATCCCTTCCCAAGGCGGTGTAGCATGGGCGAGGGGGGCGGGCCGGTGCGTCTGGTGCTTGCGGAAAAGCCCTCGGTGGCCATGGATCTCGCCCGAGTGATGGACCCTGGTGCCAGGCGGGCCGAGGGACGCCTGGACGGCCGGCAGTTCACGTGGACGTGGGCTCTGGGCCACCTGGTGGAACTGGCCCCGCCGGAGCATTACCGGCCGGACCTCAAAGGGCGGTGGCGGCTGGACCGCCTGCCGGTGCTTCCCGACCGGTTCGTCCTGCGGCCGCGGGAGGGGCGCACCGCCCAATTGCAAGTGATCCGCGGCCTGTTGGCCAAGGCGGAAGCGGTGATCGTCGCGACTGACGCCGGGCGCGAGGGAGAGTTGATCTGGGCGTACATCGCCGAGGTCTGCGGATATACGGGCCCCGCGTCGCGCCTGTGGCTGTCGGAGGGCACCCCGGCGGCGGTGCGCTCCGCCTTCGCCGCGTTGCGGCCACCGATGGGCGACCTTGCGGATGCGGCGCGCGCCCGCGGTGCCGCCGACTGGCTCGTCGGAATGAATGCCACGATGGCGCTTTCGGCGCGGCACGGGGGGCTGTGGAGCGCCGGGCGGGTGCAGACGCCGACCCTGGCGCTGTTGTGCCGCCGCGAGGCGGAGATCCGGGAGTTCAGGCCGGAGCAGTACTTTGTCGTGCTTGGCGATTTCGTTTCCGACGCGCACCGGTACGCGGGCCGGTGGTTTCGTGATCAACAGGACCGGCTGCCGGATAAGGAAGCCGCCGAGGCTGTGGTGGCACGGGTGCGCGGTAAGGTCGGGCGGGTCGCATCCGTGATCCGCAAGCGGGCCGAGGAGTCCCCGCCGCGCCTGTTCAACCTGACGGACCTACAGCGGGCGGCGAATGCCCGCTTCGGCATGACGGCGGCGCGCACGCTGGCCGCGGCGCAATCCCTCTATGAGCGGCATAAGGCGCTGAGCTATCCGCGCACGGACAGCCAGTTCGTGTCCGCGGAGACGTTCCGCACCTTCCCGGCGCGGTTGCGGGCGGTGCAGGGACCCCCGGCCGCCGTGGCCGGCCGGCTGGTCCAGAACCTACCCCATCCGGGGCGCCGCGTCGTCGACGATCGCAAGGTCACCGACCACCACGCACTGCTGCCGACGGCCCAGGCACCGGCGGTTGAGCGGTTGAGCGAGGACGAGCGGCGCGTGTATGAACTGGTGGTGCGGCGCTTCCTCGCGGCTCTGTTGCCGTGGGCCGAGTATGACGAGACCGTGGTGGTTACGGAGGTGGCCGGTGAAACCTTCCGGTCCCGGGCGCGGGTGCTGGTGGTCGAGGGGTGGCGGGAGGTCGAGCCGCCCGCGGCCGCGACCACCAGGTCGGGCCGGTCGGGCGCCAGAGGCCGCGGCAAAGCGGGCTCAGGCGCCGACGCGGCAGAGGAGCCGGCCGATATGGACGTCGAGGCGGGGGATGTCGGCTCCTTGCGTGAGGGGGGCGAATCCATCTGTGAGGACGCCCGGTTTGAGCAGCGCCAGACCAAGGCCCCGCCCCGGTACACCGAAGCCACCCTGCTGCGTGTCATGGAAACGGCCGGCCGGCTGGTGGATGACGAGGTCCTGGCGGACGCCATGCGGGCGCGCGGGCTGGGGACGCCGGCCACCCGGGCCGCGATCATCGAAACCCTGGTCAAGCGCGAGTATGTCCGGCGGGAAAAGCGCTCGCTGGTCCCCACTCAGCGGGGCGAGGCCCTTGTGGGCCTGGCGCCGGCGGAACTGCGCGATCCGGCCACGACCGGCGCCTGGGAGGAACGGTTGGGGGCGATCGAGACCGGCCGGGTGCGGGCAAGCGAGTTCCTGGAAGACATCGCGGCGCTGACGACGCGCATGGTTGCGGATGTGGGGCGGCAGGAACGGACCGTTGTGGTGGCGCCGGCGGCCTCCGCAACGCCTGCGCCCACCCGGCGGGGTCGCGTGGCCGGCTCCGCGCCGCTGGACGGCGGGGGTATCGGCGTATGCCCGCTTTGCGGTGGGGCCATCGTGGAGGGTCGCAAGGGGTTCGGGTGTTCCCGTTGGCGGCGGGACGATGGCGGCTGCCGCTGGGTTTTGTGGAAGTTGGTGGCGGGCAAGCGGTTGACGGTCAACCAGGCCAGGGACTTGATCACCCGCGGTGTATCCAGTCGGGTGCTGCGCGGGTTTCGATCCAAGGACGGCTCCACGTTTGCCGCCCGTCTGCGCCTAGAGGCGGCTACCGGGCGCGTGTCCTTCCTGTTCGACACGCCGCCGGCCGGGGCGGGCGCCGACCCGGTGGCGGCGCGCGCGCCGAGCGGAAGAACCCGCCGCGCCCGGCCGTCCGGGTCACCGGCCACGGGTGGCAAGTCGTCTGCGGCACCCGGACCAGGAGATGCACCGGTGCGCGCGATTCCGGCGGCGCGGGGCAGACGCGGGGCGCCGTCGTAAAGCGGCTTGTGTGCTCCGTCGCGCCGGCCGGCGTAACGATTGGATCAGGGGGTGTGATGCGGAAGGGGTCTCCGGGCGGGCGGATGGCGCCGGCCGAGGAATGCGTGCCCAGAGCCGCAGGTGGGTGGGGGGCGGCGGGGAATCGGCGGCGCAGGTTGCGGCGGCTGGGAGCGATGGCGATGGCTTTGACGGAGGCGCAGAAGCAGGACCTGTACCGGGACGGCTTCGTCGTGTTGCCGCAGGCGGTGTCCGCCGGGCGCGTCGGCGCGGCGTTGCGGGCGATCAACGCCGCGCTCGGGGAGCGGGGGATGCCGCCCGAGCGGTTGGAAGAGTTCCGCGCGCGTTCGTACTGTCCCGAGCTTTCCGGGGAACCCTCGATCGTCGATCTCCTCTACGATGGTGCGTGGGAGGCCGCGCAGGAACTGATCGGGCCTGGGGCCGTGCGCAGGGTGGGCCGCGGGCAGATTGCCCTGCGGTTTCCGGTGTCCGGAGAGGCGCGCCGGCCCGCTGCGCACCTGGACGGGATGCACTCGCCCCAAAACGGTGTCGAGGCGGGTACGATCGCCAACTTCACCGCGCTGGTCGGGGTGTTCCTCAGCGACCTCCCCGGGCCCCAGAGCGGCAACTTCACCGTGTGGCCAGGCACGCATCGCCTCTTCGAGGGGTATTTCCGCGAACACGGAGCGCAGAGTCTGCTGCAGGGCATGCCGGCCGTCGAGATGCCGCAGCCGAGGCAACTGCAGGTGCACGCCGGGGACGCCGTACTCTGCCACTATCAACTGGCGCACGGAGTGGCGGGGAACGCCGCTCCGTTCATCCGCTACGCTGTGTTCTTCCGGCTGCACCACGTCGATCACGACGCCGTGCATTGGGAGTGCATGACCGACATCTGGCGTGAGTGGGCGGGGATGCGGGATGTGGTGGCGACGGCTGAACCGCAGCGCCCGGTGCCGTCGCGCGCCTGACTCGCGGCCCCGGTGGTGTTGCCTTCACTCGCGCCTGGATCAGCAGGTCGGAGACCAGATTCGGGCACTCGCCTATTGTTTCTCGGTAAGTGAGGTGATGCAGCCGCACGCCGTTCTTGATTCAACGCCAGTCGCACTGTTCGGTTCATGTTCGCATAGTGCCGTATGTGCTTCGTTGCACAACGCAAGAGAGGGAGCGACGCTTCGGCTGTCGCCTGAACCCGACAGTCCCCGCGCCGCATGATTTTTGGCGGGGGCGCGGCCCGGGCTCGTGGCTTCTGCGGCACGCGCGTGTGGCTCCGGCTGACCGGCTGCGACCGTGTGGTGCTGGCGGTGGCGGATGACGGGGATGGCAAGCACGTCAGATCTCTGTATGGACGCTTCGGGTGGAGGGTCGTGGCTCATGAGGGGAAGGCCTGGATAATGCCCGAACTGTGACGCGCGCACCATGGGAGGGCAGGCGGTGCCGGGGCGTGCTGGATGGTCGACAGACCCCTCCCGCGGGCTGGCGCCGACACGCCAGCGAGGAAGGTGCCTGGGCGGGGCGCCGTCCGAGATCAGACGCGCCGGCATTTCCGGGCGCGGAGGCCGAGGGCACTCTTAGCCGTGCGGGCTTGGGATCGTTCCGTGGAGGATCTGCCATGCGATCACGACGCCGGCGGCCAGCAGGCCCCAACGGAGAAGGCCCGACAGGAGCCGCCCGCCAAGTCGGCCGACTATGTAGGCGATGAGCACGACGGCCGCGGCCCATACCCAGCGTGGCACGCCTGCCGGTGCGCGCGCCGCCGTCCAGGTGGTCAGCGGTGCCAGAAGACGCATCGCGCCCGTCCATATGCTGCTTGCGATCGTTCCTGCCTTGCTCATGGACATGACCGCTCCTCTCCTCAAGGCCTCTTGCCGCCACTGGCGATTCGCGTCTCCGGCGAACTCCCGGCGACAGGCGACGCAGGGTTGCCCGCGCCGCGTTCCGGGGCGCTCACCAGTCCGCACGGTTCAAACCGCAAGACTCGCTCTGACAGCGGCACGTCGTCCCCGACAGGCCGGCCACCTGACGGTCCAGACTTGACCTCCCGTCTCTCGTGGTGACCCGCGCATCGAGGGCGGCCCCCTTTTGCTCTCCGATGATAGCGGGACATCCACGAGGGATTGTTCCCGTCGGCATCTGCTTGGCGGAGCGTTCCGGCCTTCCACCCGTTCCACGCCGTTTGGCAGGCCATCCCGTTCTGCCGTGTCCCGCCTTCCCTCATCGCGGCGGCGGCTTTCACGGGGATCCGCCGACGGGACGTGTTTCTCCTGGCCATAGTATCGAGTTCGGTCCGGGTCTTGGCATGCCGGCGTCGACGCGGAGACCGGGCGGTCGCGGCTCCAGGTGTCCGCTGAATCGATGGCGGTCATGCCCGGTACATGAACTGAACAAACGGTTCTTCGCCGGCGCCCCTGGCGGGGCCTCAGTGCGGCTGCTGTGGTTTGCCGGCCTGGGGGACCGCGGGTTGCCGCCTTCGGGGGGCACAAGGGAAGGAGAACTGAAAAACCCCGGAGCATGGCGCTTCGGGGTAGCTGGCTTTGCTTGGAGGCGACGGGCGGATTCGAACCGCCGCATAAGGGTTTTGCAGACCCCTAATGCAGTCCGCTCATCCCTTGGCGCAGTAGGATGATGTCCTGGCCCAGCGTCTCTTTGGTGTGTTTTTGGTGTTCAGCCTCGCAGCCGCCGCGCCACTTCGGCCATGGTGTCCGCCCCGGCGCGCTTGGCGTCCAGCAGGTACTTCGCATAGACGCGCTTGGTGAATCCCGGGTTGGCATGCCCTAAGTTCTCCGACACCAGTTCCAGCGGAACCCCCGCCGACAGGGCCAGACTGGCATACGTGTGGCGCAGGCAATGGAACCCGTGGGGAGGCAGCCCGGCCCGGTCCCGCACCACGTACCATGTCCGTTCCATGCTGGGGGGCAGGTTCGGCTTTCCGGTGGCCGTGGGGAAAACCAACCCCTCGTCGTGCCAACCCGCTCCCGCCTTCAGGCGCTCCGCCGCCTGGCGCGCCACATGCCCGCGCAGAACGGTGGCCACCGTCTGGGGCATAACGATTGTGCGCGCCGAGAGTTTCGACTTAGGGGCCTGGACGAAGGCGGGGCCGCCCGTGGTCGCCACGCCCTGCGCGACGGTCAGGGTGCCGCGCTCCATGTCCACGTCCTGCCAGCGAAGGCCCAACAGTTCCCCCATGCGCAACCCGGTCTGCCAGGCCGTGGCGAACAGCGCCTCCAGCCGGTGCCCGCGCGCCGCTTCGGTCAGGGAAACCACCTGCGCCTCCGTCAATGTGGCGACTTCCTGGGGCGACTGCCGGGGCGGGCGCACCTTCCCGACGGGGTTCGACGGCAGGAGTTCCAGTCGCACGGCCTCCTCCAAAGCCGTGTGCAGCGCCCGGTATGCGTTCAGCACGCGCTTGGGGGAGAGGGTCTTCCCGTGGCGGCCCGGCTTGCGCAGCATGTCTGCCTGCCACGCGGCCACCTGCACGGGGGTCAGGTCCGCCAGAGGCACCGCGCCCAGGGCGGGAATGATATGGAGTTCCACGTGGGTTCGGTAGCTGCCAAGCGTGGTCGCCTTCAGGTTCGGCTCCGCATAGTCTTGCAGCCAGCGGCGTAGGTAGTCGGCCAACGTCTCATTCACCGGGCGGACGTACCCAGCACCCTGGGCGTCTATCTCCGCCTGGCGCTTCCTCCAGTATCGTTCGGCTTCACGCTTGGTGCCCCGAAACGTCTCCACTTCGCGCCGCGCCTTGCCAGTGGCCGGGTCCTTGCCCGCCCGAAACTCCAAGCGCCACGCGGGCCTGCCATCCTTCAGCGGCCGGGCTTGAATGTTCACCCCGCCAACCCCCTCGGCGTTTCCCGAAAGCGGGGTCCAAAAATGTCGCGGCCGGTGCTTGTCCCAGGGCGCCATCGCGGTAACGGAAGGCCGGTGGGTGTCGCGCTACAGTCCGACGGCCGCAGCGGCGTTGTCCCGGAACAGGTTGCCGTCCCGAATGTAGCGCCGCACCATGGGCAGGCTCTTGTGTCGAGTCTGCGCCATGATGGTGCGTTCCGACACCCCGGCTTCCGCAGCCGCCGTCGCCAGCCCGGCGCGCAGACTGTGGCCCGCATACAGGGCCGGGTCAAGCCCGGCCGCTTGGGCGCACCGCTTCACTACCAGGGCCACCGCCCTATCGGTCAGCCGCGCGGCATTCACCTGTCCCCAGCGGTTCACGCCACGGAACACCGGGCCACTGGTCACGTCCGCTCCCTCCAGCCATTCCTGCAGGTTGCGGACGGGGCAGGTGGCCGGCGTCGAACCGTAGGGGATGCCCACCTTCTGGCCGGCGCCTTCTTGGTCGGTCTTGCTCCGCCGCAGCGTCACCGTCAGGCCGTCGCGGCCAAAGTCCAGGTCCGCCACATCCAGCCCAACCAGCTCGCTCCGCCGAAACGCGCCCGCGAACCCCAGCAGCAACAGCGCCCGGTCCCGGGTGCCCAGCAGCCCATCCCCACAGGTCGCCACCATGGCCCGCACCTCCTGCGTCCGCGCGGGCGCCTTGCCCTTCTGCGCGGTGCCCTTGGCGCGGCGGATGCCCTGCCACACCATGGACACCCGGCCCTTCGTGGGCGGAACGTGTCCGGCCGCCTTGTGCGCCTGGGCGATGGCCGACAGCCGTCGTTGCAGGGTGGAAGTCTTGCACCGCTCCGCCGCTTCCGTCAGGTACAGGGCCACGGTGCTATCGGTCGCCGGCAGCGCCTCCAGCCCGTGGGCCTGACACCAGGTGGCGAAGTCCGCCCAGTCGGCACGGTAGGCGCGGAGGGTGTTCGGCGCCTTCGCCTGCCGCGCGTAGTCCCCGGCGCGCTCCACCGTCTCCGCCAGCGTTGCCGGGAGGGTGTCACCCGCCGGAACCAGGGCCGCTTCGTCCGCCATGCCGCCCGCCTCCTGACTTCCGATACGTATCCATTATCGGTATCTAGGACGGCAGGCGCAACCAGCCGGACTATGCAGAATGTCGGAAGTGTGGCGCGCGCCTTGACGGCTCAGGCTTCGGCCTCCGGCTCTTCGCCGTACCGCTCGCGCCAATTGCTCACGTAGCGAATCACCACGCGCAGGCGCGGTCGGCCGCACAAACAGGGCCGCTCCCTTGGCGGCTTCTTAGTGGGTCCGTGCCAGTCTTCCACGTACACCACCAGCGGGGGCCTATGCGGACATGTCCCGCGCCCGAAGGTGCGCCGCTCCGCGTTCACCACCCGCCGCTCAAGTCGGTTCACGCCTTCCCCTCCTCATCCCAGCGTGCCGTCCGCTCGCCATTCCTCCAGCAGCCGCATCGGCGACTTCGCGCCGCCGCAGGTCGGGCAGTCCGCCCCGCAACCGCACAGCATGTCGCCTGGCGCCGCGCAGTCGGGGAAGACAGACACCGCCGCCACCGTCGGCAGGCAGATACCGCCACACCGCCCGCAACGCGGACACAGCGGGTGCGGTCCCGGCTCCAGGCGCGCCAGCGGGTGCGCCGCCCGCTCCAATCGCTCCACGCGCCGCGTCAGTCCCGCGCTCACGCCCTCGGCCTCCTCAGTCGCCGCGCACGGGGCGCGGCCGTCGTAGTGTTCTGGCGTGGCACTACACGCCCGATGCTGCCATGGCGCCATGGCGCCATGCCGTCACGCGCCCTTGGTCGCCAGCGCCGTTTCCAACGCAGCGATGCGTTCCTCCAGGTCCTGCGTCTCCGCGCCGCGCAGGGCGTGGTCCAGGATGGCGACGGCCGCCCGCACCCGCACCGCTTCGCCCTCGGCGCCCAGGCAGGCGCGCAGCGTTTCGACTGCCTCCGCCGTCGCGGCGGACAGCGCGCCCATCGCCTGCTCCAGCGCCCGGCGCCGCGCCTCCCGGACAGCCGCCGCGAAGGTGGGTTCCCGCAGCCACCGGGCCAGCGTCGATTCCGATACGCCGGCCGCCTTCGCCGCCGCTTCGTGCGTGGGATTCGTCAGCAGCGCACCAATGGCGACTTCCCGCAGGCGCTCCTTCGTGCCGCCCCGCCCGTCACCCGATGGCATTTGGTGTCACCCCTCCACCGGCGCGCCCGTCTCTATCTGCATGCCCTCTTCGGCCAACGGGAACAGTTGCCGGAGAATCTCCTTGGCCGCTTCGTCGCGTTCCGTCTGCACGTCGCGCACGACCGCCTCCACTGCGACTTCCTGCTCCACGCGCTCCGTCGGCCGGCCCCACCCACGGTCCAGGATGGCCACCGCAGCCGCCGTGCGGTCGGAGCCTCGTTGCTCGGGGTTGGTGGCCACCTCCACCAGCGCGAGGATGGCTGCCTCCGTATGCGCGCGGGCCAGTTCCCTTACGTGAACGTCCAGCGGTGGGCGCCCCCGGGGATTCCCGCTCTGTCCCGGCCGCCAGGCACCCGAAGGCGCCGGCCGCGTTCCTGTTCCGCTACTGTTCCGTCTTGGCCGCTTCGTCGCAGCCATTGCCCCCCAACCCCCTTCGAGCCCCCGCTTTCCGCTCCGCACAACGCCGCTCCCCCGCACGAATGCCACCAGGGGCGCTAGGATGGCCATGGCTGCGTTTTGCCTCTTCGTGGGCCTCATCCACTCACCAACGGCGCAGAAAGCGCACCTCCGGGCTTCTCAGCGGAAGGCTGCCTGGCGCATTACTCGCCTAGGGCCTGCCTCAACAGCCGCTCCACCACGGCCGACACCGGCACACCCTCCGCCTCCGCCATGGCGTCCAGGCGGGCCACCATCGCCACGGGCAGGTAGAAGGCGGCCGACATGCGCCGCGTCTTCGGCGCCCGTGGGCGGGCCTCCGTGGGCGCCACCTCGCCACCCGCTTCCTGGGGAGCCTCCGAGGGTTCCCGTCCGTCTAGGGCATCGCTCGGGCCGTCCGCCCCCGCCTGGGCACCGGCAGCCTTCCAGCGGGCCACGGTCGCCCGGTGGACGCCCACCGCCTCCGCCACCTCCGCCAGCGTCCGGCCCTCCTCCAACATGGCCAAAGCCCGCTCCCGCTCCGCCACCCCAGCCCGTGCCACCCGGCCCACCTCCGCGCCCAGTGTATCATGCGACTGCGATAGTTACTAGCCATGCGCCGCATCGGCGCAGTAGCCCTCATCAGCGATGTGTAGTATTGTGGCGTATCTCCTCGCGTTGTCTGCTTCGGTGCGTAGCGTGCAACGTCACGTCCTGTGAATGCTCACATCGCAGTCATAGTCAGTGATTATGTGTAGGTTGCGACTGCGCTACCTCCAGGGCCAGCGTGGCAGCCCAAGCAGGGCCAGCACGGCGACGGCGGCTTCCAGGAGCATCACGCCGCCCCACCTCCCTTCGGGGCAGCCGTGGGCCTCTGCGGGGCGCCCGTGGGCTTTGTCCACGTGTGACAGTCCGGGCAGCGCACCCGCACCCCCGACAGCACAGCCCCAAGGAACCGCCGGCAACGCGGACAGGTTACGCCCAACACCTGCGCCACCGCCCTACACCTCCCAAGGGGCCTCAGAACGGGCCTGGGTCCGGGCGGCACCATTCCTCGGCGCCTCCGTCCGGCGCGGGAACGACAACCGCATGCAGGCTCCCGTCCGCCCCCCGCACGACGCGAACCACCTCACTCGTGGTTCGGCCCCGCGCCTGGCCCGGACGTTGCCGCAGGGCGCGCGCCACCCTGTCTGGCAGCGTGGGCGTCACGTCCCGCAGGGCCTCCACCGCCTCGCCCAACGCCGCGCCCGCGTGCCGCAGCGCCAACCCCGCCGAATCCAGTGCATCCGCCAACCGCTCCCGCTCCCGCCGATTCACTATCCCCGCCCCCTTCGTCGCGTCTGCGCGTGCTTTGCACGTGCTATGCACGTGCGGCACACGTGACACAGTGCAGCCGCGTCAGCGTCCCCGCGCCACCCGGGCTCGCCACGCCAGGCGCTCATCCTCGAATTGGTCCCGCAGTCTTTCTCGTTCGGCAGCCCGGGCCGTCCGACGGGCCTCCAGGGCGCGCGCATCGCCCTCGGCCGCTCGCCAGCCCTCGCGCGTCTCCTCGGCCAGCCCCAGGGCCTCCAGGGCGCGCAGGCGGGCCGCCGCGCCCTTGTTATCCACGCCCAGCGCCAGCGCCACGCCAACGGCCGACACCGTACTCAGGCGCCGAAGTACGGCCAGCGCCGCCCGCTCCTCACCGCTCAGGGCCTCTTCTTCTGGGGGAATCCAACCACTCTCCCTGTTCCTATCCGGGTCCCCGGCCGGAGGGTCCGAAGGGACGGGAGAGACGACGGCGGCTGGCAGGGCGAAGACGGATGCATGGACACCCTCAGCGGCACGGACGCGCTCCAGCAGGCCGGCGTCCAGCAGTCGCGCGGTCGCAACCCGTGCGGTCCATTGGCCGGTCCACGCCTCCACCGCCAGGTCCCGAATGCTGGCGTGCCACGTCAGCCGGCCGGCGCGCCACGCGATGCGCAGGTGGGCCGCGTACACGTCAGCGTCCGCGCCCGCGCGCGCTCCCCACCGGGGCCGCTCCGTCCAGGCGGCCTCCAGCGCGGGCCGCAGGTGTTCGCGCGATTCGGCGCCCTTCCGCGCCTCGCGGCGCTCGATACTGCGTATCACCGACTCCAGTTCGCGCGCCGGCAGCGGCGGGCGGTTCCGCGCGTTCCAGTCGCACACCGCCACCCGCAGCGCAGCGCCGGCCAGTCCACGGGCCAGGAAGTGCCCCGCCACGCGGGCCGCCGCGTCGTTTCGGCGGCCCTCCTCCACGCCGTCCAGTAGCGCGAATACGTCCACCCCGTCCCGGTGCCACGACGGCAGCAGCAGGTCCGCAACCAGCCGCTCCGGCAGCGGCGGGGGCGCGCAGTCCCACGGCGGGCGCACCCATTCGTATGGGCGGCCGGACGGGTGGACGGAATCGGGCGCGACAACCAGCCCGCCCGCGCCGCGCAGGTCCAGTCCACGCACCCCCAGGATGGCCGTACCGCTCGGCAGTGTCGCGGGCGCGCGATACCACAGGTGACGGCCGCGCGCCGTCCTCACCTCGGGGGCCAGGGGCAGCGCGGCACCAGCAGCCCATCGCTCGGCCTCGGGGCCGTCGAAGTCCAAGACGGCCAGCCCGCCGGACGGGGCGCCGGTCAGCACACCGACACCCCGCCGGCCGTCGCGGAACCAGACTTCCAGTGCGCGCCGGGTGGCCGGGCCGGTGCGGCCACGCCACGCCACCGCAGGGCGCTTCGTGGCCGGCACCAGCGGCACGACGGCATATCCTGTGTCGGTCAGGGCCAGGGCGGCCGTCGCGCTCATGCGCGCTCACTCCCGGCCACCGCACCGCGGCGGGCGTCCACGTATGCGCGCAAGTCGTCCGGGTGGACTAGTCTCCTCCGGCCGATGCGCACGGTCGGCAGGTGCGGCAGCACCTCCGCAAACAGCAGGTCCCGCCGCACCCCCAGGACGGCGCACGTCTCGTCCAGGCTCAGCAGCCGGGGGAGCGGGGCGGGGCCGGGGGCAGTGGTCATGTCCACCACCGCCCGGCCGTCACGGGTTCGCGCAGGTCCTCATCCGGCAGCAGGGACACGGGCACCGCCACGGGCCGGGCCTCGCGCTCGGGGTCCTCGGGCCGGGGTCCGGCCGGGGTCACGGGCCACGAGTCCACCGGCAGGGCCACCTGGGCGCCGTGGCCACGGTCCAGGGGTATCCCCCGGTCACGCCACAGGCGCAGCGGCACCTCCCACGGCCCCGCGTCGGTCACGATACGCACCGTGGCGCACCCGGCCTCCGCGGCGTCCCGCAGCGCGCCTGCGTCTAGTGCCCATGCGGGGCGGGGGAGCCGAAGCATGTGGCGGGCCGGGTCGCGGTGGCACTCCAGCACTCGCCGGCCGCCGTCGTCGGTCACGATGCGACCAGTCACCACAGGTCCGCGTGGGGTCATGGCGTACACGGGCCGTCCGCGTGATACCATGTGGCCGGGGTAGGCGGCCGTCCTGCGTCGTCGGGGCGGCCGTCGCGTCACGCGGTCCGCCCCCCGGCCACGGCCAGCAGGGCGTCGCCCATGCCCCGTCGCCACTCGGCGTAGTCCCGGCGCAGCCCGTCCGCCACATCTGGGCCGTCCAGGCGCTCCGCCAGGTCCAGCACCGCCATCGGCACGGTCGCCGGCACGCCTAGCTCCGCATTGGCGGCGGTCGCATATCCACATCCTGCCGCCTGGGCCAGGTCGCGCCGCGTCCACCCCCGCGCCCGGCGCCATGTCGCCACGGGGCCTCCGTCCTGCGTCATGGTCATGCATTCACCTGCACCGCCTGCGGCTCTAGGCCGCGTCCGGGTGCAGGGACAGTATCTCGCCTCCTGACTCTGCGTTCAGCCACGGGAAATGGGGGCCATATCGCGGACTATTCCGCCACCAGCGCCCTCGTCAGCGCGGCGATTCGGTCTTTGGTGCTCCCGTCCGTGGGTTGCGACTCGTCCCCAATGTGCGTCCTGTACCACAGGGGCCACGTCTCAAGCAGCCACTCCGCGTCCGCCGCCGTCTCCTTGCGGCGCCCGCTTCCCGGCTTGCTCCCCGCAAGTCCCCGCTCCCCGGCGCGCTCCAGGTCCGCCGCCGCCTCGCGGAAGTCCGTGTCCGGCGTCAGCCGAAGGTAGACGTGCGGCGGCTCGTCGCCCGGTCCGAAGCCATGCTCCTGCAATGCCACCAACCACCGTTTGTTCAGTTCCAGCCATGCGCCGGCAAGCATGCTTTCCACCTCCTCCGGTTCGAGGGTGCGCTTCGCGTTGTGAACGCGGCGTTTCATTTCCTCCAGGAGCCGCATGGCGTTCCCGTGTGCTTCCCCCGCCAGGGCCATTTCAGGTGTTCGGCCAGGGGGCAGCACGAAGGCGCGGCCTTGTGCCACGCAGGTCCGTATCACTGCGGGCAGGTGCTCGGGCGCGAATATCTCCACCAGCGGTCGGGCCTCGCGGGGGCGCCGGGGCGCGTCGGGGCGCTCCCCGCCGAACGCAACGAGGAACCGCAGGAACGCCTCCGCCGGGGCGTCCCGCCCACCCAAGAAGACTTGTTGGCGCACATTGCTTTCGGCCTCCACGCCGGCCGCGCGTAGCAAATCCTGGGGGATGCGCCCGCCGGACACCCGCCCGAAGCACCACTTCGCCCACACCTCCGGGGCGCTCTCCCACTGCAGCCGCGCGGCCTCAGACTCGGCCTCGGCGCGCCGCCGGTCGAACGGTTCCCGCCAGGACGTGTCGCCCGGCGTACTCGCCATATCGGCTTCGGCGTATTCGTCCGCAATGGCATGCACGGCAGCGGCCAGCGCCGGCGTCTCCGTCAGTCGCGGCGGCTCGGACGGGGCGCCATCTCCCCCTATCCCCGCGAGGACATGGGCCTGGCAGTCCGGGCCGCGCCCGCTCACCACGGGGGCGGGCAGCGCCACCTTCGACAGTCCCACAACCGCCCGCCAATTCTGTACCGCCTGCGCCAAGGCGGGGTCCGTGGGCCACACCCGCCGCCTTCCTGGGCCAGCGTTGCGCGGCTCCCAAAGGCGGGTGTACAGACGCAGCATCCGCTCGGCCTCGCGGCGCTCAAACGTCCTGGCGGGGCACTCCGCCGAAGCAGGTGCGCCGCCCCCCGTGCGCGAAGCCATGGCCGTTCCTCCTCTGGCGCTCCGCCTCCCGCTCCCCAGCGCGGCGGGGCGCCCCTTCCCCTCTTCTTCTACGCGCATACGTTCTCCTGGTGCAAGCGGCGGGGCCGGTGGGTATCCTGGGGCGGGGGAGTGCACCATGGCAACGACCACGCGCACCGCCAAGGTCCTGCGGTTCGCTGTCGTCCTCGAATGGGACGAAGCAGGCCACGGGTGGGCCGTGTCTGTGCCCGCCATAGACGGTTGCTTCACGCAGGGGGACACCGTGGGGGAAGCCCTGCGCATGGCGGAGGACGCCATTCGCCTCAACCTGGAAGACATGGCCGCGCGCGGGGAACCGCTCCCGCGTCCCGATGCGGTGCGCGTCGAAACCGTCTCCGTGCCCGCGCCGAAGTGAGCCCGCCCAGTGGGCCGGCATGCATCCATGCCCTTCAGCGCGCCGGCTTCACCGTCCTGCGCCAGACAGGCAGCCACGTCCGCCTTGCCGGGCCGTCAGGCCAGCGCGTCACCGTGCCGCTCCACGGCGCCAAGCCGCTCTTCCCCTCCACCTTCGCGTCCGTGCTCCGGCAGGCCGGCCTCACCGCCGAAGCCCTCCGCGCGCTCCTGTAGCGTCCGCCTTGGTGTGTTCTTGGTGTGTTTTCTGGTGTGCCGACACCCGGAATCGCCTGCGGGGCAACACACAGCGGGTTCCGCGCCCGGTGTGCGCCGCAGGGGGGGGGCGCCCGGCGCGGCGCTTGGTGTGCGGCCGGCTCCGCAGCCGGGGCCAGCCCCGCCCGCCAAGCCATGGCGCACAACGCACAGGTGGTTGGCGCCCGCGCCTGGCCGCCGCCCCGTTTTGGTGTGTTTTTGGTGTTCCACCTTGCCAGATGGGGGCCGTTTTGGGCCGATTCGGGCCGACTTCGGGCGACGACAGGGGGAGGGACGAAAAAGGCTCCGGCCTTGTCGCTCTAGGCCGGAGCCCTACTGTCTCTGGAGGCGACGGGCGGATTCGAACCGCCGCATAAGGGTTTTGCAGACCCTTGCCTTACCACTTGGCTACGTCGCCATGAGAATTGCGGCACTGAGCGCCACAGACGCATCCAACACTATACCGGGCGTCGATCATCGACGCAAGGCCCTGGGACCGCGGAGTGGCGTGTGCAGCGGTGCGCCCGGTTCCGGTCCGATCTGGACCACGCAGGGTGGCTCGGAGCCGCCGGCGGGCCGGCACGGTCACGGCAAAGTCGGGTCCGGGGCGCGTATAGGCGCGCCGGGCACGAGGTGAGCGGCTGACCGACGAGGAGAGGATGGCCGGGTCGGGTTGTTGGTCGGCGCCTGGATCGCGGGCGAGTGGG
>JAJZXK010000136.1 GCA_021806565.1 Bacillota bacterium | reverse complement strand
CCGAGGTGCGGCTGCCTGGCCGCGGCGGCGGTCGCGGCGCGCGCGGAACGGGCCCCGTTTCAGCGGGCTGAGGGCGCCGCGCCGCCATTTGAGCCTTGCGGTCCAGTTTGGCCTGCGCTATACTCCCGCTGCACAGAGGTCGGGCGGGCGTGGCGGAACGGCAGACGCGCCAGTCTTAGGAGCTGGTGGGCGGAAGCCCGTGAGAGTTCAAATCTCTCCGTCCGCACCAAGCCCGGCGTTATGAGCGGGAGTAGCTCAGGGGTAGAGCATTTGCTTGCCATGCAAAGGGTCGCGGGTTCAAATCCCGTCTCCCGCTCCAAATAGAGCATTGGGCCCAAAGGCTTGGAGAGAACCCCCGCCGGACGTGCTGGCGGGGGTTCGGTCATTGCAGACGTGCATGCAGGCATTGGCGGCGGTGGCGGCTACGGTCCATGAGTGCACGATCCATCGCGAGGTCCCGGGCGGGCGGGTGCTTGCGGGTTGGTGTGCGCCTCCAAGGCATCGCAGCACCTTGGCGCTGAACCCACGTGACGACGATCACCTGCGACGCCACCTTCAACCCGAGTTCCATCATGACTCACGGCGTGCGGTACGCCGGCAGCTGCGTGCGGATCCTGAGGGACAAGTCAGGCGACGCGGATGCGGTCGTTACCCCGGGCCGCTCCTTGCAGGGTGCTGCGGCCCTCGCGACCGGGGCCAGAGCGTGACGACCTCCGGCGCGACCCACACCGTCACGGCCAGCATCGCGCTCGGCTCCGAGACCCCGAAGGTCGTCCACGCCTGGAACGGTAGTTCCTTCACCTCCGGCACCTACACCTATGCGTCGGCGCTTGCCGCGGTGCTCGGCGCCCCGTCGGCGACCAGCGGCGTCATGACCTCGGCGATTGAACCCTCGGCCCAGTTCGCGCTTCCGGCTCCGGGATCCGACGCCGCGAAGTGGCAGGTCGTGTCCGCGGGCTCGGCCGGTAGCAGGTACGGTCGTCCAAGAGTCCCCACCGCCCAGTTCATTTTGTCCAGGGGAACAGACGCCCTCATGCCGCGCAGCCCCGACTCCCGCCTCCCTCTGGTTCAAGAAAGTGCGAACTCCACCTATAAGAACGAGAATCGAGTGATGGGAATGCTATGGGAATCGCAAGAGTCAAGGGAATTAGTGCTAAAGTGGTTGCACGATTCAGATCGATCCGTTGGTAGGTAATGCGTGACCTGAAGGATGCGCCAGAAGACGTCGTAGCGGGGGTGCAGTGAGGACATGCCATCGCTGCCACGGCGGCAAGCACTGGTGGCGACCATGGCAGCGGTAGCTGCAGGGTGCAGTCGGAAACTTAGGCAGTCTGGTCCGACGCTATCAGGATCTGCTTTCGTCAGAACATTTTATGTGTCCGTGCCGAGCCCGCCGGAGTTCGGAAAGACCCCTTCCGGCGGCCTGCGAGCGTCTGGCACCATCGTGGCTGCGGCTACGAAGCGGATCCGGCCGATCCTGGATGCGTTTAATGCGACCCACGTTGGACTTCGAGCGACCCCCGCGCCACTGTATGGTGCCGCGCGCGTGACTGTCAATCCGGTGCTCTCGGCCGTTTTCGATGCTGAGTACATCGGTGCCAATCTCCGTGCCGCGATTAGTGCAGAGAACTGGAACCCGATGGATCTATGGCCAGGACTCATAGAGACTGTTTCGACGCCAGCAGGGGACATTGTCGGACTGCCTGTTAATGTTTCAGTGACATGCGTGACGTATAATGCTGCGGCGATGCGCGCATCCAAAGTTGCAGTGCCATTCTCAGCCAAATGGACGGAACAAACCTTCCTGCAAACTGTCTTGAGTTTGGCCCAATCCTCCAGAACTCGCCAAGTATTCGGACCAGGATTGGGATTTTCGGGCGGACAAGGTCCCGCCTGGCTGGGATATGCGACGGGATACGGAGGCGCTCCGTTCTCAGGAAGCACATTGGATCTGACGAGTCCTCGTGTTATGAATGGACTGGAAGAATACCCTGCTGTTCTCAGAAATACATGGCAGATCCCCGCATCCCCGCATCTGGACTTGGTGGAACTATCCTTTATCAGTAAATCGGCTATCAGTAAACCGGCAACATCGCATGAACTGGGTATTGTCCGGTTTCCCGCTGGGCCAGTATCCGCCACGGTGCCCGCCGTTCCTAGAGTGGCGGCCGTTCCTGTGCAAGCTCCAGACTCTCGTGCCGGTATGGCTTTCGTGCTTTGGTTGTTATCGCGGAAGGGTCAACTCACGCTGACTCGGGTCGGATTTCCGTCCATGCGGATGGATGTTGCTGCTATGCCGAGCACTTTTCGCCAACTGGCAATCGCTTACGCTGACCTGGTTTTCGTGCCTGGGGCGCTGACTTTCGGAATAGCGTCCAGGCTAGATCTTGATTACCGCATTGCCGCAGTGCTGGCGACGACGCGGAGTTCCGGGCATAGGCTACGCTGCCTACAGGACATTCAACGTGTTACAAACCAGGTTGTATCGGGGAGTCTATCGTTGGTGAAAGCGATGCGTGCACTGGATTCCGTGGTTCCGGCACAGCAGCGCCCATAACGCCGGGAAGCGTTGTCAGCAGGACGTTCAGACGTGACGCACCATGAGGCTGTTGCAGTGCCCGCGATGGTGGTGGAGTCGGGTGCGCGACCCCTGGGAGGGGCCGATGCGCGCGCCTTCGATCGGTTCGCGCTTGCCAGCGCCCGGGAGACTCCCAATCCAGTGGTTTGGACGGGGTCCGTTCATGGCCCGGCTTCGACGGGGGAGTTGGCAGTTTGTTCGAACAGCGAGGTTCATCATAGGAGCTTGTATCCCAAGGTCGAAATAACATCGGACGCCAGTGCGCTTGATTGATGCGTCGTATGGTACGTACAAGACGGGGGCCGCCGCGTGCAGGGGGCGACGGCGCGCCTCCGCAACGGGGCGGGCGGCAAGATGGCGGCTAGGGGGAAGGGTATCGCTCTCTCGGCCGGCGGGCTGATGGTGCGACCCGACGGTTCACGATGCGCAGTCCGAATCGTGCCACCACAGTTGGGAGGGAAAGGCGCGTTTGCTGTCGCCGTGACGGGACAGTCCACGCGCCGCATGACATATGACCGCGGAGCCAGGGGTGCGTGTGCCAAGTGCCATCTCGTGTGCGGTGGTGGGTTATGGTGCGGCCTTCAACCAGGGGCGAAGCCACGCCCGCCAGATCACAGAAACCCCGGGCTTGGATCTGGTTGCTATCTGTGATGTGGTGGCGGAACGGGCCGCGGCGGCCGAGGCGGACTTCCCTGGGGTTCGCGGCTTTACCGACCTCGGAAGGCTGCTGGCCGAAGTCGAACCGGGGCTGGTGGCCGTAGTCGTGCCACACCACCTGCATGCATCGACGGCGATCCAGTGCCTGCAGGCGGGGGCGCATGTCGTCGTGGAGAAGCCGATGGCGATCACCGTCGCGGAGTGTGACGCCATGATCGCCGCGGCCCGGGCCGCGGCCCGGGTGCTGACCGTTTACCACAACCGGCGCTGGGATGGTGACTTTCTGACGGCCCGTGGGCTCATCCGGGATGGGGTGGTCGGCGACGTCTTTCAGATCGAGTACTACAGCGGTGGGTACGGGCGGCCTGGTGGCGGCTGGAGGTCTGACAAGGCGGTGTCAGGTGGTGCGTTCTACGATTGGGGCGCCCACAGCGTCGATTGGGTGCTGGGACTGATGGACGCGCCCCTGCGGTCGGTAACCGGCTTCTTCCACAAACGGTTGTGGCACGACGTCACCAACGAGGATCAGGTGCAGGCGGTCCTGCGCTTTGCCGACAACCGCGTGGCCGATGTGCAGCAGTCCCACCTGTCCCTTGGGCCCAAGCCACGTTGGCGGATCCTGGGCACGCGCGGCGCCATCCTCGATCTCGGCCAGCGTACCGGAGGCCAGTCGCGCCCCTGCTTCTCGGTGCGGGTGCCCGTGTCCGGCTACACGGCCGAGTTCCAGGTGCCGTTTCAGGAGCCGCTGCGGGATCGCTTCTATCCTGCGCTGGTCGACCACATCACCGGGGGGCGGCCGCTGCAGGTCACCGCCGAGTCGGCGCGACGCGTGATTGCGGTCCTGGAAGGTGCAGAGCGTTCAGCCGCCGGGGGTCAGGCCGTGGCGATCCCTTACGAGGAAGAATTCGAGCATCCGCACGCTCGTTAATGTCAGCGCCTTGGATGCGGTTGGCGTTCTGGCCGGTCCGGCGTAGGGAGTGGGACGGTGAAAGAGATGGAGACAGGGACGGTCGGAAGACCCACGGGGACCTTGGGCGTGGCGATGCTGTCGTTTGCGCACACGCACGCCGACGGGTATGCGCGCCAAATTCGCGATCACCCGCGCACGCACATCTCTGTGGTCTGGGATGAGGACGCCGGACGGGGCGGGCAGGCGGCCCAACGCTACGGGGTGCCGTTCGAGCCGGACCTTGAGTCGGCCTTGGCGCGGCCCGATGTGGGCGGGGTCGTGTGCACCGCCCCTTCTGTCCTTCACCCACAGGTTCTTCTGGCGAGCGCGGGGGCCGGTCGGCACATTTTCACGGAAAAGGTATTGGCCCTCACCGTCGCGGATTGTGATCGCATCCTGGCTGCAGTGCGCGATGCGGGCGTGCGTATGGTTGTTTCAATGCCGGCGTTGTGTGACCCCGAGATGCGTTGGCTGAAAGCGGCCCTGGATGCCGAGCGGTTCGGGCGAATCACCATGCTGCGCGTACGGATTGGGCATCGTGCCGCCCTGGAGCGTTGGTTTCCAGCGGATTCCTGGTTTGGGGATCCGATGCGGGCGGGTGGCGGAGCGCTGATGGACCTTGGATGTCATCCCGTCTACCGGCTTCGCCACCTCATGGGGGAGCCGCTGGCGGCGACCGCACGGTTGACGAACGTCGCTGGCACCTACGGCATCGACGACAACGGCGCCGTGCTGCTCGAATTCCCGGGCGGCGCACTGGGGATCGTCGAAGCCTCCTGGGTGCAGGCCGGGGGGCCTGAGGGGCTGGCGTTGTATGGAACGGAGGGATGGGCACTTTTGGGTTACCCCGGAGCTCCGCTGCGGTGTGGGGGCAGGTCCTTCACAGGCGGCGAGGGCGGAAGCCTGCTACCCGACCGGTTGCCATCCGCATGGCGGCCGCCGCTGCAGCAATGGATCGAGGCGGTCCTGGACGGCACCGAGCCGGACTTGCGCCCGGAATGGGGTCGGCAACTTACGGAGATCCTTCAGGCCGCCTACACCTCGAACCGCGAAGGACGCACGATCCACTGGCCGATCACCTGAAAACCGGGTTGCGGTTCGGTGCGGGGGGCAACGCGATGGGTGCGACGTCAAGACCTTGCGTTCGCCAATCGGCATGGCAGAGTGAACCGGTTCTGTGGCTGCCTCCCTGGTCAGCGATGCCTGGCTTTCCCGCCTGCTGTGCCATGGACTGTCGCTGTAGCAACTTGGTTCGAGCCCCTTGGCTGCCATCCAGACAGTTCTCATGCCCAAACTTGTGAGCACCACTTGGGGGGGGGTGCTGTCCGCGTCGACCGACACGGGGACCAGCGCGCGCATCGAAACGGGGACCGGGGCGCATCGATTCGGTACTGGGGCCTGCCACCTCTCCGGCCCCCCCCTGCCGCGGTGGCGTCGATGCTTGTCGCTCAACCATGTCCGTTGGGCGACAAGACGATCGCTGTTCGTATCCCTGCGCTGGCCATGCAAACCGTCGCGGGTTCAAATCCCGTCTCCCGCTCCGGATCGAAACTCAACTGCCTTGCTGTGAAGCCGAACCCCCGCCGAGAGTGTGCGGGGGTTCGGCGTTTTCGCGGTTGGAGCGCGCCCCGGCCCGGTGGCCGCCTGCCACAGGCCGGGGACCGTCCCCGGTCTCCGGCCGCGGGGCGCTCAGAGGCCGGGCGTGACGGTGGCCGCCGCGGGACCACGGGTCGGGAAGGCGCGCGTGAGGCTCTCCTGCTGCTTGAGCTTCGCCGGGGCCGCGGACTCGATGGCGTTGATCTGCTTGGCGATGGCGGTGAAGCCGGCGTGGACCGAGGTCTTGCGGTTCCAGATCGTCGGCCAGACGCTGTTGAAGACGCCGTTGGCGTTGGTGGGCAGGTAGCGGAAGAACTCGAAGTCGTAGAACCCCTCGCCGCGCAGCGTCGGCTCGGTCCAATACTCCAGGTGCTTGTTCTTGAGGACGGGCGCGGTGCTGCGCAGGATGGTGATCCACTCCGACAGCAGATGCGGCAGCGCCGGCGGGGCGAGAGCGACCTTCATATAGAAGCGCGACCACTCACTGTCGATCGCGGCGAACTTGAGCAACTCCCAGGCCAGTTCCTTGTTCTTCGCGCTGGCGAGCATGCCGTAAAAGTTGTCGTGCAGCACTCCGACCGGCCGGGCGGGGAAGCGCGGATAGGGGATGAAGTCCCACTTGGCCGCGCTGCCGAGGTTGAGGACCGCCTGCAGGATGGTGGGCTCCGCCCCCTGGGTGAAGACGACCGAGCCGTTGAAGATGCCCTGGTTGGGCCAGCCGTCGCCGACGGTGGCGACCTGGTTCCAGACCATGTCCATCCAGTACTCGCCGCACTTGATGCTGCCCGGATCGTCGAGCAGGCAGCGGGTGCGGGCGGCGTTGCTGAAGGCGCCGTTCCAGCCGTGGACGACGGCGGAGAGGCCTTCGGGGACGCCGCCGTTGCCCCAGGGGCAGGTGGTGCCGTAGCGGCGCTTGCCGTGGACGATGCCGCTGCATTGGCTCCATAGGTGCTGGGCCTCGACGCTGGTCCAGTTGGGGTCGGGGTAGGTGAGGCCGATCTGGTCCAGGATGTCCTGGCGGTAGAGGTAGGCCTCGGAGGCGGCGTCCTCGGGTAGACCGTAGAGGCCGGTGGGGAGTTGGAAGCGGGCGAGCTGGCCGGCGGTCCAGAGGCTCGTGTTAATGTTGTCCTTCTTGAGCCAGGGGTCGAGCTTCTCCAGGAAGGGCAGGATGACGTTCCAGTCGTTGCAGCAACTGGCGACGACGACCGGCGCGCTGCTGCCGGCGACCACGTCGGTGGCCACCTGCTGGAGGTTGTAGGGGGACTGGAAGACGGCGCGGACACCCTTGTGTTTGGCGTTGAAGGTCTTGTCGACGAAGCTCTGGATCAAGCGCATGGCGGTGGCGTCCAGGGGTGGGCCGACGAAATAGAGTTGGAACGGCACCGTCTCCACGTGGTTTGCCGGTTGCGGACCGGCGTGGGTGGACGGACTGCTGCAGGCCGCAAGCCAGGTACTGGCCATACCCGCCGCCGCAGCCACCGCCCCGCTGCGCAGCAGCCTGCGCCGTCCCGGCCTATAAGGCGCGCGATGCATCGGCTCGATCGCCCCCCCTGCTGTCGCTACGCCTGGCGGCTCGACCCACTCGCGCCCGCGGGGGCGGTGTCGGGATCCCGCCTGGAGCGCGGCGGCAGCCATACCACGGCGATTCGCCGTTCGCGACGCCCCGTCGGGTACCTGCGGGCAAAAAGCGCGAAATGGGACGGCTTGCCTCGCCTCGCCCGCGGTCAGGCGCCGGGTTCCGGCCGTGTGAGACCGAGGTGCCTGGCCCACCAAGCTGTGGTGGAAGCCTGCAGGAGGATCGTGACCAGGATGGCGACCAGCACGGTGGCCGTGATGGTCGCGGCGCCGGGGGCCCCGGCGGCGGTCAGCAGGCCGGCCAGGGCGGCGGGGAGCACGCCGGTCTCCCGCACCCAGCAGGTGAACAGCATCTCTCTCCACGACCAGCGGGCGATGCGGTCCAGCGGTAGTGCGCCAAAGACGGCCAGCGGCCGCGCCACCACGATGAGCGCGGCCACCGCCACCAGCGCTGGAGCCCAGAGGCGCGCCACCAGCCCCAGGTTGATCGAGGTCCCCAGGACCGTGAAGATCAGCAGCCGCACGATGACGCCGGTCTGGTCGAAGTAGGCGTCGTGGTGCCGCTGGTGGTCCGACGGTACCGACAGGTGCAGCAGGTGTCGGTTGCGGTTGACGAAGCCGGCGGCGAACACCGCCATGAATCCGGAGCCGCCGGCGGCCGCCGCGACGCCGAAGGCCGCCAGTACGACGGCCAGAGAGAGGACGGCGCCATGTTCGCGCGTGTCCAGCAGTCCGAGTCCGTGGTCCCCGGGAAGGAGCCAGGCGGCCAGGCCTCCGATGACGACGCCCAGGCCCAGGCCGGCGCCGGTGGACCAGGCGAACCGCCCGAGCGTGGTGACCGACAGCAGGGTGCCGGCCCCCAGCAGGGTGAAGGTCAACACGGCCCCGATGGCGTCGTTCAGTGCGGACTCGCACACGACCAGTTGGGCGAGCCGGCGGGGTACCCGTACCTGGCGGAAGAGCGGGATGACCGTGGCCGGGTCGGTGGCCGAAAGGACCGCGCCCAACAGCCAGGCTTCCTTCCACGGCATGGCCAGGGCGAACCGCCCGGCAAGCGCGACGGCGACGGCGGTCAAGAGCACGCCGCCGGTGGACAAAAGGAGCGCGCCGAGCCAGATGCGCTGCAGTAGACCGACGTCCAACTCCCGTCCACCCTCATAGAGCATGAAGAGTGCTCCACCGGTCAGCACCGCCTGCGCCAGTGTGCCACCCGGGGATAGAACGACGAGGTGGGTGATCGGTCCGAGCACGATTCCTGCCAGGACCAGCAGTACCAGGTCGGGCAGGCGTAGCGCCTGCGCCAGGCGCTCGGCCACCAGGCCCGCCGTGAGTAGCGCGGCGAAGGCCAGAAGCGGCAGGGTCAAGCCGTGCATCCTGGTCGTCGCTCCCCCCCGAACGGCCTGCGGCCCGTGCCAGAGTATGTCGGGTGGGCCGCCGGCTACGCAAACGGCGGTTAGCGTCCCGCGCCGCCGCCGTGATCAATAAAGGGGAAACGCGTACCCGTATGGAACGGCGGGGCGGACGCGGATGTTGCCGCTCGGCCGTTGAAGTGGAGGGTGCTGCCGCTGAGGTGATCGCTCCGGCGGACCGTGGGGTTCAGGCCGGCTCCAGGGAGTTCGGCGTTCCTCGGCGTTGGGGGTGACGGCGTCCGGCTTCCGCCTCTTCGCGCGGCTGGTCCGCGTGCGGGGAGGCTCTGTCATGGAGGCGTGGCGTCGATTTCGCGCCGGTATGGCGGCTTTGTGGAGGGATGGGCCGTTCTGGCGCGGCCTGGACGTCGACTGGCGGGCGGTTCCGGCCGTGCGCCCGCGAGGAAACAGCATCGGCCTGCTGCTGCGCTATTTCCGTCCCCGCTGGCCGGCCGTGGTCTGGGTCGTCCTGAACGTGATGTTCGCGTCCGCGCTCGGCGTCCTGCCACCGCTCTATATCCGCAACATCATCGACGTCGCCCTGCCGCACCACGATATGGCGTTGCTGATCCGGGATGCCCTGTATCTGGTCGGGGCACACCTGCTGATTGCCACGACGACGGCCATCGGCGGTTACCTCTTCGCCTGGGCGACCAACGGGGTGGTGCGCGACGTGCGCCAGACGGTCTTCGACCGGCTACTGCACGTACCGCTACGCTTTCTGGAGGGCGGCCGCGGCGCCGACGCGGCGAGCCGCACCGTCAACGACGTCGGGATCGTCGGCGGCAACTCGCTGGTGTTCAACGGCATAACGGGCATCTTCTCCACACTGCTCGCCACGATCGGCGCCGCGACGACGCTGGTCTCCACGCTGATCGTCATGTTCCGGCTCAACGCGGGGTTTGCCGTGCTGGTGGTGGCGCTGCTGCCGCCGTTTCTGGTGCTGGCGCGGTTTGCGGCCCGCTGGCTGTATGCGGTC
>JAJZXK010000021.1 GCA_021806565.1 Bacillota bacterium | reverse complement strand
GGGCTGGCCGCAGCTCAAGGGCGCACCCCGCAAACGCAAGCGGGACAAGGGCTTGCCCTCATCCCGCTCCGATCCGTTACTGCGCCATGGCGGCACGTGCTACACCCGCTCTTAAAGTGCCGCTAGTGTCGCACAGACCGATCATATCTCACCGGATATGCCCCCTGACAACGCCCAGCACCGGGGCGGCGAAGCGCGCCCCGAGGGTGAGAAACGGCGCAAACGGCACCTCGCTGCCCCTGCCCGCCCACGGCCGCCGGCCCAGGAGGACCAGGAGGGCGTGGACGAGCCCGCCGGCAACGGTGCCAGTCGCCACCGCGAGGAGCCCGCGCCCGGGTCCCAGATAGAGCCCCATCGCCGCACCGAACTTTACATCCCCCATGCCGAGCCCGGCCGTCAGGGCCAGCGCGAGCAGGGGTACGCCGACAAGCGTGAATCCGGCCAGGCCTCGCGCCCACCACTCGCCGGGCTCTCCGATGCCGAACAGTGGCCCAGCGGCAAGCAGGGCGCCGATTACCGCGTTCGGCACCCGCCGTTCCCGCGGGTCTCAGACCGCAGCCACCAAGCCGCCACCGAGGAGCCAGGCCTGCGGACCACGCCCCACGGGTCTCCCGCGACCGTGAGGGTGGCGTGCTGCTGGTACCAGGCCAGCGTCTTGGCCTGCTTGGGCGTCACGGCGAGTTGCAGGGCCTGGGGACCGGCGCTGCCGGCCGTCAACTGCAGGCCTCCGGACGGAGGGGTCTGGGCCGACACCCCCTGGGCTCCCTCGACCGCCAGGATCCGCGCCTCCAGCACCGGAATGGCGTCTGGCTTCACGGGGGCCGTGCCCACGGAATCGGTGAGCACGGCGATCACGGTCACCCGATCGCCGGCCGGGATCTCGACCCTGGCGGCGGGCGTGGTCAGGGGGAGGGTGTATGCCGCCTGGCCCTCGCGCAGGCGTCGCGGAGGGGTGTGGCGGTGAGATCTGCCTGGAGCAGATACTGCTCCGGTACCAGGGCGACGGCTGTGGTACAGCCTTCGGCCTGGGACAGCATCCGGATGGCCCCCGCCGGCACCGGCCTGCGGGGGCAGGTCGACCACGCGCAGATCCGCCGCGGACTGCGACTCGGTAGCGCCAACGGCGCGTGTGACGGCCACCACGGGGACCGGGGTCGGAGGCCGGGTCTGCCCCCGGACGCCAGCGTGGAGCCCGATCACCGAACCCGCCCCAAGGACGAGGGAAAGGGCCAGGGCGTCGGAGCGGCGGAGCATGGGGTCAACCTCCCCAGGTGCCGCGCTGGCTGTTCCAGAGCGAGGTGTTCTGCAGGGTCGCGACGCGCATCGTGAAGGTGAAGGCCGGCGCACCCAGCACCCGTCGCGTACCGGCACAGACACCTCGGCGAAGACAGAAGGCCCGGTGACCGTCCACCCGGGTAGCGGCTGGGCGCCGGTCTGGTCCTGCTGGTACACGGTGAACGCGGTCAGCGTCAGCGGGCCGGCGTACGCTCCGGACGGCACGGCGGCCAGCAGCCCTGGGAGAGCGGAGTCGAAGGCGGCTTGGGCGGAAGAGGGGACGATGACCACCTGGCCGGCGTAGGCGGCGCTGGGGTCGATCTGCTGCGCCGCCATCAGCGCCGCCTGGTCGAGGGCCGGTGCGTGGCTTGGCAGATCACCACCAGGCGGTGGTAGGCTGTGTGGCCGGTGAAGAGCGTGGCAAAGAGCAGGAAGGCGTAGACGAGCAGGAGCGTGGAGGCGACCCCGCGCGCCTGCCGCAGACGTGACTATTCCCAGGGATTTAGTCCCATTTCGGGAGGGGTGGGTCATTTCCTAACCGGCTCCAGTGGGTCAAATGTAATCCGGCCTTGACGCCGCGGTGTTCATCGTGCCGTCGCCGCGCTCCCCGTCGCGCAGCCGGCACGCGGGCGCGCTATGGCAGGTGGCCGCGAAGGGGTTGGGTGTATCGGCAGTGCGGATAGGCGCTGCATCCGAGGAACGGTCCGGAGGTACCCCGGCGTAGCGCGAGCCGTCCCTGGCAGCCCGGCGCCGGACAGGGAGTGCCCACGCGTGCTGGACGTGCTGGTTCGCACCCGGAAGGGCAGTGACGGATCAGGCGGCGCCGGGGGCCGTCGACGACGACGGTGCGGTCTTGCGCCCGGCCACATACTGGACACGCCGGCACGGGCTCCGCCGCTTCGCCGGCCCCCTTGCCGTAGAACAGCGACCGCACCTGCTCGCAGTACGCGGCGTTTTCGCTGCGGCGCATCATTTGAGTGGTGTCACGGTGGGAAAGCAGGTTCAACGATCCCTCCCACAGGATCCGCCTGTCCACGATGATGACCTTTTCGTGCATGCCCGGCCGGAGTTCCATCGCGCAGCCGGCGTCACGCAGGCGCATGTGAAGGGCGATGTGTTCCGCCGACTCCGGCGGGCGCGTGACAATACGCACAAGGGTGCCGCGCCTGCGGGCCGCGTCGAACGCCGGCAACCACCGGCCGACTCCACGCTCTGTCGTGAAGGGGGCCGCGATCCATACGCTCGCGCGCGCAGCCGCAAGGTCGCGTTGGACCGCCTCCACGGCCGCGCCTTCTCTGAACCACTGCGTCAGGCCCGCTTCAACGACAGGTGTGGAGACGGGTTCCGCGGCCGCCGGCACGGGGTCCGCCACGGGCCACGTTTGCCCGTGCGTCTGCAACTGGTCCAGCAGGTGCAGCAGGTGCGGGGACGCCGGCTGTTTTCGCAGGAAGTCGAAGTTTGCCACGACGATCAGGTGGTGCCGGGCACGGCTGACCGCAACGTTCAAGAGCCGGTCTCCTTCCTGGTTCCCCCGCTGGAAAAAGTGCCCCAGGGCGGCCCCGGGGGAGTCGGTGAGATCGAACACGACCACGTCGCGCTCGCCGCCCTGAAGCCGGTGCACGGTGGACGTATCCGACAGTGGCAGCACACCCGCGAGGGCGCTCTGCAGCAGGCGTGTCTGCGCTGCGTACGGGGACACGACGCCGATGGACGGCAAGTCCGCCGGCGTCGGCATGTCCGCTCTACCTGTAACGCTGCGTACAACCTGCTGGACCAGGACCACGTGCAGCAGGTTGTAGCGCGACGATCCGATCAGTGGGCGGCCGACCCAGGGGTGGAGCGCACTGCTGTCCACCCAAAAGAGCGGGCCGGCACCGACCGGCAGCGGGGGGATCTGGCGGCGCTCGACCGACGGGTCGGTCCACAGTTCACCGCCGTAAAATGCGCGGCTTACGATTTCGCAGATAGGTTCCCGCATCCGGTATTGGCTGCGAAGCATCACAAGGCTCGCCGGCGGCCTGCCCGCGCGCAGTCGCTGCGGGATCTCCGCCGCCTCAAAGGGGCTCTGCTTGACCCAGCGGGTACACTCGGGGGACTCGCCGCGCGTAATGGGGCCGAGCTGGCGGAAGTCCCCGGCGATCACGACCTTCGACTTGGCCAGCCCGGCCACCGAGTAGGCAAGCGGCAGGATGAGCGTGGACGCCTCGTCGATGACCACCGCATCAAAACTGCGTGCGGGAATCTGGCCGAGGTAGGTGCGAAAAGCGGTGGTGGCAAGCAGACGGCAGTTCAAGAGCAGGGTCTCGCGCAGCCTTTGTCCCGCGAATCGGGCCGCGTCCGCGCGCTTGCGAGCGGCGGCCTGCTCCCGTCGGGCCCCCGCCAACTCCTGGTCGATCTTCCACTGGGTGGTGAGGCCCAGGCTGTCCACTCGACACGCCCGGTATTCGGCTTCCCTTGTCTCGATGTCCGCCTCGCAGGACCGCAGGCGCTCGGCCGCCCGAGCCGTGGTCGCCGCCGCGGCTTGGATGCCTTGCTCAAGCTGGCTTGCCCTGCTCCGGAGCACGGGGCCTTGGATGGTCGCCAGCAGTCCGCCCCGTGCGACGCGTTGCTGCAGATCCGCGCGTCGCTGCTGCAGGTCGCCCAACGTGGCGCGGTCCTCCTGGTGTCGTTGGCGCAGCCGGCCGCGGTTGGTGCGCAACGCGTCGATCTCCTCCTGGAGGATGCGCATCCGGGTGAGCCGGCCCGCGGCCGCCTCCAACCTGTGGACGCGATCCTGGAGGGCGGCGAGATCAACCTGAGCCAAGCGCAGTTCCTGTTCCTGATCGCGGCAGCGGCGTCCGTAGACGGCGTCGAAGGCCACCGCCTCTCGGCCAGGCGCGTCGGTGGCCATCGGCCCGAAGCGCAGGATGGCACCATCCTGCGCTTGCAGCGGGCGCTCGAGCAGCCTACCGAGGGCGGCGTCCACCGCCGCGTTGATGTTTGACACCAGCAGCACCGAGAGCCCTGCTCGCCAGAAGGCCTCCAACACGCGGGCCAGGGTGGTGGTCTTGCCGGTGCCCGGCGGTCCCCAAAGAAACAGCATCGCGCTTCCGGACGCCGCACGCACGGCATCCCGCTGCTCGGGGTTGAGTCCGGCCAGCACGGCGGCAGGCACCTCGGCGCGTGGCGCGGTTGCGGTGCCTCCGGCGGCCAGCAGGGTGTCTGCCAGCGTCCGATTGAATCCCGTGCGGTCCTCTTGCACCTCTTGCAGGCGCGCCTTCAGCCGTTCTAGCAAGAAGGCGTCGTTGCTCTCGAGTCGGACGGAAGGAAGCAGCGGCCCAAGGTCTGCCTCCAGGGCCACGGTCAAAGACCCGTCACGGACGGAGACCACGGTGCCGGACGTCTTAGTGTGCCCGATGCGCACCGCAAGCGGCACGTCGTCCCGAAAGTGGACTGGCTGGGACTGAGGGAAAACATACAGGAATTGCCCGTCGGCCTCGCCGACCCGCTCCCCACCGGCGATTTCCATGACCGAACTCTGGTGGCGCAGATGGCCTATCTCGTCCGAGAGCCCGGCGATCATGCCCCGCAACGCGTCCTCCATGACAGTCCCCCCGCAGTTGGAACGGAGCGCCGACCACCGGTCAGGGTGGATGCCCCGGAGGGACCGGCAGGCGAATGTTTGGGACTGGGTGCCGCCGGACCTTCGTGCCAGGCGGCGTGGCGCCAGATATCACTTCGCTTCCGCCGCAGGCGTGTGGGGCCGCCACGCGCCGCACCCGGCCCGGTTCTGTGCGATGCGCACGGGTAGGGGCGCATTTCCCGGGGAATCGCCTGGTGACGCGAGCCTCCCTGTCGACCCCTCGTCTCGGGGTGAGCACCGAAGCCGTCGGCCCAAGGCGGTATGCATGGATCCGTGATTAGTTCATTGGTAGCCATGCCGGCAACCACCTACCGCGCCGGCGGGATGCAACGCGATAGGCTCAGTGGCGGTATGACGACATCAAAGTGGGCGGACGCCTCCAAGCGCCGAAGGAAGTGGATCCCGGTGCGGATCGCTGCGGTCGTTTCGGCCATGGCGATCGTTGGCGCCGTGGTCTGGGCGGGACAGCCGGGTGCGCAGCGGGTGCAGGCGGCATTCTACGGCCTGTCGGCGGCCGCACAGCGGTCCAGCCAGCGGGCCGCCGTCAGGTTGACTTTGGGCGATTGGTCCCACGTCGCCCTTCCTGGGGTCGAACTGTATGTGGAGCCGGGCGTGGGCGCGGCCGGTGCCCGTGCCGTGGAGCACGCCCTGTCGCGCGGGGAGCCGGCTGTGACCCGCGACTTCGGTGTGTCGACGCACCACGTCTGGCCCGTGGCTCTGGTGACGCGCAACACGATGGCCGCGCGTTTGCGCGTCGCGCCCGGCGCGGCGCCTTTGGGCTATTACCAGGGCGGCGTCATCTGGCTGCTTGACCCGGGCGCGTTTCTGCCAGATGGACCAGGCTTGTCCGAGGTTTACGGGCGGCGTGGGCCCGTTGTGCACGAACTTACACACGAAGCGGATGCCGTGGTGAGCGGCGGCACGGTGCCGCGGTGGTTCGACGAGGGCCTGGCCCAGTATGAGGATTGGCGGCTTACCGGGTACGTCTGGCTCCAGTCGAATGACACCTTTACCCAGCCGCCCTACACCTGGCGGCAGCTGGATGGTGGTGCGTTCGGCAACCTGCCGAATCAGGCCCTGGCCTACCGTCAGGCGCTGGCCACCACGGCCGCCATCTGCCGGCGGGGCGCCGGCACGTGCGTCCAGGTGCTGCGCCAACTGCGCATGGGGGCCGGGATGTCTGCAGCGATCGATTCGGTCGCGGGCCCCTCCTTGCTTTCCCGCATCCGATCCGGTGCGTTCTGGGCGCCGGGAACCGGTCCGGAGCCGGGGAGCGGTGCCGGACCAGCACCATGACGTCAGTGCGGGCTGTCCGGGCAGGATGCCTTGGGAAGAGGGGCGAACTATCGCGCCGGTTCCCAAGGCGGCGCGCGGAGCGCACGCGGGGAGCCGGTGGAGGGGGCCGTATGGACCAGGGGGGATCCGTACAGGGCCCGGTGTTGATCGTGGACGACGAGCGGCCGCTGGCCGAGGGTCTCCGGCTGAATTTGGAGCGGGCCGGGTTTGGGGTCCGCATCGCCGAGACGGGACGCGCCGCCGTCGATCTGCTGCTTCAATGCAATCCCTGCCTGATCGTCCTGGACATCATGCTCCCCCAGATGGATGGCTTCGCCGTGTGCGCCGCCATTCGCGACCGTTCGAGCGTGCCCATCCTGATGCTCACCGCGAAGCACACGGAAGAGGACAAGTTGCGCGGGTTCGGGCTGGGGGCGGACGATTACCTGACCAAACCGTTCAGCGTTCGAGAACTGCTTGCCCGTGTCCGCGCGCTACTGCGCCGGAGCCCGGTCGCTGAAGCCCAGCGGCTCGAGGCCGGGAACCTGCAACTCGACCCCGCGGTGCGCAGCGTGAGCAAGGCCGGGTCACCGGTGCCCCTGTCGGTACGCGAGTTTGACCTGCTGTGTCACTTCATGCGTCATCCGGGGCGGCTCTTTTCGAGGGAACAGCTGCTGGCCGACGTCTGGGGGTACGAATTCGTGGGGGACAGCGCCCGGACGGTGGATGTGGCGGTATGGCGTCTGCGCAGCAAGATCGAGGACGACCCCAAAGACCCCGTCTACATCCTCGCACGCCGCGGTATGGGCTACGTCTTTCGGCAGCCGGGATGAGAATGGCTGGACCACGCAAGCGGCGCTTCGCCCCCTTGGCCGGCATTCAGGGCAAGATGGTCGCCGTCTTCCTGCTGCTCACGCTGCTGTCGATGCAGATCATCGGCCTCGGGCTCCTGGGGCGGCTGCGCCAGTTTCAGATACGCGCGGACGAGCAATCCCTGCGCACCATCGCCGCGGGGATGGTGGAAGCCGCCCACGGGCTGTTGGGTCCCACCCCTGGCTGGAGCCCCGTCTTTTCGCTCCTGGACAACCGCGCCCAACAACTGCCCGGCTATGAGGTGCTCCTGCTTGATGCCCGCCGCCGTGTTCTCTGGCCGCCGCAGGCGGTCAAGGGACAGGCACCGTTCCATCTGAGCGCGCTGGGGCTGTCTGCGGTCCGCCGGGGCGGAGGCACCGTCTGTGCCGCGCCGGCGTCGCCGGCGGCGCGGGTCTGGTGCGCCCAACCGGTTCTGGATCAGGCGAACCGATTGGTGGGCTACCTGCTGGTCTCGAAGTCTGCCGTGGAGATCTACAAGGCCATCGCCGAGATCCAGCGGATTCTGCTGGGATGGACGCTTGTCGCCCTGATCGTCAGCGGCGTGCTGAGCTGGGTGCTCGCCAGAACGCTGACCGGCCCCATCGAGGCCTTGACCCGCCGCGCAAGGGAGATGGCGTCCGGCGACTTCACGGGACGGATGCCGGTGCAGAGCCTGGACGAGGTCGGCCAGTTGGCGACGGTCTTCAACCATCTGGCCAAGCGGCTGCAACTTACCCTGGACGAGATCCGCTCCGAACAGCGGCGGGCGGCCGCCATCCTGGACAACATGACCGACGGCATCCTGGCGTTGGATGCGCAGGGCCGCGTGCTTCTCTGCAATCCGCGGGCGGCGGACATGCTGGGGTTGGATGCGGCGAATGCGCTGGGGCAGGCGGCCGCAGCGGTCGTGCCCGCGGAACTGGCCACCACCCTGGCGTCGGCGGTGACGGAGGGCAATACGCCGCCACCCGTGACGGTGCGGGCCGCGGCCCACGCACTGCAGGCGCACGTGGCGCCCCTGACCGACGCCGCCTCCGTGCGGGGCTCCGTCGTGGTGCTCCAGGACGTTACGGCGCGGGAGCAGTTGGAGCACATGCGCAAGGAGTTCGTCGCCAACGTCTCCCATGAGTTGCGCACCCCCGTTACGACTATCAAGCTGTACGCCGAGAGCCTGCTGGAGTGGGGGCTGGACGAACCGGAGTCCGCCCGGTCCAAGATCGAGGTCATCGCGGCGGAGACCGACCGGATGGCCGGGTTGATCCATGACCTGCTGCTCCTGTCCCAGATGGATCACCGCCCGGTGTTGCGCGACCGGCAGCCGGTGGATATGGCGGACCTCTGCCGCACGGTGGCGGCAAACCTGGCGGAGCGCAGCCACCACAAGGGCGTCGCCCTCGAGGTGCGGTCGGCCGCGGCGGTCGGCCGCGTGTCCGGCGACCGGGACCGCTTGGTGCAGGTCCTCACCAACCTGGTCATCAACGCGATCGACTTCACGCCGCCGGGAGGCTCGGTCACCGTAGCGGCGACCCCTGCCGAGCCGGGCGGCGTACTGGTGCAGGTGGCCGACACCGGAGTCGGGATCGACCCGGAAGACCTGCCGCGCATCTTCGACCGCTTCTACCGTGTGGACCCGTCACGCAACCGGGCCCTGGGCGGCAGCGGACTCGGGTTGGCCATCGCGCGCGAGATCGTGGAGGCGCATGGCGGGCGCATTTGGGCCGAGAGCCGGCCCGGTGCCGGGACTCAGGTGTCCGTCGTCCTGCCGCTCGCCAGCGAGGATGGCGAGGCGACGACCGTCGGCTAGAGCGGACGACCTCTCCAGCTACAGGACGGCGATGCGATGGGCCGGTGGTCCGCGAGACCCTCGGATGGCGAGACGGGCAGCGTGGCTGGCCCCGATGTTCCTGGCCGCGTTCGGGGCCGCGTGAAGGGAGGGGCCGCATTGTTCGCGGAGGAAGTCGCCCCGACTGCGACGGTTGGCCTTCTCCCCCTGTCCGCAACGGCCCTTCATACGGGTCCGGATGCCGCTCGGGTCTTCGGACGCCAGCGTGACGCCGGGCTCTACGGACCGGACCAGGCGATCTTGCCGGACGCGGTCGCAGTCCCGGCGGCCGGAGACCTCACGGGCGCGCCGCCCGGCCGGCCGGGTGCCTTTCACCCGCAGAGCACGGCGCAAGTTTGCGGCGACAGGAAGCCAGAGCCGGCCGCTGCGATCCGCGCAGGCGTCGGACGGACGGACCGGGAGGCTCACGCGCTCGGCGTGGCTGGGCGGGATAGGCGGCGGCGGCACCGGCCCGCGCCCCGAAACCGTGGCGGTCGCCGGGGGCGCGCAGCCTTCGGACCGAAGGGCTTTGGCCGTGCAGGCCTCCTTGCGAATGGCGACCCGGCGCACACGGGGGCGGGACACCTTCGGACCTTTGCGCGTCCCCGTTCGGCAGAACGCGATGGCGCTGGTGGCCTTCACGCCGGCGCCGCAGACCAACGGAGCACGCAACGCCGTGCCAGCCTCCGCATCCGCGCTTGCCCGCAGCCCCAGCGCCAGGACCGGGCCCACCTATTACGACCGGCGGCTTGGCCGGTGCGGGGAAGGGGGGGAGCCGCGATTCCCCCGGCGCCTAAAGGCGAGTGTCTCCTCGCGGCGCGGTTATGAATACTGCGCCCAGCGTGCGGGACCGTTCCGGTCCCAGGCGGCACCGCGGCCGCCGCTGGCGGCGGCGACAGGCGCAGCAGCTCACCGGATGGCTTCTGGGTGCGCTGGTCGCGGTCAGCGTGGTCCTCGGGGGAGCGCTCTGGTCGGGGGTGCTCTGGTCGGCGAATCCGCTGCTGCGCCAAGCGGGCTGGGTGCCGTCCGCCGGCACCGGGTACCAGGTTCCGGGAACAGTGCATGTGGGGGGGCGGCTGGCGGACCTCGCGGTTCCGGCGCGTATCAGCCTGCTTTATCCGGGGGGCCAGGGCGACCGGGTACTGGAAGACCCCGCGGACCCGCAGTTCGTCGCTCTGTGGAACCGGGTGCGCGCCCTGCTGCTGGGAATCGACCGGGCCCAATTGGCGGCCGGCCGGCGGATCGGATACAAGGTGGCCGGCTTGGCGGTTTCGCGGCTCACGGGCGGCCAGCCCGGACTCGAAGTCGACTTCGGCCCAAGACTTTCGTGGTCCCACTGGGTGCAACTGTGGGGCGGGCCGGCCCCGACCCACCTGCCGGGCGATCCGCCGGTGACCCGTGTGGTGCTCTTGCCGATGGCGCCTTCGCTCACGGGCGGGGGGGGCTACGTCTCCAGTACGCCCGTGGCCTACCTGCTCGCGGGCGGCGCCGGCATGGTGGTGCGAGTGTCTCCCGCCGGCTACCAGGCGGTCTCCCGCCGGGTGGCCGCCCTGCGGGGCCAACCCGATCTGAGCAGCTATGCGGTTTCCCGCTTGCCGTCCAAACCGTCTCCCTTGCTTGTGGCCCCGGGGGTGCTCGCCCCGACCCGCTTTCCCTGGCGGCCCCTGGCGCTTCGCGCCGAACGGCTGAATTCGGCGCGCCTGGCTTCGGTGTTGTTCCCCAACTCGCTGTCCGTTCACTTCCATGCCAGCGGCGGAGAGACGGTGTATAGCAACGGGCGGCAGTGGCTGCTCTCCGTGCGCGCGGCGCAGGGGGCTCTGAGCTTCTTCGTCCCGCGGGGTGAGCGGCCCAACCGTGCGCCTCCCTGGTATTCGGGGATCGAGGCCGCCGTGCATTTCGTCGACGCCCGCGGTGGCTGGCCGCTGTCGTCGTGGCTGCTCCAGGCCCGGGCGCAATACGACCAGCGGCGTTGCACCTTGGCCAGCTGTCCCCGGACCGGCTACACCTACTCCTTCACGACCCGCCTCGCCGGACTGCCGGTTCTTTCCCCAGCCGGCGCGGGGTCCGTGCTTTCGGTCACCATCAGCGGGCCGGCGTTGAGTGCCACGTTTTACGGCCGCCATGTGCCCGTCGCCGGAAGACCCGTGCCCGTGCGCGGCGCCCCGATCTCGGCGGCGCGCGCCCTGCGCATCATCGGGCGCCGCCCGCCCGCGCCCGTCATCGGCCGGCAGGTGCAGGTGATCGACATCTTCCCGGCCTGGGTTCCTTTGTGGCAGCCTCATGGACAAGGCGTGTTGGAGCCCGTCTGGGCCATCACCCTCGATCCGGTCAGCCACGCCGGTGTGACGCACCCGCTGACGGCGTTGGTCGACGCCTACCACGCGGACGTGATCGGATTCCGCCCGGCCAACGGGGCATGAGACCTTGCGGAGGGGGGGGCGGCCGTGGACTGGTGGCGGGCCAAGCTGGTGTTCATCGTCGCCTTCTCGTTGTTGGACGCCTTCCTGCTGTGGCAGGTGGCCCGGCTGGCCGCCCCCTTCTGGCTGCGGCCGGCGGCGTCGCAGGCGTCGGCGCCGTTGCCGGTCGCTCCGGCTCGCGCCACGCCGGTCTACCTTCCCGTGCTGGCGGTGCGCACGGTGGGCTGGCAGCCGAGCCTGGCGCGGTCGCTGCCCCTGACGGCGTGCAGTCCGCACACCAACGGCCACGGATTGGTGACCTGCGCGTCGGGTCCAGACGTGATCTCCGATTATGGTGGCTTGCTGGTATTCTCTAGTCGGCGTACGGTGGTGGGCGTACACCTGAGCCGCACCCTGGCGGCATTGGTGGCGAGCCGCGTCGTGGCGCAGGCCGGGGCCCCCCCGAGCACGGTGGGTCCCCTCCGGGGCGGGGCATGGAGTCCCGCGACTCAGAGCCGCACCTTCACGGCGACGGAGCGGTACGACGGGCAGCCGCTGTTCAACGGCACCTGGCGGGTGCGTGTGGGGCGCACCGGGGTGCGCGCCGAGCGGTTCTGGCTGGACGTGCAACCCCACGGGGCCGTGGCGTCTGGTTCCCCGCTGATCACGCCGCGGCAGGCCGTGCTCCGCGCCTGCCGCGTGTACGGGGCCGGGGCGGTCCCTGCGCCGGGCGCGGCGCCGGTGCTCGGGTATTACTATCCATATACTCGGGCGGCAGCGGTGTCGGGTGGAGGTGGGGGCCGCGGCCAGATGCCGGGGCCAGGGAGGCGCTGGTACGTGAGCCCGGTATGGCGCATCGTCAACCGGAGCGGGCACGTGTTTTACATCAACGCGACCAATGGCGAACCCGAGCAGCCGGCGGACGCTGCGGCGGGTAGCGGGTCGTGCTGACTTTCCGGATGTGCCGGCCGCGTCCGGCAGAGTTCTGAACGGGGCGGTGGACGAGTGGCCATCTTCCAGATCCGAGGCGGACAAGCGTTGCGGGGCACGGTTCGCACCAGCGGGAGGAAGAATTCCGCGGTGGCGGTCCTCCCTGCGGCGCTGCTGGCGGATGGTCCGGTGCGGCTGGACAACCTGCCCCAGATCCTTGACGTTGCGGTGATGGTCGAGTTGTTGCGCACGTTGGGCGCGCGGGTGCAAGCCGACGGCGCCGGAACGCTTTGGGTCGACGGCGCCGGGACCGGGGCCGCGATCGCCGATGCCCGGTGGGCTGGACGCCTCCGTGCTTCGTACTACCTGCTGGGCGCCCTGCTGTCCCGTCACGGCGAGGCGGACGTGCCGCTACCGGGCGGATGCGACATCGGCCTGCGTCCGATCGACCAGCACCTGAAGGGATTCGCGGCGATGGGCGCGGAGGTCCGCATCGCGCATGGCATGGTATCTCTGCGCGCGCGCCAGTTGCGCGGCGCGCACATCTACCTGGACGTGACCAGCGTCGGGGCGACCATCAACCTCATGCTGGCCGCTGCGCGGGCGCAGGGCGTCACGGTCATAGAGAACGCGGCCAAAGAGCCGCACGTTGTCGACGTGGCCACGCAACTCTTGGCCATGGGGGCCTCGATCATCGGGGCCGGTACCGACGTCATCAAGGTGCGCGGCGTCCAGCGGCTGCACGGCTGCACCCACGCCATCATTCCCGACGAGATCGAGGCGTCGACCTATTTGATCGCGGCGACGGCTACCGGCGGGGACGTGGTGGTGGAGAATCTGATCCCGCGCCACCTCGAGCCAGTGATCGCCAAGCTGGCCGAAGCCGGCGCGGTGCTCGAGGAAGGCGGGGACTGGGTGCGCGTCCGCGGTCCCCGGCGCTGCAGCGCCGTGCACGTGAAAACCCAGCCGTATCCGGGGTTCCCCACAGACGCGCAGCAGCCGATGACGTCGCTTTTGACGACCGCCCTTGGAACGAGCACCGTGACCGAGACCATCTGGGACGGGCGCTTCCGCTTCGTGGACGAACTGCTGCGCATGGGGGCGCGCGTGACCGTGGCGGGCCGCACGGCGGTGATCGAAAGCGTCACGCAACTCACCGGCGCCTCGGTGACCGCGACGGAGTTGCGGGGCGCAGCGGCGCTGCTCCTGGCCGGTCTCATGGCCCAGGGCGCGTCGACCCTCGATGCCGGCCAAACGCTGGATCGCGGCTATGAAGCCGTCGAACAGAAGTTGGCGGGCCTCGGGGCGGATGTCCAGCGGCTGTCCGCCCCGCCCGTCTATGCCCTCCCGTGGGGGGAGGCCATGCACGTCGGCGCCGCCGGCTGGGACGGCGGCGCCGAGCACAGGCGGTAGCGGAAGCGGACACGTTGCTCCGACCGGGTCGTTCGCCCATAATGGATCGGTCTGTCTGGTATTGCGACGAGGAGGTCACCGGATGCTGCCCACGCCCAAGAAGGTCAAACTGGTCGCGGGTGGCGCGGAGGGGCCCACCCCCCTCAACGCCTTTGACAACGCGCTCTGCCGTGCCGGGATCGGAAACCTCAACCTCATCCGCGTCAGCAGCATCCTGCCGCCAGGATGTGTCTATGAGGAAGGGTTCTCCATCCCGGCCGGTTCCCTCACCCCGACCGCTTACGGCTTTCTGACGTCCGAGCACGCGGGGCAGGAGATCGCCGCGGCGATCGGTGTGGGCTTTGCGGAAGACGACTACGGCGTGATCATGGAGTTCGAGGGTGTCTGCAGCGCGGCGGCGGCGCAGGAACGGGTGGCCCAGATGGTGCGCGACGCCTTCGCCACCCGCGGCAAACGGCTGCGGCACCTGCAGGTGCAGGCGGCCGCCCACACGGTGGTGCGCATCGGTTCGGTGCTCGCCGCCGCCGTTCTCTGGTATTGACCGCAAGCGCGAACGACGGCTTCGAAAGGAGGCAGTTATGAACCTCTGGTGGACCGAGCAGCAGACGCCGGGACTGCGCCTCGGCCTGAAATGCGCGGCGGTGCTGGAGCAGCGGCGCAGCGCGTATCAGGAAGTCGCGGTTTACGCCACAGACACGTACGGTCGCATGCTCGCGCTCGACGACATGGTGATGACGACGGAAGCCGACGAGTTCGTCTACCACGAGATGCTCGCGCACCCCGCGCTCACGCTGTGCGCGGACCCACGCCGCGTGCTGGTGGTGGGCGGCGGCGACGGCGGGACGGTGCGCGAGGTCTGTCGGCATGCGGCGGTGCGGCGGGTGGTGCTGGCGGAGCTCGACCCGGAGGTGACCGCGGTCTGCCGGCGCCACTTGGCCGGGCTCACGTCCGCTCTGGACGATCCGCGCGTGGAGAACGTGCCCGGAGACGGGGCGGCCTACCTTGCCGGCGCCGGTGCGGGGAGCTTCGATGTCGTTCTGGTCGATGCGCCCGATCCGATCGGTCCCGCGGAGGGCCTGTTCGGCGCCGAGTTTTATGCCGCGGCGCGCGAAGCCCTGGCGCCGGGGGGCATTTTGGTGACGCAGAGCGAATCGCCGTTCCTCCACGGAGACTTGATCCGCCGGGTCCAGGTCGCGATGCGCGCGACGTTTCCCGCCGTGGCCCTGTATTGGGCTGTGGTCCCCACGTATCCGGGTGCGATGTGGACGTTCAGCATCGCACGCAAGCCTCCGTTCGGCGACCCGTGGCTTGCGCAGCGGCCGGCCGCTCCGGCCGGGGACTTCCGCTATTGGTCGCCGCAGGTGCAGCGTGCTGCCTTTGTGTTGCCACCGTTCGTCGGGGCGCTGACCGAGGCGGACAGTTGATGCGGGCCCCCCTGCTCTCCGGAGGATTTCTCGGCTGCGGCGGACGTACGGGGTCGCGTTCGGCGCTGTTCGGGGCTCCACTGGACGCGACGGTCACCTTCCGGCCGGGGAGCCGCTTCGGGCCGATGGCGGTGCGGGCCGCGTCCCCGGTGTTGGAAGACTGGAGCCCACAACTGCGCCGCTGCCTGGCCGAGCGGCCGTTTTGCGACCTCGGCGATTTGGACATCGCGCCGGGGGACGTGGACGGGGCGCTACGGGCGATCAAAGGCCAGGTCGCTGAACTGCTCGCGGAGGGGCTGCGTCCCGTGATGCTCGGGGGCGAACACTTGGTGTCCCTACCGGCGGTCGAGGCGGCGGCGCGGCGGTATCCAGACCTGCATGTGCTGCAGATCGACGCGCATGCGGATCTGCGCGATGACTACCTCGGGCTGCCCCTTTCGCACGCGTGTGTGATGCGGCGTATCGCGGAACGCGTCGGGCCGGCGCGCTGCCTGCAACTCGGGATCCGCTCCGGCACGTCGGAGGAGTGGGCTTACGCACAGGACCATACGCGGTTCGCCCCGGGCGCGCAGCCGCTGCCGGCGGAATGGGCGGCCGTTCTGCGCGGGGTTCCGCTATACCTGACGGTGGATATCGACGCGGCCGATCCGGCCGCCGCACCCGGTACCGGGACTCCGGAGCCCGGGGGGTTCTCCGCGAGGGAACTGCTTGAGGTGGTGTGGGCCATGGACGGACTGAACATCGTCGCCGCCGACGTCGTCGAGGTGGCCCCCGCGTATGATCCCGGCGGCATCACGGCGGTGCTGGCCGCCAAGGTCGTCCGGGAACTTCTATTGATGTGATCCGCGCGAGGGGGACGAGGGTCGTGTCGGTGCTCGAAGCGCGACGCGCGGCCGTGCGGGAGGCGTTGCACGCCGCCCTTGCGGCCGCGGTCTCCGCCGGAGATCTGCCGACGGTCGAGGTGCCTGCCCAGGTGGCGGTCGGTGAACCGCGCGATCGCTCGCACGGTGACCTATCCGCCAACCTGGCGATGCTGCTCGCGGGGCCGTCCGGCCGCAAGGGCCGCGACGTCGCCGCCATCCTGCTGCGCCATCTTGAGACCGGCCGCATTCCCGGCTGCGCGCGCGCCGAGGTGGCCGGACCCGGGTTCCTCAACTTCTTTCTCGAGCCCGGGTGGCTGTCGCCGGTGGTACAGGAGGTGCTGGCAGCCGGGGACGCTTACGGCCGCAGCGATTGCGGCGGTAGCCGGCGCATCCTGGTCGAGTTTGTCTCGGCCAATCCCACGGGGCCGCTCAATGTGGTCAACTGCCGCGCGGCGGCGTTCGGTGATGCCCTGATCCGGTGCCTGCGGGCGATCGGGTACGTGGCGGAGGCCGAGTATTATGTGAATGATGCCGGCGGTCAGGTGCGCAAGCTCGGGCTGTCCCTTGAGGCGCGCCTGCGGCAGCTCCGTGGCGAGGCGGCCCAGGTCCCGGAGGGCGGCTATCCGGGCGCCTATCTGGAGGACGTCGCGCGCGCCTACGCCGATGCGCACGGGGACGCGGTGCTGCGGGAGCCCGAGGACGTCCGGGTCGCGACTCTGGCGGAATATGCGGTCGAGCACCTGCTGGCCGAACAGCGGGCCGTGCTGGAACGGTTTCGGGTATCGTTCGACCATTTCGTCCGAGAGACGGCGATTCGCGAGCACGGCGCGCCGGAGCGTGTCGTCGAGCGGCTGGTGCAGCTCGGACGCACGCAGGAGCGCGATGGCGCGTTGTGGTTGTGCACCAAGGCGTCGAACGAAGACAACGACGACCGGGTGCTGCGCAAGCGCGACGGTTCGTTCACCTACCGCGTGCCGGACATCGCTTACCATGCCGAGAAGTTCGACCGCGGCTACGATCGGCTGATCGACATCTATGGCCAGGATCACCACGGCGAGGTGCCGGCCGTGCGGCTGGCGCTTCAGTGGTTGGGCTATCCCGTCGAGCGGTTGGAGGTGCTGCTCACCCAGATGGTCCGTCTCGTGCGGGACGGACGCGATGCCGGCAGGGTGAGCAAGCGCGGCGGCAACTTCATCGCCATGCGCGACTTCCTGGACGATGTCGGCGTCGACCCGGCCCGCTACTTTTTTTTGATGCGCACCATCGATACCCATATGGACTTCGACATCGACCTGGCGCGCAGCCAGACCCAGGACAACCCGGTGTACTACGTGCAGTATGCGCACGCCCGCATCTGCAGCATTCTGCGCCAGGCTGGCGCGGCGGGGATCCCCGGCGTGCCGGCGGCGGTGCTGGATCACCCGGCGGAGGCGCTGCTCTGCCACTGCCTGGCCACGTATCCGGCGGAGGTGCGCGCCGCCGCAGAGGGACGCGCGCCTCACCGCCTCACCGCGTACCTGCGGACGACCGCGGAGCGCTTCCACACCTTCTACGTGCAGTGCCGCGTGATCGGCGAGGAACCCGCCCGGGCGGCCGCCCGGCTGGCCCTGTGTCAGGCGACGCGGCAGGTGCTGGCCAGCGCCCTGGGGTTGTTGGGGGTCTCCGCTCCCGAGCGCATGTGATAACTCACTATAGACAGGGGTCTGCGTCGACCCCATAATGTCGGCGGCGCAGGCTGGCGCGCGAGTGCGGCCGGCGTCGCCGGGTCCATGGCCCCGGGGTTGGCGGGCGCGGCTGCCGTACCCGGACCGAACAAGGAGCGAGCCGCCATGCGGCCGTACGCGGAGATTCCGTTGTGGACGGGTGTTACGGCGGAGCAGTGGAACAACTGGAAGTGGCAGGTTTCCCACCGGTTGCGGACGGTCGAGGATGTGGCAAGCGTTGTGCGGCTTGCCGACGAGGAGCGCGACGGCATCCTCCGGGCGACCTCCGGATTCCCGCTGTCGATCACCCCGTATTACGCCGCGTTGATGGACCCGGACGACCCGTCCTGCCCGATCCGCCGACTCGCGGTACCCACCTCCCACGAGGTGGACGTGGCACCGGAGGACCGGCCGGACCCGCTCGACGAACAGGCCGATGCCCCGGTACCCCTGATCACGCACCGCTATCCCGACCGGGTGCTCTTTCTGATCACCGACATGTGCTCGATGTACTGCCGCCATTGCACGCGGCGTCACTTCACGGGCGAGTTCGGGCATGCGGCCGCCCGGCCCCAGTTGGATCGCGCCATCGCGTATGTGCGGGACCACGAGGAGATCCGGGATGTGCTGATTTCCGGCGGCGATGCCCTGCTGGTCGGTGACGACTGGCTTGAGTACGTGCTTCGCGGCCTGCGTGCCTGCCCGCACGTCGAGGTCCTGCGGCTCGGCACCAGGATGCCGGTGGTCTGTCCCCAGCGGATCACGCCGGAACTCTGCGCCATGCTGCGCCGTTACCACCCGCTGTATGTCAACACCCACTTCAACCATCCGAAAGAGATCACCCCGGAGGCCGCCGCCGCCTGCGAGCGGCTGTCCGACGCCGGGATCCCGGTCGGCAATCAGGTGGTGCTGCTGCGCGACCTCAACGACTGCCCCGTCGTCATGCGGCGCCTGATGCACGACTGCCTGAAGATACGTGTGCGGCCGTACTACATCTACCAGTGCGACCTTTCTCCCGGACTGTCTCACTTCCGCACCAGTGTGCGGGCCGGGTTGGAGATCATGGAGATGCTCCGCGGCCACACGACTGGGTTCGCGGTGCCGACGTTCGTGGTGGACGCACCCGGAGGCGGCGGGAAGATTCCGGTCATGCCGAACTATGTGTTGTCGATGACGGAAAACCAGGTCATCCTCCGCAACTATGAGGGTGTGATCTCTGCTTACACCGAGCCACAGTATCCGCGCCGGGACCACCACCCCTGCTCGCTGTGTCACACCGACCATTCCCAATTGGGCGGGTTGGGGCGCCTGCTGTACGGCGGGGAGGCCGCCCTTGAGCCAGCCGGACTGCCCCGGCGGATGCGCGCCGGGGGCGGTCACTCCCACGCGCTGGAAGGGGTCGGCGCGCGGCCGGAGGCATCCTCCTCGGGCAGCGCAGGTTTGACGCCCCTTCCTTGACGGGTGTTTTCGCCTACCGGTAGGATGGTCGCCGGTGTCCCACGCGCGGCACCGTAGCGTAGCTGTGCGTAGTTGCCGCGCCCGAGGCGCGGCCCCTTTCAGGAGGCTGTGCCTGCGTGGCGAAGTTCGTTTTTGTGACCGGCGGCGTCGTGTCCGGCCTGGGCAAGGGGATCACGGCCGCCTCCCTGGGGCGGCTCTTCAAGAGTCGTGGTCTGTCGGTGGCCGTCCAGAAGCTCGATCCCTATCTCAATGTGGACCCGGGCACGATGTCGCCGCTGCAGCACGGGGAGGTCTTCGTCACCCAGGACGGGGCCGAAACCGACCTCGATATCGGACATTACGAGCGCTTCATCGATGAGAACCTCTTCCGCGGCAACAACGTCACGGCCGGTCAGATCTACCTCGCCATCATCGAGAAGGAGCGGCGGGGCGATTTCCTCGGCGGCACGGTCCAGGTCATCCCGCATGTGATCAACGAGATCAAGTCCCGCATCCGCCAGGTCGCGCAGGATAGCGGGGCGGACGTCGTCATCGCGGAAATCGGCGGCACGGTGGGCGACATCGAAAGCCTGCCGTTTCTGGAAGCAATCCGCCAGTTGCGCGCGGAACTCGGTCGCGACGACACCGTCTTCGTGCACGTGACGCTGGTGCCGTACATGGAAAAGGGCGGGGAACAGAAGACCAAGCCCACGCAGCACAGCGTCAAGGAACTGCGCAGCATCGGTATCCAGCCGGACGTGATCGTCGCCCGTTCCGAGCGACCCCTGTCGCGCGAGATGCGGGAGAAGATCGCGCTCTTTTGCGATGTCGCCTCGGGCGCGGTGATTGAGAACGTGGACGTGGAGACGATCTATGAGGTGCCCCTGCTGTTGGAGGCGGAGGGCATGGGAGACCTGCTCACGCGCCGCCTTGGGCTGCGGGAACGGCCGCCGGAACTGGACGACTGGCAGCGGATCGTCGAACGCATTACCGATCCCTCAAAGACGGTGGCCATCGGCCTGGTGGGCAAGTATGTGGGTTTGCACGACGCTTACCTGAGCGTGGTCGAGGCCCTCTGCCACGCGGGGGCCGCCAACGATGCCCGCGTGGAGATCCGTTGGATCAACGCCGAGGACCTCTGCGGCGGGGACCCCGACGAGAGCCTTTCGTATTGCGACGGCATCCTGGTGCCGGGCGGTTTCGGCACCCGCGGCGTGGAGGGCAAGATCAACGCGATCCGCTACGCACGGGAGCAGGCGGTGCCCTTTTTCGGACTGTGCCTGGGGCTGCAACTCGCCGTCGTTGAGTTCGCGCGCAACGTCTGTGGCTTGGAGGGCGCACACAGCACCGAGTTCGAGCCGGACACGCCGCACCCCGTCATCGACCTGCTGCCCGAGCAGAAGGCCGTACGGCACTTGGGCGGCACGATGCGGCTGGGTGACTATCCATGTCGGATGGCAAAGGGTTCCGCGGTGGCCCGTGCCTATGCTGGCCTTGAGGTTCGCGAGCGCCACCGCCACCGGCTGGAGCTGAGCGCGTCGTATCTCGACGTCCTGCGCGGGCAGGGGCTGCGCACCAGCGGCATCTGGCCCGAGGGCGGCCTGGTGGAGTGCATCGAATTGCCAAGCCACCCATGGTTCGTGGCGACGCAATACCATCCAGAGTTCCGCTCCCGGCCGAACCGACCGCACCCGCTTTTCGTGGCCTTTGTCGCCGCCGCCCTCGGCTATCGGTCGCAGCGGCTGCGCCAACTGCGGGCCTGAAACAAGTGGCAGGAGCCCCGGCAACGACGCCTTGTACCCCGGCCGCACCCCGCCCTACAGTGGATGCTGGAGGGATGCACGCTGTCCAGCGAGGACGCGCGGGTGATCATCGGGCCGGTCTGGGCGGAGGTCGACCTGGATGCCGTGGCTGAAAATGTCAAGACGGTGCGGTCGCTCTTGGCCGCAGACTGCTGCCTGCTGGCGGTGGTCAAGGCGGACGCCTACGGGCACGGCGCGTCCGAGGTGGGGCGGGTCGCGCTGGCCTCCGGTGCGTCCGGGCTCGGCGTGAGCACGCTTGCCGAAGGCCTGCGCCTGCGCGCCGACGGGGTGGACGCGGCCATCCTCGTCTTCACGCCGGCGCGTGCCGTGGACTGGGCCCCGGCGCTGGACGCGGGGGTGACCCTCACCGTGGGTGATGTGGAGGGCGCACAGGAACTGGCGGCGGCGGCGGCCCGCCGCGGGGTGCGGGCGCGGGCCCACCTGAAATGCGACTCCGGCATGGGCAGGTACGGGATCCCGGCGGCCGACCTCGCTGCGGCCGCACCACAACTTGCCGCTCTGGCCGATCACATCCAGTGGGAGGGCGTGTACACCCACTTCTCCCAAGGATGGTCGGTCGAACCGACGCGGCGGCAATTGGCCCGGTTTCTGTCCGCCGTGGCCGCGGCGCAAGCGCGTGGCCTGGTCTTTGCCGTGCGGCACGCTGCGGCGAGTGCCGCCATGGTGTCCGTCCCGGAGGCACGGCTGGACATGGTGCGCGCCGGTTCCGTGCTGTATGGCGATCGGCCGCCGGGCGCCCCGGCCGCCTTGGTGCTGCGCCGGGCATTCACCTTGCGCGCCGAACCCGCCCAGGTCCGGCATCTTCCGGCGGGGACGACCGTGGGGTACGGTGCGCAGTGGCGGGCGCGGCGCGCCACGCGCACGGCGGTTCTGCCGGTTGGGTATGCCGACGGCCTGGAGATGGTTCCGGCCGGCCCCTATCGGCGCCCGCGCACGCTCCTCGCCGCGCTGGCCAAGTCTCTGCTGGCCCGCGTGGGCCTTGGCCGGGCGCCCGCCGCCCTGGTCGAGATGGATGGCCGGCCCATCCCCATCCTGGGACGCGTGGGGATGCAGCAGACGATCGTGGATTGCAGCGAGGTGGCGCGGATCGGCCCGGCCACCCTGCAGGCGCGTCCCGCGGCCGTCGGGCGGCACGTGGCCCGGGTGTTTCTGCGGGATGGTGTCGCGCTGTATGCGCGCACCGTCCAGGATGCGGTGGTCCGCCTGCCGGCGACCGGCGCCCGTCCGGTCGGCGCCCCGTCCCCCCCGGAGGCGTTCGCCGCGGACCGCGAAGCGTGACGTTTGCCGTCGGACGGTCCTTCACCATCGTGCGAGGGATGTCCGCCCGCGGTAAGGAACCGTGCCCGCATGCCATGGAGTCCATCGGACGGGTCAGACGGGCGGGTGGTCGGTGTGGAGTCACAACCGCGCAATGCGACCGTTCTTGTGGTGGAGGACCGCGCGAATGTGCGCTATCTGATCGAGGTTGCGCTGGCGCAGCACCGGATCGCGACCATACCGGCGGCCAGCGGGGAAGAGGCGATCGCGACCTGCCGCACCGGCCTGCCGGATCTGGTGCTTGCCGATCTTCTGTTGCCCGGCTGTCCCGGGGACGCCTTCGTGCGGGCCCTGCGCCGGCTGCCCGGGGCAGACCGCGTTCCCGTGATCATGCTCTCGGGAATCGACAACGGCCTTGCCGCCAGCCAGGCCGCCGGCGCCCAGGGGTTCATGGCCAAGCCGTTCGATGTGTATGAACTCGTGGCGCTGGTGGAGAGCCACCTGCGCCGCTGCGGGGTATGGCCGGAGGAGTCGGTCACGGCGGGCTAGCCGGAAAGGGCGCCGTGGCCGGACCGGCGCAGGAGCGGTTCGATGGCCAGGGCGACACCGTCCTCGTCGTTGCTCCTGGTGACGACGGAGGCCAGGGCGCGGACGGCGGCCGGGGCGTGGGCCATGGCGACGCCGGTCCCGGCAAAGCGCAGCATTTCGATGTCGTTTGCCCCGTCGCCCACCGCGACCACGTCGGCGGGCTGCAGGCCGAGGGCCTGGCTGAGCGTGCGCAGGGCCGCGCCCTTACTGGCCCTGGCCGGCACGGCCTCGAAAAAGAGCGGGTGGGTGCGGACCCAGCGGCTGCCCGCGAGGTCGGGTGGCCGCGGAGGGTCCGTTGCGGCGATCAGGATGACCTTCCACGGGTGCGGTTCTGCGGCGACGGCGTCCGAGATGATCGTCGGAGCCGGCTCGCCGACCGCGGCCAGGCTCAAGGTGACTTGCTCCGCACCCCAGTCCGGCTGGCAGAAGACGCCGGCCGGCCCGCTGACCGCCATGGCCACGTCGAGCGCCTTCCCAAACGCCAGCCCTTCACGGACGGCCTCCGCCGGAAGTTCGTACAGCAGGCGGATGCCGGCGCCGGACCAGGTGCCCGCCCCGTTGGCGACCACGTGGGGTCCGGCCAGGCCCAGTCGGGCGGTCAGGTCGCGTATGGCCCACGGCGGTTTGCCGGTGGCCAGGATCACGTGCCAGCCCAGGTCCCGCGCGGCGTGTATGGCCGCCTCGTTTCTCGGGGACAACGAGTTGTCGCTGCGCAGCAGTGTGCCGTCGACATCGAGGGCCAACAGGCCGGCGGACCGGGCCACGGTGATCACTCCCCGTGCGAACGAACCATGCCAGTATGCGCGGACGCGCCGGGGGAGGCAACGCCGGGGCTGGCGCGCAGGACCACGCGTTGCCGGGGTGGAAGATGGGACGGGCTTTCAAAGGGTGAAAGAACGGGCGGAACACCCGGCGGGCGATACGCCGGAGCGCCCGGAGGGGAATGGTGCGTGCGCGATGGGGGGGTTCCTGTCCGGAAAGCGGGCCTTGATCGTCGGGGTACTTGACCGGCACAGCCTGTGCTGGGGGATTGCAGAGTCGATGGCGCGGGAGGGCGCGTCTCTCTGTCTCACCTATCTGAATGAGCGGATGCGGCCGAAGGTGCAAGAACTCGCCGCCACGCTGCCGGATGCCTGGACGGCGCCCTTGGACCTGCAACAGGACGAGCAGATCGACGCCCTCGTCTCCCAGGTCGCGGAGCGATGGGGTCGGCTGGACGCGCTCGTCGAAGGCGCCGCTTTCGCGCGCGCCGCGCATCTGACGGGCGAGTTCCTTGAGGTGGACCGCGAGGGTTTCCATACGGCTATGGACGTGAGCGTGTATGGGTTGATCGCGATGAGCCGGGCCTGCCGGCCGCTCTTGCGGGAGGCCGGCGGCGGCGCGGTGCTCACACTCACCTATCTTGGCTCGCAGCGGGTCATCCCCAACTACAACATCATGGGCGTCGCCAAGGCGGCGCTGGAAGCCAGCGTCCGGTACCTGGCCAGCGATCTGGGGCCCGACAACATCCGGGTGAACGCCATCTCCTCCGGGCCGGTGCGTACGGTCGCGGCCAGCGGCGTCAAGGGGGTGGGGGGCATGATCGGCGAACTGGCCGGCCGGGCCCCGCTACGGCGCAAGACGGAGCGGGAACACGTCGGGGACGCGGCCGCGTTCCTGCTTTCCGAGTTCGCCCGCGGCATCACCGGGGCGACGCTGTTTGTGGATAACGGCGTGCACATTCTGGGCATCTGACGCCCCCGGGCCTCCGGTCCCGTGTCTGTCACCCGCCCCGCCCGCATAAAAGCCGCGGGGCGGGTGACATGTGGAAGGTCTGTCCGCGCTGCTCGCGTTGCGCGTGGTACTGGTCGGGGTGGAACGCCTCCTGCTGCGCCGCTTGGGCGACGCGGCCAGCCCCGGTGCGTGCTCCGCGGTCTTCTTCGGCATCGGCGCGCTGGTGTTGCTGCCGTTCGCCCTGCGGGGCGCGCCGTTGGCGCCGCTCACGCTGAGGGTGGCGGTCGCCAGCGGGTTTGTGTACGCCGCGGCGTATTGGCTGTACGTCGCCGCGCTGGCAGGCGGCGAACTGAGCCGTACCGCGCCCCTGGGCAGTCTGAGCAGTGTGTTCGTTGTGCTTTTCGCCTGGTGGGTGCACGGAGAATCGCTTTCGCTGCCGAAAGCCGCCGGTGCGGCGCTGATCGCCGCGGGCTCCGCGGCTCTGCAGTCCCGCCCGGCCGCCGGAGGCCGCGGGTTGGCTCCGGTGGCCGCCCTGCAGATGGGCGGTTATGCCCTGTTGACCGCCCTGACCCGCATGTTGGACAAGGCCGGTACGGGCGGGGCCGCTTCCGATCCCGCGCGTTATGCTTTTGTCGTGTTCGCGACGGTGGCCGTCTGCCAACTTGTCCTCCTTGCGGGGACGGGACGGCTGGCCCAGGTTTCGCGGTTGCTCGGCGCCCACCCGGCGGTATCGCTCGGCGCGGGGCTGTGCAACGGCCTCTCCTTCCTCGCGCTTGCGGTGTTGCTCACGCGGTTGCCCGTCTCAGTGGCAGAGCCGGTGACGGCCCTGTCGCTGCTGGTGACCGCGGTCCTGGCGGCTCTGGTCTACAGAGAACCGCTGGCTGCCCGCTGGCTGCCGACGGTGGCGGTGGTCGTGGGCAGTTTCCTGATCATGGTTCGGGGGTCAGGACCCCACGGCTAGGGCCGGGCGCTTGCGGCTGCAGGATCGCGCCGCGATGGGGCGCCTGACAGCGCCCCGCCAGTCCCACGTATAGCGAGTCTGGCAAGGGAGCGGTCGCGCTTTGGTCCGAAACCGTTACCGGCAAGCCGGTGCCTTTGGACAGCGCATGCTCCCGTGGGTTCCGCGAACGTTTTACGCGCCGACGGATTTCTCGGCGCAACGCCCTACGTCCGATGTTCAAGGTGCGTCTCGAACTTAAGCACATCGGGGGGGGAGCGGGGCGCGGATTCGCCCTTGGCTGGGGCTAGGGGTATCAGACCGCCGCGCCGAGATCTGATGAGCGCGGGCGCGCGCTACGTCGGGCGCGGCGGCGCGACGCTGTGCCGTTCCACCCGTTGCACGCGGTTGGCGTCGTCTACGAACACGACCCGCTGGACCAGCCGGCCCAGGTCTGCTGCCGTGCAGAAGCAGTGGCATACGACGATCACGCGGTCTCCCGGGTGAAAGTGGCGGGCGGGCGGTCCGTTGAGGCAAACGGTGCCGGACCCCGGCGCGGCGGCGATGACATAGGTTCGCCAGAGGGTGCCGTTGGCCAGATTGGTGACCTGGACGATCTCCATGGGCAGGATCCCCGACGCCTCCAGCAGTGCCTCGTCGAGGGTGATGCTGCCCTCATAGTCGAGCGCCGCCTTCGTGACGGTCAAGCGATGGAGCTTCGCCCGGCACATTTCATACCACACGCTGTGCGTACCCCCAGGCGGGCCCCGCCGGCTCGTGCCGAGGGAGTGTATGCGGCGGTGGCGGGGTGCAGACGGGCGCGGTGAAGCGTGAATGCTGTCGACGACATTCGGCGGCAGCCGACCGCATCAGGGCAGGAATGACTTTGAGGAACAGGAACTTGCCGACGCAGTGCCCGGGTCGGAGAAGGGGGGCATGCATGCGGTGGCTGAGTCGGGCATGGTGTCGGAGGACCGCCTGCCACCTTCGGGGCGCGCGCCGGGAAGGGTGGGGGCACCGCCCCAGCGACCCGCCGCGCGTCACGTCCGCGACGGGGTGCTGACCGCCCGCCCGTCCCCACGGGCCTTGGCCGAACTGGCGGAGGGATTGGCGCACGATCTGAAGAATCAACTCACCGTGGTCGGCGCCGCCGTGCAGTTGGCCCGTGGCCGAGACGCCGGGGATGCTGACGACTTCCTGGATCGCGCCTGGCGCGCCGCGATGCATGCGGCCGGACTGGTGGACGAGGTTCTGGCGTACGCTCGGGGTGGCGGGCAGGACGACGGGGAACAGAGCAGCGACCTCGCGGACGCGTTGGAAACCGCGGTCGCGGGTGCGTGGGGCCATGCCGCCCGTTGTGGGGTGGAGCTGGAAATGCGTTGCGCAACGCTGCGGTTGCCTGCCGTGGACTGTCATCCCGCGGGGCTGCGGTTGTTGCTGGTGCGCCTGCTGCGGCGCAGTGCGGAGGCCTGTGGCCCGGGGGCCCACCTGCTGGTCGAGGCCGGCCTGCGAGGATCCCTCGCGACGGTGGCCGTACACCGAATTCTTCCGCAAGGCGCCTGTGGTTGTAGAGCCGGACAGGCGGGGGCGGATGCGCCCCACTCCTGCTGGGCGGTGGACCTGTCAGAGGTCTGTGCCCTGGCGGACGAGATGGGGGTCGCCTGTACGTCACAGTCCACCGGGCCGGTGGTATGGATGCGTCCGGCCGAAGTCGGCGCCTGGGGCGGCTGCTCCCGGCCGGACTGATCGTGTGGATGGCTGGGGGTGGCAGACACGGAGGGACTGCGGCCGGGTGGGGCGGTGCGCGTCGCGCCGCGGGGGCGGAGGTTGGCCGCCCTCTGCGGTTTGGCGTTGCTGGCCGTTCCGGCCGGCGCGCGGGCCGCGGCGCCCGTGCCGGCGGCCCCGGCGCTGCACGCCACCTCCGCGGCGATACTGGACGAACGCACCGGCGTGGTTCTGTGGTCGCTGCACGGGCATCGGCGGCTGCCGATGGCGAGCACGACGAAGATGATGACGGCGCTGGTCGCCATGCGGTTGACCCATGACCGTACGGGCATGACCGTGACCGTGCCGCCGCAGGTGAAACGCGCCTACGGAGAAACGTTGCAGTTGCAGCCCGGAGACCGCTATACCCTGCTGCAGTTGATGGAAGGCATGCTGCTGCCCTCCGCCAACGACGCGGCCATCGCGGTCGCCGTGGATACGGCCGGCAGCGAGCGGCGGTTTGTCCGGCTCATGAATGCGGAGGCCGCACGCCTGGGGCTGGTTGACACCCATTTCGCCAACCCGTCCGGGTTGGACAACCCCAACCAGTACTCGTCCGCGATCGACCTGGCCCGCCTGGGCCGGGCGGCGATGGCGAATCCGGTCATTCGGCGCATCGTGCGCATGCATGCCGCGACGATCCCCTGGCCGCACCACAGCCAGTTGGTGCATCCCCCGACGCGCCTGATCGGGAACATCAACTCGCTGCTCGCGCAGTTTTCCGGTGCGAACGGCGTCAAGACCGGGTACACCTCCGAGGCGATGAACGTCGCGGTCGGTTCGGCGTCGCGTCAGGGCCATAGCGTGATCGCGGTCGTGATGGGTGAGCCGGCCCTTTCCCTGTGGCCCGACGAGCACCAGTTGCTGCGGTATGCGTTCGCCCTTGACGCGGCGCAGGCCGGGAACCCGGCGAGGTCCGTGGCGCAGGTCGCGGCGCCGCCCGCGATCGCGGCCCTTCCCCAGGCGCACGCCTTCCCCGCCGCCCGTCGGACGGCGGCTGGCGCATCCCCCGCCGGCCCCCCCCCCGCCGGGCTGGCGGCCGGCGCGGTGGTGGCACTGGCCGCCGCGGTGCTCGCGATGTTGCGGCTTAGGCGCCGGCGCCGCGTCGGTGCCTATAGGGTGTTTGGTCCGGGGCCCCTTGAGGGTGACTGACCGATCGCCGCATGGACACACTGCAGGAAGACCGCCCGCGTGGTACGAAGCAATAGCGCCTCGGCAGGCAATCCGAATCCGACGTACCGCGGAGTGTGACAGGAGGGCCGGCGTGTGCCCAGATGGCTGCGGCTGATGGTGGCAGAGGCTGTCGGCACGTTTTTTCTCGTGTTTCCGGGGGTCGGGGCGCCGATGCTGGATGCGATGCGGAGCGCCCACGGTGCGCCACCCGTATCATTGTTGGGGGTGGCGCTCGCCAACGGTCTCGGCCTCGGAGTGGGTATCACCGCGACGATGGCGGTGTCGGGCGGCGCGCTGAACCCGGCGGTCGCCATCGGCCTCTGGGCGTTGGGGAAGTTGAAGGTCAACCTTGCGGTCCTCTACATCGTGGCCGAGTTGCTCGGCGCGGTGGTCGCCGTGGGGCTGTTGCACCTGCTGATGCCGGGGGCGGGCGTGCTGGCCGGTACGCCCGTCCCCGCCGTCGGCGTGTCGGCCGCACGGGCGGCCGGCATCGAGGCGGTCCTGACGTTCCTGCTCATGACGGCTGTGCTGACGACGGCGGTCGATGCGCAGGCCCCTCGGATCGGCGGGTTCGGTGTCGGTCTGGTGGTGGTGTTCGACGTGCTGGCGGCGGGTCCGTTGACGGGCGCCGCGATGAATCCCGCCCGGGCCTTCGGGCCGGAGTTGATCGCGGGGGTCTGGCGCGCGGCGTGGGCGTATTGGGTGGGCCCCATCGCGGGAGCACTGGCCGCCAGTTGGGTGTATGCCAACTTCCTCAAGTCGGCGGAAGCGCCCGTTGCGAGCACGGCGCCCGCGGGGCCCGGCGGGTCCGGCCGCCGTCGGTCGCGGCGGTAGGTTGATGGTGATGATGGCGCGCGGAAGGCCCCACCATTGGGGGGCGCGTGAATGCTTCGGGCCGAAACGGTGCAGGCAAGGATGGCGAGGCCGTCGGAGCGGCGTACGGCGCGACAGGTTGTGCGAGGCGTGGTGCGGATCCTCCGTCCACACCAGTGGTTGAAGAATGTGTTCGTTCTGGCCGGGTTGGTGTTTGCCCACAAGTTTCTCCAACCCCAGGGCGTGGCGCGGGCCGGCTTGGCGTTCGGTGTTTTCTGCCTGCTGTCCAGCGCGGTCTATTGCCTGAACGATTTCGTGGACCGGGAGCGGGACCGGCTCCATCCCCGCAAGCGGGACCGGCCTCTGGCGAGCGGAGCGCTGCGGCCGGCGGAAGGGCTGGCGCTCGCCGTAGTGCTTGCCGGGGGCGGCCTGCTCGCCGCATGGCGGTTGGGGCCCGCCTTCGTGGGCGTGTCCACCGGGTACCTCGCCCTCAATCTGGCATACAGCTTCGCCCTGAAGCACGTGCCGCTCTGGGACGCGCTGACGGTGTCGGCCGGCTTTGTGCTGCGGGCCATCGCCGGCACCGCCGCGCTGGCGATCCAGCCGTCGCCGTGGCTGTTGGTATGCACCTATCTGGTCGCCCTCTATCTGTCCTTGGGCAAGCGTTGGTCTGACGCGGTCAACCTCACCCCGGAGCAGCGCGCCTACCGCCAGGCCGCCATGGTATACGACCCGGCGTTAGTGCGCGCGTTCATGCAGGTGGTGATGGGGGCGACCCTGATCAGCTATGCCCTCTACGCCATCCAGGGTCCGTACCGCCCGTGGATGCTGCTGACGCTGCCCTTTGTCATCTACGGCCTGTTCCACTATCAGCACATGGTGGAGACCCGCGCCCTCGGGGGGGCCCCGGAGACGGCGATCTTCCAGGACCGCGCCTTCCTCTTGAATGGGCTGGGGTTTGTGTTGGTCGCGGTCGCGATCCTGCTGGCACTCGGACCCCGCTGAGCCAGGCGTGCCGCACCCCCCCGGAACCACCGGCATACCGTACGCCGCGCCCGGTGCCTTTGGCGGGTTGAGGGGGCGGTTCGCATGGGAGCGGTGCGGTGGCGTCCACGCTGGACGCGTGCCTGTACCCGTGACCGCTGGGTCGTGGTGGTCCTGTCCGGTGGCGGTATCGTGATCGGGGTGCAGCTGTTGTCGGGGACGTACACCCTGTTTCAGCACGCCTATCTCGGATCGTACTGGGCCGTTCCCGGCGGGCAGGTGGCTTCCGTCTACTGGGCGTCGGTCCGTTTCGCCTTTCAGACGACCGTGTTGGTCGCGGCCGGCATGGGGGTCCTGGGCTCCCTGGTCTGGGTCGAAGCCTGTCGGGGTCTGCGCCGCTGAGCATCCGGCCGGGGCGGGCGGACCGCGCCACGCCTCAGGGGCGCTGGCGCGCCCGTTCCTGGCGCTCCGCATCCCGCCGTTCCAACCGGTCCAGAATATCCAGCAGGCGGGCCCGGTTCACCAGCGGGTACAGCGAAGCCCGGTCGTCCCGCCGAAAGGCCTCCCGGGACGGGTAGTCTTCCAGGGAGGCGGTGCGCTGACGCCCGTATTCCTTGATCAGGCTTTGGATGTTGGTGAGGGTGTAACCCTCCTCGAGCAGGCGCTTGACCATCTGCAGCAGATGCACTTGGTCTCGGGAGTAGAGGCGCTGGTTGCCGGCGGTCCGCGACGGCGCGAGGAGGGTCTTCTTTTCATAGTACCGCACCTGGCGAGCCGAGAGCCCGGTCAGTTCGACGACACGGCCGATCGTGTAGACGGGCAGGTCATCCCTCACCTCAAAGGGCATGCGTGCCGCCTCCTCCTCCCACTGACGGGGCGACCGCCCCCCGGTCAGGCGAAATCTAACCCACTCCCGGCCGGTTCGGCAAGTCTGTGTGAGGTTTGCCGGGTGTACGCGATGCAGCTTGGCGCTGGCGCGCAGGTTGGCTGACAATGTGTTGACCTCTGGGGGTATGCGCCGATAGACTGGGCGCACAAGGCGGCTGGGTCCGGAAGTGGCCGCGTGGCAAGGGGGCGGTTTCCATCGCAGGCGGGGCGGATCAAGTGTTCCGGCTGATTCAGGAAAAGGGCATCCAGTTCGTTGACCTTAAGCTCGTGGATCTGCCGGGATCATGGCAGCACATGACCATTCCGGTGCAGGCCTTTTCGGCCGATGCCTTTGAGGAGGGTGTCGGGTTCGACGGATCCAGCATCCGGGGGTTTCAGAAGATCAACGAAAGCGATATGTTGCTCAAGCCGGATCCCTCGACCGCGTTCGTGGACCCCGCCGCGAAGATTCCGACCCTCAGCCTCATCTGTGATGTCGCCGATCCGGCGACCGGTAAGCCCTATGACCGCGATCCGCGCCATGTCGCCCGCAAGGCCGAGGCTTATGTGAAGGCGTCCGGCTTGGCGGACCAAGCCTTCTTCGGGCCGGAGTTGGAGTTCTTCCTTTTTTCTGACGTGCAGTATTCCTCGGGTGTCAACGGCAGCTTCTACCGCGTCGAGTCCGACGAGGCTGTCTGGAACACGGACCGCGATGAGCCGGGCGGCAACCTTGGGTACAAGATCCGCCACAAGGAGGGCTACCTCCCGGTTCCGCCCAGCGATACGTTGATGGACGTGCGAAACGAGATTGTGCTGAAGCTGCTGGAGGTCGGGGTACCGATCGAGGTGCACCACCACGAGGTGGCCACCGCCGGCCAATGCGAAATCGACATGCGCTTCGGCACGCTGCTGCGCATGGCGGATCAGAGCCTCATCTATAAGCACGTCATCCGCAATGTCGCCCGTTCCGCCGGTCTGGCCGCGCTGTTCATGCCCAAGCCCCTCTATGGCGACAACGGTTCCGGCATGCACGTGCACCAGAGCCTCTGGAAGGATGGCAAGCCCCTCTTTTACGACGCGAAGAACTACGCGGGCCTGTCCGACATGGCGCGTCACTACATCGGCGGCCTGATCGCGCACGCGCCCGCCGTGTTGGCCTTCTGTGCCCCGACGACCAACAGCTACAAGCGGCTTGTCCCCGGCTTCGAGGCGCCGGTCAACTTGGTGTACAGCCAGCGCAACCGCTCCGCGTGCGTGCGCATTCCGATGTATTCGGAGAACCCCAAGGCCAAGCGCATCGAGTTCCGCTGCCCGGATCCCGCGGCGAATCCATACCTGGCGTTTGCGGCACTCTTGATGGCCGGCCTGGACGGCGTCCGGCGCGGCACGGAGCCGCCGGAGCCGGTCGACGCGGACCTGTACGAACTCCCGGCGGCCGAGTTGGCCAAGATCAAGACGGTTCCCGGTTCGCTGGAGGAGTCGCTGCGCGGTCTGGCGCAGGACAACGAGTTCCTGCTCGAGGGCGGCGTCTTCAGTAAGGGCCTCATCGACACGTACATCGAATACAAGATGACGCGCGAGGTTCAGCCGGTGAACATGCGGCCGCACCCGCACGAGTTCTTCCTGTACAGCGACATCTGAGGCGTCTGTTCGACGGGCCGGGAAACGGGGCGGGTCGTCCGCGTTGGCGGCGGACCGCCCCGCAGCGTCCCCCGGCACCAAAACCCACCGGCTGACAAGACAGGCAGAATATGGTATGCTGCGCTCGAGGTGGGCGCGTTGCGGCGCAACGGTCAGGATCGCCGGGTGTGGTTGGCCGGCCTTGTGGGGCTTCACGCCGGGGTGGTGGCGGCGGTTCCCGGCGGCAGCGGGGCGGCGGTGATCGCGGGCTTTGTCCACAACGTCACGTCGTGGCTCGAATACATCACATCGCTGGTCGCCGTGGCCACCGTGGCCTACGGCGGACTCCGTCATGCCATGGCCCACTCGCCACGGGATCAGGCGGAGGCATGGCGGATCGTCCTGGCCGGGATCGGCGGTCTGGTGATCGCCCTGCTTGCGCCGACCATCGTCTCGATCGTGCAGGGTCTGATCCCGCCCGGGTAGCGGTACGGGGGTGTTCCTCTGCGTGGCCATTCCGGGGGTCGGGGCGGCCGCCGTGGCCGCGACGTCGGCCGTGCTCCGTGGTGCCGTTCAGGGTTTGCAGAGGCCGGTGCTGGCAGCGTTGAACGGCCTACTGCTTCGACCGGTGGTGCTCAGTTCCGGCGTGCTGGCGGCCACCACCGTGACGCGTGGTGTGGGCGCCAGCCTGCTGGGCGCCGTCTTGACTTACGGCGTCTTGCGTTCTTTGGTGGCGCCCCTGGTCGGTTTGCGCTCGGATCCCCTGCCGTCCCTGCTCGGACGGGTCGCCCTGGCCGCGCTGGGTGTGGCGGGGAGCGTGCCGCTGGTGCGGGGGGTGCTGGCGGCCAACAACGCGCTGTGCGCCCTGCTGGTGCGGTCCGCGCCCCGCGGCCCGGCCGGGTTGATCCGCCCGCTGGTGGGAGGCCTCGGTCTGTCCGCCGCCCCGGCGCTCTTGGGCGTCGGACCCGACATCGTGGCTCTGGCCGTCGTGGTGGGGGTCGCGGCGCTCGCCTGCTTCTATCTGGTACGGTCCGCCGAGATCGCGTTACTCGCCCTGCTCTTGCCGCTGGCCGCCGCCCTCTGGGCCCTGCCCGCGGCGGCCGGCGTCTGGCGCGCCCTGGTGGGCGAACTGCTGGTGAGTGTCTTTGTCCAGGCCGCCCAGGCCGCCGTCCTGCTCGTCTTCGCGGTGGGGTTGTCGGGCGGCCCCGCGGATGCGGGCCAGTGGCTCGTCTCGTTGGCGTCCCTGGCGCTCCTCTTTCGTTGTCGCATGCTGGTGGGGCGGGCGGTCGGCATCCTCCTGCCCTGGGCGGGGGATGCGGCCGGACCCGCTGGGTGGATTCGAGGCGCGGGGCTGGGGTTGCGCCTCGGCCCGGGATGAGGGAGGGGGGCGACAGCGGATGCCGCAGATCCCGGGTGCAACCGGCCGCGGGTTGCGGGTGCTGCCGTGGCTCGGGCTGGGCCAGGCGGTCGGAGTCTTGGTCAGCGCCGGTGCGGGTCTGGGGTTGTTGCGGGCGCAATGGCCCTGGGGGATGCGGTTGGCCGCCGCGGCGTTCATCGCGTGCGGCGGAGTGGCCCTGAGCGTCGGGGTGTGGCCGCCCGGGCCGGACGGCGAGCCGCTGGGCCGCTGGCTGGTGCGCCTTGGACGGTATGCGTTGCGTCGCCGGGGTCTGGGGGGGGAGGGGCGCGGCTGGCCGGGTCGCCTGGACATCGCGGGCCCGTATCTGGTCCACCAGCGGGGTTGCGCCGCCATCCTGGAGTGCGGCGGCTCCGACCCCGCGCTGGGCGGCGAGGGTGCATGGGAGGCGGCGGCGGCCGGCTACCGCGAGTTCCTGCACGCATTGGAACAGCCGCTGCAGATCGTGCTGGCGTCGCGCTGGCTGCGGGAGGCGGACCGGCCTCACTTCTACGCCACCGCCCTGGCCCCGGCCGGGATGGCTGGGGTTGCGTCCGCCTATGCTGCGCACTGGACGGCCGCCGTCGCGTCGCGCCGCTGGGTGGTGCGCCAAGTGCTGCTCGTGCCCTCGGCGCCGGGACGGAATGCGGCGGGCAGGGCTGATGTCGAGGCGACGGTCGCGTGTGTGCACCGCCTTGCCCTGCGTCTGGGCCTGCGGTGCCGCCGGTTGGGCGGGGACGAGTTGGTCCATGGCTGGCGCGAGTGGACGGGGGATGCGTGTCCCGGACCGGTGCCCGACGGCCGGCCCGGGTGGCGGGTGCGGGGCTGGTCGGATGCGTGACCTCTGGACGGGTATGCGCCGGGGCCTCCTGGCGTCCGGCCGGGCAAGCCGCGGGTCCCTGGCCGCCCCGGGGTTTATCGCGGCGCGGCGCGACCATGTGCAGCTTGCCGACGGGCGCGTGGCTCGCACGCTGATCGTGCGCGGCTACCCGCGCACCGTCGCGGCGGGATGGCTTGCACCCCTGGAGTGCTGGCCCGGGGAGTTCCGTGTAGCCACCTTCATCGAACCGGTGGCCACTGCGTCCGCCATGGCGGAACTCGGCGCGCACCTGCGCGCCGCCTCCGCCTCCGTGCTGCTTACGGAGATGCGGGGCGCGCCGCCCGACGCGCTCGATCAGGAAGCGGCGGCCGAGGCGCGGCGATTGCGCGCGTCCCTGGCCAAGGGGCGGACGAGGCTCTTTATCGTGCATGTGGCCGTCACCATCTTTGCCCCGAACCTCCCGGAGTTGGAACGCCTCTGCTCCGACGTAATGCGCCTGCTCGGGGGACTGATGGTGGGCGTGCGCAATGGCCTGCTCGAGCAGGGGGCGGCCTTCACCGCCACGCTGCCCAGCGGGTGCCTCACCCTGGCGTCCCCGCGCAACTTCGACACCGAAGCCCTCGCGAGCATGTATCCGTTTGCGGCCGGCACCGCGGGTGCGGCGGCCGGCGAACTGTGGGGGGCTGATCGGCGCCGCTGCGGCCCGGTCGCGGTCGATCGCTGGATGCTCCACAACCCACACGTCCTGTGCGTGGCGGCGAGTGGGTCCGGGAAGTCCTTCTGGGCCAAGCACATCCTGGCGCAGGCCGCGCTGCGTGGCGAGCGCGTCTGTGTGCTGGATCCCCACGGGGAATACGGTGGCTGGTGTCGAGCCCTGGGGGGCCGGACCGTGCGGTTGGACGGCGGGGCGGGCCTGGGAGGGAGGCTGCTCTCGCCGCTTGGCGGCGAGGGGCCGGAAGCCTGGCGCGCCCGTTGGGCGGCGCGGCTTGAGGCGCTGGTGACCCTCCTGGGCCTGCGCGCCGGACCGGAGGCCGCCGGCGTCTGCGCCGCGGCGCTGGAACGGGCGAGGGCCGGATCAGCCACTCCCGGGCTCCGCCAGGTGGTGGGGGCGTTGGCGGGGGTGGGACCGGTCGGTTGCCGCATGGCTGCCGTCTTGCGGGAGGCCTTGGACACCAGCCTGCGCGGGTTTGCGGACGACGGCGGTGGCGAACCGCCCGATGCGGCTCCGGCCGTCGTCTTCGACCTGCGCGGCGTCGCCGAACGCGGCGGGGCCCGGTCCGCGGCCGCCCTGTGGCTCTTGGCCGAGTTTCTGCTGGATCACTGGGTCGACGCCGCGCGCCCGCCGCTGACCGTGGCGGTCGATGAGGCGCACGCCCTGCTGGCCCATTCCGTGACGGCACGCTTCCTGGAAGAGCTCCTGCGTAGCGGACGCAAGCGCGGTGCGGCCGTGCTCCTGGTGACGCAGGCGATTGGTGACCTTGTTGGGGCGCACGCCGACCCGGACGCGGCCCGCGCGACGCGCGCCGCGCTGGCCAACGCGGCGGCCGTCTTCCTGATGCGGCAACAAAACCAACGCGAGGTGGCCACGCTGCGGGAGTTGTACCGGCTGGGCGAAGAGGAGGCGAGGCTCTTGACCACCTGCGGCCGTGGAGAGGGGCTGCTGGTCGTGGGGCGCCACCGGGCGTCCGTCCTGGTCGAGGTGCCCCCGCTGCTGCACGCAGCGTTTGCAAGCGATCCGCAAGGGCTCGCCACCGCGGATACCCGCCCTCCAGACCGTGGGCCTCGGCGAGGGGCCCGTGGCGAGGCGGCGGATCCCGGGACGGCCTGAGGCCCGCGCGGGCGTCCCACGGTCGGGGCGCACGGGGCCGGGGGTCCGGGAGGCGGCCGCACCCTCCGGCTCAGGACGGCGTCGCCAGGGCGCAGCAGCCGATGGCGGCGTAGACGGTCGCAACGAGCCACAGCGACCAGATCGGTAGCGGGATTGCGAGGCGCGCCAGTTCCGCCAGTAGCGGCAGGGTCCACGCCGCCATGCCCACGCGCCATCCCTGGACCCAGGAAGGGTTGCGTCCGGTGAAGCGGGCGGCGATGAGGCCGAACCACGTCACGACCAAGGCGCGTGCCAGATCCCCGACCACCTTGAAGCACGTGCCGATGACGGCGCCGATCCACAACCCTTCCGTCGACAGCGCCGCAAGCAACTTGCCGATGTCCGCCTTCGTCGGCGGCAGCTTGCCCAGCATGGAGATCGGTACCACAAGGCTGCTGTGGCCCGCGCCACGCGTGCGGAGCAGCACCTCTTGAGGGGAAAGCACCATGCCGACGCCCGAGTTGCCCAGCGCGGACGCGCTGGCGTGCCCGGAAGGCACCAGCACGACGCGGGCGCCGGCGGATTCGACATGGAGGGGGAGCGGGGTGGGGGGTGACGTCTGCAGGTGTCCGCCGGCAAGCGAAAAGGCCGGAAGGTGCCGCCAGGCCGTGGAGATGGCCGCCAAGCCCTGGGCCATGCCCCATGCGATGCTGACGGAGGCGATCGCGGCAGTCAGGCCGGCGATCAGGAAGAAGGCGGCATAGGCCCGTTGCGGCTGATCCCCGATGCGTCGGTAGCCCGCCCCCCCGAGGAACCCCAGCCAGATGCGTTCCAGCACGGTCAGGCGGGCCTCGGCCGACATCGGGGCACCATCCAGCGACAAACCGGCACCGATCCTTTCACCCATCAAGCTGCACCCATCAGGCCCCCAGCGCGAACCACTCGCAGCGGATGGGTTGCAGGAACCGGTCCGCCACGAAGTTGAGCGCCTTGCGCGCCGGGTGCAGGTCGTCCGCCAGTCCGTCCAGGGTTTCGCGCAGGCCGCATCGCCGCGCCTCGGGCGCGCGCGCCGCCGACCGGTAGCGGGTCTGGCTCTCGCCTTCCCATTCGTCCAGTTCCGCAGCGCCGTGGGCACTGTCCGGGAACACCCCCGCGAGGAACAGGGCCACATCGCCCAGGCGGCGGTCAAGGGCGAAGCGCTGCGCGGCATACGCGGTATGGCGCAGTCGGCGCAGGTCGTTGAGGTTCAACTCGTGAAACCTGCGGCCGCTCGGCACGGGTACACCGCGATCACCGGGCGACCGCGCCACGGAGGTGAACGATCCGAGCAGGTCGGCCAGGTAGTGCACCCGCGCCGTGTCCTCCAGGGTGTCGGCGATCCGCGGCGCGTCGAAGACCGGCAGCCGCCTGCGCGGTGCGAGCCACTCGGCCGTGAAACTGCGGTTGCGCAGTTCGCGCCGGGCCCGGCGCAGCAGGATGGAGAAGAAGAAGTATGGGCTGACCTTCAACAGGATGTGTGGGTCGTTCAGGACGGCGGGCTGGAGGCGCTCGTCTTCGAGCATGGCGGCGAGTACGGGCGGGTCGGCGCGCAGCGAGCGCACCGCGCCGCTCAGATCTTCGTCTGGTGCCGATTCCGTCACCCGGAGCGCGTAGGCGACATCGGCGTCGGTCAGCATCTCGAGAAGCAGGGCGTCCGCGTACATCCTAGGCTCCCTCCCTTGGTCACTGCGGAGGATCGGGTGCGGCGGGGTCCCCTCCCGTCAGGTATACTCCATTACCCACCGCGATGCACCGCCACGCTTCGTCCCCCCGGGGGGTGGCTGGTCGCGCGTTTGCCCGCCCCGACCCGCCCCCCTTCACAGTTGCGCGGGCGAGGCGGGAGTTGCCCGTACGGAGGCGGTCGGATGGCTCCTGGAGACAGCACGGGGATGCGGGCGCTGACCATCGCGGGGTCCGACAGCGGTGGCGGTGCGGGCATCGCCGCCGATCTGAAGACGTTCGCCGCCTTCGGTGTCTACGGCATGGCCGCGGTGACCGCTGTAACCGCGCAGGACACACTGGCGGTGCATGCGGTATGCCTGGTGGACCCGGACCTGGTCGCCCGCCAGATCACCGCCGTGCGCGACGACCTCGGTGTGGATGCGTGCAAGATCGGCATGCTCGGCTCGGCCCCCATTGCGCGGGCGGTGGCGGAGGTGTTACGGCAGGGTCGGCTGGGGCCGGTCGTCCTCGACCCGGTGCTGGCGGGCAAGCACGGCCAGGACCTCCTGTCGGCCGACGGCCTGGACGTGCTGCGCCGCGACCTGCTGCCGCTGGCCACGGTGCTCACGCCCAACCTGCCCGAGGCCGCGGCATTGCTGGGGTGTGAACTGGGCCCGCTCGAAGGCGAGGACGCCCGGCGGGAGGCGGCGGCGGCGCTGCGGCGCATGGGGCCGGAGCACGTCGTCCTGAAGGGCGGCCATCTGCCCGACACGGGTGCGCACGCCGGGGCGATCGTGACGGACCTCTGGTATGACGGGCGGGAGTATCGGGAGCTGTCCGCAAGGCGCTGCCGGACGCGTCACACGCACGGCACGGGCTGCACGTTCGCCGCCGCCCTGGCGGCCGGCCTGGCCCGCGGCGAGGGCGTCGGTCCCTCCCTGGTCGAGGCGAAGCGTTACGTGTCGTGGGCGATCGCGCACGCACCGGGGTTCGGCCGCGGCGCGGGGCCCCTGGGGCAGGGACGCCCCGCGCCGCTGGGCGGTGGGTGGGAGGGACCGGGATGACGGCTGGCGGGTTCGTGGAGGCCGGGGGATGGCGGCGGCCGGACCGGCTGCGCGCCGCAGTGCGCCTCTATGTGGTGGTGGATCCGGAGCAGTCGGCCGGCCGACCGCCGTTGACGGTCGCGCAGGCCGCGCTACTGGGTGGGGCGACGGCCATCCAACTGCGGTATCCACGGGGCGGCGCGCGTGAGCTCTGCGCGCTGGGGGCGGCGATGGCGCAGCTTTGCGCTTCGCATGGCGCCCTGTTTGTCGTCAACGACCGCCTGGACGTCGCGCTGGCTTGTGGCGCGGCCGGGGTCCATCTCGGCCAGGAGGACCTGCCGTGCGACCGCGCCAGGGCGATCGGCGGGCCGGACCTGGTGATCGGGGTGTCTGCGGCAACGCCAGCGGAGGCACTGCATGCCGAAACCGACGGCGCGGACTATCTCGGGGTTGGGTCGGTCTACGGCACGGCATCCAAGCCAGACGCCGGTGAGCCGATCGGCTGCGCCGGCCTGGCCGTCGTGGCCCGCGCCACCACCCTGCCGGTCGTCGGCATCGGGGGGATCCGGGCGGCGCGGGTTTCCGATGTGCGGCGGGCCGGCGCCGTGGGGGTCGCGGTCATCTCAGCCGTCTGTTCGGCGGCGGATGTCCGCACGGCGACGGTGGAACTCGCCGCTTCGCTGGACGTGGGGGTGGAGGTATGAGTTCGGCAGGCGGCGACGAGGCGCAATTGCTTGCGGTGCTGCGGCGGGCCCTTGGCCCGCGCGCCGATGGGCCCGGGGTGGAGATCGGCATCGGGGACGATGCCGCCGTCCTCCGCCTACCGCCGGGGCGGTTGGTGGCCACGGTCGACATGCTGGTGGAGGGTCAGCATTTCGTCCGCCAGGGACCCATGGCCGCGAGCCCCGCGGACATCGGCTGGCAGGCGCTGGCCGTCAACGTGAGCGACATCGCCGCCATGGGCGGACGCCCCCTGTGGGTCCTCTGTTCGCTTGGCCTGCCCGCCGACCTGGCGCCCGGCGAGTTGGAGGACGTCTACACGGGGATTGCGGAGGCGGCGTCGGCCTTCGGTGTGGCCGTCGCCGGCGGTAATCTGGCCCGGCTGGCGGAGCGGCTCGTGCTGGACGTGACCGCGCTCGGTGTGGCGGAGCGACCCCTTCGCCGCGGCCGGGCGCAACCGGGAGACAGCCTGTGCGTGACGGGAAGGCTCGGTGCCGCGGCGGCCGGCCTGAGGCTTGCAAAGGGGGCCGCCGCGCCGCCGGCCGGGGCCGACGCGTTGCTGGAGGCCCTGCGCCGGCCCCGGCCCCGAATCCAGGAGGGGATGGCGCTCGCGGCACTGGACGGCGTCCGGTCCGCCTGCGACGTTTCGGACGGGCTGGTGGTCGACCTGCGCCGGCTCCTCGGCCCAGGGGTCGACGCGGTGCTTTGGGAGGATCAACTCCCAGTGCCGGACGCCGTCCGCGCGGCGGCGGCCGCGGCCGGCGCGGACCCCCTGGAATGGGTCCTGCACGGCGGAGGGGACTACGAACTCGTTTGCGCGGTCGTCCCCAATGCGCTGGCCGCGGCGCGTGCGGCCGTGGCGGCCGCCGGCGGGGTGCCCC
>JAJZXK010000135.1 GCA_021806565.1 Bacillota bacterium | reverse complement strand
CCCGCTCCTCTGTGGCCCGCATCAGCGCCCCGTAGGTGGACGGCGGCGCGAACAGCCCGGGCAACTCGGACACCTTCACCGTCACCGGGAACGGCCGCCCCGCCTGCAGGCTCGGCTGTAGCTGCAGCACCGGGTCACCATTCGGCTCCCGCCCGTGCTGCTGGATGCCCGTGAACAGGATGACCCCCGCCAGCGCCATCGCCGTCCCCATCGGCAGGTCCTCGATGCGGGCGCCCGGCTTGGACAGGAACTCCACGTAGACCCCGAACTCGCGGGCGGCCACCTCCAGGCGGCGGGCGTACTCGCGGGCCTCCGTGATGGCCTGCTCCACCGCGGCGATGTCCTTGGCCCGCGCCTGCGCCTGCGCCTCCAGGGTGGCAAGCGCCTGCTTGGCGGCGGCCACCTCCTGCTGTGCCTTGTCGCGCATGGCCTCCAACTGCTCCGACCCCACCTGCAACTGCTCCGCCCACCGCAGGAGCCCGCCGACGCGCTCCATCACCCGGGCGGCCTGCTCCGGCTCGATGTCGGCGGCCGCCAGCGCCTGCCCCCAGCGGAGGACGGCATCGCGGGATGCGCCCATCTCCACCAGGGAGCGGAGCAGGTCCACGGCTGCCCGCGACAGCTCCACCTGGCGGGCCGTCTCGTCGGTGGCAGCCTCCCGCAGGGCGGCGGCATCCTTGCGGGCCTGCTCGCGGTCGGTGATGGCCTGCGCGGTCTCCCGCTTGGCCTGCTCGCGGCGGGCCTCCAGGGCGGCGACCTGCGCCTCCAGGGCGTCCAGGCGGCTGCCCGCGGCGTACATATCCACCAGGGCGGTCAGGGCCTCGGCCTGGGTGCAATCCTCGGCCGTCGCCAGGGCGCGGAAACGGTCGGCCGCCTCGGCGGGCACCCCCTTGATGTTGAGCACCGCCGTATCCCCGGCGTCACCCTTGGGAGGACGGCCCGGTCCCCGCTTGGTAGCCGCATCCGCCACATCCGCCACCTCGCACCCGCTGCGGCCCGTCGTTGCGGGCCCCGCGGATTTCGTCCCTCCCAGGGTAGCACGAGGACGATTTCCGGGAGGGCGGACGGGCGGACCAGCGGGTGGCCGTCGGCCGATAGCAGGGCCTACAATCGGCCGATAAACGCTCCTGTGCTACCCTCCCACCAGACGGGCCACGCTGAGAACGGGCCGGGGAGAACCCCGGCTTTTGCCTTTTTGGGGGTCCGCAGAGGGGGAGGGGGGGTATCCCCTGGACACGGCAGGCGAGGGCTGGGATGGGCGGCCGGCGTTCTGGCGGTGCTCGTGCGGGCGGGAGTTCTACGTCCACGGGGCCGAGCACCCGGGCCGTGCGCGGCTGGATGCGGCCCGCCACGTCAAGGAGATGGAGCGCAACGGCGACCAGGATCACCAGATTGAGGGCTCCTACTCGGAGGACGGCAACCTCCTGCTGCACGGACTGGACACCCGTGGCCTGACGGGGTTCGACCGCCGGGGCAAGGGCGGGTCCGGCGGGGGCAGCGGCGGCGATGGCGAGGACGACGACGGCCCGTTCGCGCCCGGCGGCGTGGCCCGTGGTCAGGGCCGCACCACGAACCTGCGCGTGGACTACGCGGCGTGGTACTCGCTGGCGACGGCGCTCAACTCCGATGGCGCCTACGGGGCGATGCAGACCGACGCGGATACCCGGTCGGTGGTGGAGCGGGTGATGGACGACTGCGGCTCCCGCATCTGGGAGCAGGTCGGCACGCCCGTCGAGCGCATGGTTGCCATCCTGCAGGCAGACCTCGCCCGCAAGCGGGCGGGCCAGCCAATGGAGTACTGGATCGAGGTGGACATGCCGGGGTTCAAGCGGAAGGCGGCGGGAGGGGACAGCGATGCCGAAACTGGGGACGATGGCTGGGACGGGCCCGGTGGTCCCGGAGCAGGAGATGTCGGGCCTTATGGGTACGGCCCGGAAGGCGATAGCGGATATGGGCTCGGCGGCAGCCCTGCGGGAGATGTTGAGCGGCCTCGGCGCGGCGGGTGGAAAGACCAATTCCGCCGATTCGTCCGTACTGGGGGGCGTGGGGCAACTCATCGGGGGCCTGGGGACGGCGTTCAAGGGGATGAGCGAGACCCAGACGGCCCTGTTCTCCAGCCTCCTGGGCAAGAACCAGGGCGGGGGCGGGGACCAGAGCCAATTGCTGATGTTTATGCTCCTGATGCAGATGATGGACAAGAGCAACGAGCGGACGGAGGGCGCGATGGCGCGGGTCCTGGAGATGAGGGACCGGACATGGGAGGAGAGGTACGCGGACCTGGAGCGCCGGAGCGGCCCGAGTCAGGCGGACTCGGTGACGCAGCAACTGACGGCCCAGATGCTGGCGGAGACGATGCAGCGCCTGCGCCAACCGCCCGCCGATCCGGTGGACGTGCTGGTAAACGCGCGGGAGCGCCTGCAAAAGCTGGGGGTCAACGGCGGGGGGCTATTCGGCCAACCTGACCAGTACAGCGATGGCTACCTCAAGAACCGGCAGTTGGACATCGAACTGCAGCGGGTGATCGCCGCGCACTCTGCGGAGCAGACGAAGGCGCAGTCGTCGGCCAACATGGCGGGGACCATCCTGGAGCACGGCCCGAAGATCCTGCAGACCGCCATCGAGGGCGCCATCCAGACGCTGGCCGCCGCCGGCAAGCTCCCCGGCGTGCAGGTGGTGCAGCAGGCGGCGGCGCCTGCCCAACAGGACAGCGCCGCCGCCGTCGCCGAGGCGGAAGCGGCCATGAAGCGACAGGGGGCGGCATGATGGGCGGCGCGACGACGACCCAGAACCTGACCTGGATGGACGGCAAGATGGTCGAGCAAGCGACCCCGCATATCGCCGCCATCCTGTCCGGCCTGTCGGTGGACGAACTGGCGGCCTGCATCGTCAAGGACACCGACCTGTCCGACCTGATGCCCGCCTACCAGGACGTTCCCGGCTTCGCCCGCGGCATGCTGCGCCAGCGCCTGGAGCAGGCGGGCGATGCCTTCTACAACGCCCTCCTGGAGGCGACCCGCAACGCCCTGCGACCCACGCACCCCGCCCACGCAGCCCTTCTGGGCCGTGAGAAAGGGGCGGCGTGGTATCGTGCCCACATGGAGCGCATGCGGGTGGCGATACTCGCGCAGATGGGGGCGTGACAATGACGCCAGGAGAGCGCACAGGGCTCATCATCGGGGGTTCCGCCGTGGCCCTCGGGTCGGCGGCGTTCCTCTACTACGACTACCAGAAGTCCAAGTCGGCCGGGTCCAGCAGCAATCAGGTGTCGCTGCAGGTGGTGGGCTACCAGAGTTTCGTGGCGGGCACCGGGGCGGTGCTCACCACCAGCAGCGTGGGGTCCTACGCCACCGTGCAGTACGGGGAGACGGTCGAGGGCCTGGTCAAGGTGACCAACCTCCTGTCCTCGGCGCTGAATGTCGGCGTTCGGGCGTGGGTCCTGCAGGGCGGGTACAGCATCCCTGGCGCAACGCTGGTCGCCCCAATGGTGACGGGCACCGTGGAGGGCCACCTGTTCCCGCAGACCCAACCCACGGCATCCAGTCCGCAGACGGGCGTTTCCAGCATCGCGGCGAGCGGGTCCGAGACGTTGGCCTTCTACTCGGCGCCCGTGACCGGCGGTATCGCGGCGCCCGCCGCCAGCCTCTCCCGCGTCGGCATCCTGTGGGCGGCCGGTCCCGCCGCGGCAGTGCAGGCGCTGCCGTCCACCAGCGGCACCCTGCCGACCAACCAGGGCATTGCCTACGTGTGGCAGCCGTCCGCCATCCGGGCGACCTTCAACCTCGTGACCGGCGGCGCCGGCGCGGTAAAGGTGGTGGTGTAGATGGCGGCATCCCCGCCCCCACTGGTGGGACCCGCAATCGCCACCGCGCTCCCGCAATCCGTCATCCGGCAGGCAGTGCCGTCCGCCGCCATTCCTAGCGGCACAGACCTATACCGAACTCTGCTCCCGGCCGCGCTGGGGGCGGCGGTCGTCCTGCTGCCGACCATGACCCTCTTCCCCAAGCACGCATCCCTATTCGCCGGCCTCTCCTTCGTCACCGGCTCCATCATGGCGGCCAGCGCCCCGCCGTTGACGCTGCCGCAGGAGATTGGTCTTGGGGCGGCGGTGGCCTCCGGCACATGGCTGGCGGTGCGGGCCGTTGGTGAGATTCGCACCCCTTCGGCCACGGCCGGAGCGGTCGCCATTCCGCCCGTCAGCATGCCTGACGGCTCCAAGCTGACCTTCCAGCGGAGGGTTGCGTGATGTCTGCTACACTCTCGCCGTCGGGGCGGCAGACGGTGGCGGAGATTCAGGCGGGTCGGCGGGCGCGATTGGGTGGCCGCATGAATGCGGCCCTGGATGAGATAGCCCGGTACGTGGGTGAGCACCCACAGGGCAAGATCATCCTCGCCTGGCGGTCAGACGGTGAAGTGACGATGGACCGCACGGAATCCTGGCACCCGCCCCGGGGAGCGTAGACCCGCCAGAGATTCGGCCATGTGGGACCCACAGGCCAGGGCACGGAGCCCTGGCCTTTTCGCGTTTCCGGCACACGACGCATCGAGGGAGGGTTTCGGATGTACGGATCTCGCTCCTGGGGGAAGGATCTGGTAGGGGCACTCGGTGCCGTGCTGGCCGGTTACGGCGGCGCCACCATGGCCAAGGCCACGGACAAGCCCCTCACCTCTGCACTGGTGACCACGGGTGTCGGCGTTGCCGGCGTGGTCGCCAAGGGCATGACCCGTCGCCCCATGCTCCACGAGTTCTACGAGGGCCTGGGCTACGGCGGGGTGTCCTACTTCGGCACCTGGACCGCGGCTAACACCCCGACCCTGGGCGGCAAGGCCGCAGGGCCGGTTCCGCTCCAGGACATCGCCAGCACGTCCAGCGCGGCGGCTGCCATCGCGGCGGCCCGTGCGCGTGCGGCCGGCGCGGCTACCGGGACGCTGGGGGCGGCTCCGACACCAGCACAGCCCCAACTGGCCCCGCTGTTCGCCTCTGACCAGGTGGACTACTGACCCGCGCCCTGATTCGGACTCGCAAAGACCTGGAGGTAGAAAGCCATGGCCCAGGCGCGTGATTTCCCGGTTCTGTTCCCGCTGTACGACATCACGATCTACGACCTGAACGCGGCCTCCACGGGCGTGCAGTCCCCTGTCACGGGATCGCAGGGGGCCTCCGGTGACAACACCTATATCGAGGTGACGGCCAACACCATCCCCGGCAATACCAGCGCCCTGCCGTCCGGCCTCGGCGCCGAGGTGCTGTTCGTCGAGTGCATCTCGCCCGTGGTGACCAACGCGGGCGCGACCGTCTACCCGGACTTCCAGTGGAGCCCCCAGCCGGACGGGGTGGACCTGTCCAGCCCGACCCCGGCGAACAAGTGCTTCATCGACGGGTCCTATGGCGGCAACATGTGCCCGCCCCGCGCCCAGACCGTCGGCCGCCAGCGTGCCGGCATCATTGGCGTGAGCCTCCGCGCTCTGCTGAACGACGCGCGTAACGGCAAGCGCGTCGGGGCCATGGCCACAAAGGCCACCGGCTGGAAGTACATCAGCACCTTCCAGGCGCGGCTGTACTCCAAGCGCGGGTGGGGCGCCTCCGTTTCCGGCGACACCGTGCAGACCCCGGCCCGCCTCATCTTCTGGGGCGAGCGCTACACCGACCGCATGCTGGCGCCCCTGGCCGCAAGCTGGAACGGTGCCTTCTCCATCACCTCCCTGCGCCGCTACCTGGAGCAGGATCAGGTGCCCATGACCCTCTCCGGGGTCCAGGGCGGTACGGTGACGGTCGCCGACCTCCCGACCCTCTCGGGTGGGTACAACCAGCGTGGCGACGTGATCTTCCGCGACATGCGCTTCGCCGTGAACGACGTGGCGACGGCCGCCTCCAGCGCCTTCCCGCTGACCAACAGCCAGCAGGCCAACGGCAAGAGCGGGAACGTCTCGACCAGCTACTCCAGCGACCTGGGCTTCCCGTTCGCCCCGGTGAACGGCCAGCCGTCGGCCGCCAAGAGCGCCATCATCCTGCAGAAGCTCGGCATCATCCCGGGCATCGCCAACCTGGGCTACTTCGGCCTCGACTTCGGCGGCACCCTCGTCCCCGACCCGAACGGCTGGCCCGTGGGGGAGAACGTTGACCTGTTCGCCTACGGCCAGGTCCAGGACCTGCGGAACCAGAGCGAGCTGTACTACAGCATCCCCGACCTGGAGAACGAGATCATCGTCTACGGCGAGAACGCCTCGATCTTCGTGTCTGGCAATGGTACGGCCATCGCCTCCGGGGATGCGTCCGTGGCTGAGGTTGGAGTTGCCGTGCAGACCTCGGGCGCCGTCGCCCCTGGGCGGCAGGGGTAGGACCCAGAGAACGCATGTGTGGAGGTGAAAGAACGATGATGAACCCCACCCTGAACTCCAGCGGCTTCGTGTTCGTGGCCACAGCCGCTGCCGGGCAGACGTTGCCGCAGAAGGCGGCCATCCTGCTGAACTGCGCCCTGTCCAGCGGAAGCGGCACGGCGGTCGCCACCTTCGTGGACCAGACCATCCAGACCACTGCGCCGTCCGCCTCGGGCCAGGTGCAGTTCACCGGCACGGGCACGGCCCCGTCCGATGCGCTGACCTTCGACTCGGCGCTGACAGTGGACGACGAGATCGTGGGTACCTACGTTCCGCGCGCCGCGTTCCCGCGGGCCTCGTAAGCCCGGCGTCCCGGCCCACATCCGAGCGAGGGAGAGGTGAGTCTCCATGGGCTCGGCCTTCACGCAGGCTGACGCCATCGCCTACAGCAAGGACTGGTACACGCACGCTATCTACACCTACGGGCCGGTGACGCTGGCCAAGGGCACAACCGTCATTTTCTCGGCGGAGTCCTGGACGCCGGCCAACGGCCCGGAATGGCAGGCCGAACTCGTGGCCGTCTGGGTCACGCAGAACTCCGGCGTGCAACTGTCCTGGACCGCCGATAACCAGGCATACAACCAGGGCGCGTCCCTGGGGTTCACCGACGCCGCCCCGGGCGGGGTGCGCCGCCTGCCGGTCTACGCCCGCGCGGTGCGCCAACTGTCCATGACGGCCACGGCCAAGGCGGCGGTGGACAACTTCCAACTGAACTACGAGATCGTCTACCGCAAACTGACCGTGGCCGACCAACTGCTCTACGGGTATGCGGTGAGTCCCCACCTGCTGGCGCTGGCCCAGGCCGGTGGCGTCACCGAGCAGCACATCCGGGACCTCGTGGCCAAGGGCACCTCGCCCGTCACCTGGCGGGCACAGGCCGACCGCACCCTCCTACGGCTGGGGGACCATGCCGCCAGCGGCCTGTACCACGTCACGGCGTCCACGACCACGGCGGGCACGCTGTTTCTCACCGCCACGCGCACGGGCGATGAGTTCCTGATCCTGGAGGACATCGCTGTTCCGGCCGCGAGCGCCATCACCCTCTACGGGACACGCGACGAGGACACGAGCCTCGTCCAAGTGAGCGGTGCGGCGTTCGGCCAGGTGAACTACCAGCCCTGGCCCGTGCGCTATATCGCCAAGAGCCGGGTGTCATTCTCGGCGAGCGCCGCCAGCACGCTCACAAGTGTTCCCGTCTACATCCGCATCGGCCGCTACCGACTGACCGACCTCTGGCAGGCGCGCCTCGCCCTGGGGACCCCCCAGCAGGCGTCCGCGCTTGCGAGCCTGCCGGCCAAGACCGTGGCGCAGGTGGCAGGTGGCGTCCAGTGAGCAACACGCCGACCCTCGCCCAACAAGAATCCGCCCTGCAGGAGCTGCACCAGAACCTCTGGGAGAGCATCGAGCGCCCCGGGATGCTGACGGGCGAGAAGGTCATGGCCGCGCTCCTCTCCCAACTGGTGCAGCAGAACGCGGCCATCCTGTCCGCCCTGAAGGGTGGGTCCGTTCAGGCGTCCTCGGTGGGTCCCAGCGGACTGGGGAACGTCGTGCTGACGGTCTCCTTCCCGCTGGCGCCGTCGGAGACAAACAACCTCATCGCCGCCACGCCGTCCCTGTCCGGCTACCGGGCGGGCGCCGCCATCCAGTTCCCCACGTTGGTATCGGCGGGGTCGGACGCCACCGTGACCATCCCGCCCCCGGCGGGACAGGTGCTTGGGATGCTGGGCCTGTTCAGCATCAGCAGCACCGCCGAGAGCGCTGGCGTGAAGGTCACAGCCTTCCAGGACGGCCTGCCGCTGGTGGGCACACAGGGCTTCGCACTGGGTCCAGCCGTACAGTTCCCAGTGCCCGGCTACGTCGTCACCACGGGCCTGGAGATCGTGCTGACCAACCCCAGCAGCGAGGACGTGACGGTCTGGATGGCCGGGGTGGCCCTGACGGTGACGCGGCAGTTCTACGACTCCATCCTGACCAAACTGCAAGACCAGGCGTGGAACATGGTGCTCAACGCCTTTGGGTTGGTGTTGCCGTCGTGAAGGTCTACCTCTGCAAGGACCACGGGTTCGAGTTGCGGCTTTCCACTGGACCGGACGGCCGCGAGAAGCGCCACCTGATCGCGCCGGCCCCCGTCATGGCGGTGGGCTCCAACCAGGGCATCCCGCCCGACTGCGCCCTTCCCGTGTGCCCCACCTCCGACCTGCGGGCCGGGGAGATCCAGCGGCGGGGTCCGGGCGGCAGGGTGCTGGCCGGGACCTGCCATGTGGAGGAGGTGGAGTAGGTGGGGATCGAGACCGGCGACCTGCAGTACGACCTGGTGGATGACCAAACCATCTCCGACCAGGCTGCGGCCACCACGTTCGCCACGGCGTCCGCATCGTCCGTCGAGGCCCCCTGGGGTGGCGCGGCCACCGTCCGCATCGTCCTGGCCACCACCTCCACGCTCGAACTGCGCGTGACGCCCAGTGGTGGGTCCGAGGTGACCGGGGGCCTGTTCAACGACGGGAGTACCCTCACGGCCGGAAACGGCTACACCTTCGATTTCACCGTTACCGCCGGCGCCAAGTACGGCTTCCGGGTCGCCACAGCACAGAGCGGCGACCTCGAAATGGCCGTCTCGGCGTCTCGCGTGTAGGCGCGGAGGGGGGGCGCCGCCAGTGGTCGCGCCAATGCAAGGTTTCCCCAGGACGCATTGGCGGTGGCACGCGCTGGCTTCCACCTACGGCACCAGCAGCACCGCGAACGTCTCTACCGGACACGGCACCATCTTCGCTGCGAGGGGTATGGGGTTTTGCTGGTGATGTCCACGGCGGTCACGAATAACTCCACCCAGAACGATGCGGTGCGGGTAGCACTGTACGAATCGACGGATGGCATCCCATCGGCGGGTTCAGCCCCGGCCACTGGAGACACGCTGATCTACCAGACCACACGCACGCGGAGCACGGCTAGTAGCAACAGCGAGACCACCTCGCATGTGGCCCGCTCTGGGCTGACCCCTGGCGTCACCTACTACTACTACCACGCGCTGGCGGCGCCGAGTGGTGGCACGGCGAATCTGGTGGGCGGCGACAACCAGACCACGATCCTGGTGCAGACCATGCCGTCGATGGGATAGGGAGTGATCTTCGATGAGCAACCCGATGCAGGGAACCGCCAACGCGAAGTCCGTCCTGGATTGGCGCAACGTTACCAACTACGGCGCCGACCCCACGGGCACCAACGACTCCACCACGGCCTTCAGCGACTTCACCACGGCCGTGGGCGCCGATGGAGTCGGCGTCATCCCCTCGGGGACGTACAAGGTCACGTCCATGGCCACCTTCGAGTCCAGCGCCACCTACATCTTCGCCCCCGGCGCCATCCTCCTCCTCAACGGCACCCCCCAGCAGCGCCTGTCCTACTACCACCCCCAGGGCGAGCCGTACAACGTCCTGCGGGAGACGTTCGCCAGCGGGTC
>JAJZXK010000134.1 GCA_021806565.1 Bacillota bacterium | reverse complement strand
TCCGGCTGCGGCGGCAGGCGGCAGGCGCGGGTGCGCCGACGCGCCCGCGCCTGCCCATACCGCCGGCCCTGTGCCTGGCGCGGATCGCCCGCGCCGGCCTCCCCGCCACGGCGTACGGCCGGCTTCTGGCCGCCGCCGGCCGCCCCTGACCGAAGGGGCGCCGTCCCGAACGAAGATCCGGCGGCGGAGCGCCCCTTCAGACGGATAGGCCGCGATCCGCGGCCATGGCGGCAAGCGGTGAGTCGTCCACACTCAGCGGCAGATCCACCCGGCCCCGCCCGCGGCTGGATTCGTAGGTGGCGAAGATCAACTCGGTCGCGCGCAGCCCACGGGCGGCGGAAAGTTCCGGTTCACCACCTTGTTCCAAGCAGTGCAGCAGGTCGGCCGTCGCCGCGGCCACCGGGCCGTGCGGCCCCGGCTGGTCCTGCGGTTGCGGGGCGACCTCCTGCCAGGTGGCGTCGCCGCGCCCGCGCAGCCGCAGCGGGATCCGGCCGCCACCCTCGGCGTCCATGTACACCTCGATGACCCCGTCGGTCCCGATGAGGCGGTTGGCCTCCGAGAAGGGCCGGTCCCGGCCGGTCTGCAAGAGGCCCTGCACCCCGTTGGCAAAACCAATCACAGACAGCCCCTGGCCCTCGACCAGGGCGCCGAAAACCCTGGCCGCGCCCTGAAGGTCGACCTGGCCGATGACCCAGCGCGCGGGCTGCTCGTCGTTGTAAAAGTGCATCATGTCGAACCAGTGGGTGCCCCAATCGAACAGGTTGGCGCAGTAACCCTCGATCCGCACCAGCCGCCCGATCGCCCCGTCGCGCAGCAGGCGGCGCGCGGCGCGAAACGGCCATTCGAAGCGGCGTTGATGCGTGAAGATCAGCGGCACACCCGCCTCGGACGCGCGCGCCACCATGCGCCGCGCCTCCCCCCACGTGGGGGCCAGTGGCTTTTCACAATGGATCGCGCCTGCCCCGGAGGCGACGGCGGCCTCGACCATCTCGGCATGCAACCCGGTCCAGGTGCAGATGGAAACCACGTCCGGCCGCTGCTCGGATAGCATCGCGCGGTAGTCCTCGTAGACGGCGGGGGCCGGCTCCCCGTCCACGGCGTGCTCCGCGGCGAACGCCTCGGCGTTGTCGCGGCGGATGTCGGTCAACGCCGCCAAGCGGCAGCGGCCGGTCGCCGCATACCCCCGCCAATGCTCGTGCGCCCGGGCGGCCCCCGTCCTGCCGGCACCGCGCGATCCACAGCCGATGATCCCCACCCGCAGCCTTTCCAAATGGCCCGCCTCCCCGCCACGGCTGGACGCCGCAGACGGTCCGCCCCATTCCACGTCGCGCCGCCGTCTCCCCCGGCACCGGCGGCCGACCGCCTTGAGGCGTCCGAGGATGCTGTGGCAGGATGGGTGCGCGGGGCAGGGGCCCCTGGGGCCCGGCCGCCCCGACGCGGGTGGGAGGGATGCCGTCTGGCCGCTCGCTTGTCGATCGAATACTGAACGAGTTGAGGGTATCTCCCTCGCGCCGCCAGTTTGGCGGAGCACATCCTGCACAAGCACAAGCGGGCCGTCGAGGTCCTGGAGCTATGCCCCTCCAGCGGGGGGCCGTTCGAGGTCTGCGTGGACGGGCGCACCGTCTTCAGCAAGCGGGAACTGGGACGCTTCCCCGAGGCGGGCGAGGCGGAGGCCCTGGTCGACGCGGCCATGGAGGCCGGCTGACCCGGCCGGGGGCAGGAGCGCCGCGTGCCCCTGTCGTACCCCTGGCCCAGAGGTGATCCCGTGCCCGCGTACCGCCGTCCGCGCGTCCGCACCAACCGATGAGCGTGCTTGGCCGCCGCTGGGACCTGCCGCCCGATGTGGATCCCGTTGCCGTGGCGGCGCTCGCGGAGGCGTGCCGCGTTCCCGCCGCCGTCGCGCGAGTGCTCTGCCGGCGCGGTCTTGCGGACCCACAGGCCGCCGCCGCGTACCTGAGCCCAGGCCCGCTACCCGATCCGGCCGGCCTACCGGACATGGGGCGGGCGGTGGAGCGCTTGGCCTCGGCCGCCCGGCGCCGCGAACGCATCCTCGTCTTCGGCGACTACGACTGCGACGGGATCTGCTCTACGGCGCTCGCCGCCGAAGGGATGCGGGCTTTGGGCCTCAAGGTCCACGCCCACGTGCCCGCCCGCGCGGACGGCTATGGCATGCAGGCAGAGACACTGGTGTCGCTGGCCGGCGGCCACGGCTGCACGATGGTCCTGGCCGTCGACAACGGCAGCACGGCGGTGGCCGCCGTGGCTGCGGCCGCGTCCGCCGGTCTGGATGTCGTCGTCGCCGACCACCACCAACTCGGTGAGCGGCTGCCGGACGCGGCCGTCGTCAATCCCTGCCGCGACCCCGGCGGCCCGTGGGACGGGCTGGCCGGGGTCGGCGTCACCTGGTGCCTGCTGCAGGCGCTCGGTGCGGCGCTCGGCACGGCCCCGCCGCCCGCCTTCGACTTGGTCGCCGTCGGCACCATCGCCGACGTCGCACCCATGGTCGGCGTGAACCGCGCCCTGGTGCGGCGCGGCCTGGAGGCCATGGCGTTACCCGGCCTCCGTCCGGGCCTGCGCGCCCTGCTCGACCTCTGCGAGGTGGCGGCTGGGCGCGTGCCCGAGGTGCGGGACATCTCCCACGGCGTGGCCCCGCGCCTCAACGCCCCCGGCCGCCTGGACCACCCGCGCCCCTCACTGGACCTGCTCCTGGCCGCCGACCACGACGCGGCGCGGCTCGCCCTGACAGCGGTCGACGATGCGAACACCCGGCGGCGGGCACTCGAAGCGGACATCGTCGCCATGGCACAGGAGGCCGCGGCGGCACTACCGCCGCAGACCCCCGTGGTGCTGCTCGCCGACCGCCGCTGGCCGCACGGCCTGCTCGGACCTGCCGCTTCCAAGCTCGTGGATCGCCTCGCTAAACCGGTCCTGCTGGCAGAGGTCACCGCGGACGGCCGCTGCCGCGGCTCGGGCCGCGGCCCGGCGGGCTGGGACCTGACGGGCGCCCTGCGGCAATGCGCGGCGCACCTACGGCGCTACGGGGGCCACCAGCAGGCCGCCGGTTTCGAGTTCGACCTGGGCGCGTTGGAGAGGCTGCGCGCCGACCTGGCGGCTCTGGCGCCCGCACCTCACACGGGGCCCCAGGCACCGCTGCCGGTCGACGCCGTCCTGGAAGCGCACGAGGTCAGCCTGGACCTGGTTGGAGCGCTGGCCCGGCTCGCCCCGCACGGGCCGGGCAATCCAGAGCCGGTGTTCCTGCTGCGGCGGGCGACCGCCGACGGCGCTCGGGCCGTGGGCGGGGAAGGCTCCCACCTGCGCCTGCAGCTGCAACTCCCCGGCGGCACCCGCGTGGCGGCCATCGGTTTCGGCCTCGGGCTCTGGGCCGGCGGCGCAAGGACGCCGATGGACCTGGCGGTGCAACCGCAGATCAACCGCTTCCGGGGCTTGGATCAGTTGCAACTCCGGGTGGTTGATCTGGACGCCCGAGACGATTGGGCCGGCTTTCTGCGTGGCGTGCGGCGCGACCTCGGCCGGCGCCATCCGGACCGCGACTGCCTCACCCGGGCCTTCCGCCTGCTGGCCGGGCTGGCACGGGGCGGCTTGCTGCCACCCGAGTCGGCGCTGGTCGCCCACCTGGGCCGGGTGCTGCCAGACGCCGAAGCGGCGCGGGCGGCCCTGTGTATCTTCCATGAGATCGGACTCCTGGACGCCCAGGGGGCGTGGTGCCCCCCCGAGCCCGGCCGCAAGCTCGACCTGCGCGCAAGCCGCCGCTACCGGACCGCAGAGGCGGCCCACACCGCGGCGGCCGAACTGGCCGCCGCGGTCGGGGTACCGACGGCGGGCTGACGCCGCCGCGGCAGACTAGGGGCGGCCGCCGTTGCCGGCCGGGTTGAAGCCGGGCGCCGACTCCTCCGGATTGAGGGCCGGGGTCACCGGAATGACCCCCGAGGCGTCGAAGAGGTAGCCGGGACCGGTGCCGGTAACGCCCGTGTGACCGTACTGCCAGATGATCTTGCCACTGCGCGGCCCGGTCGGCTGCACGACCACGATGCGGTCGTTGTGGTCGTCGACAATGAGCACGTCGCCGTTGGAGAGCAACTGCGCCGACGACGGGTGGTTGAGGGCGTTGGCGCCGGTCGGCGCGAACTCCCAGCGCACGTTGCCGTGTGGGCCAAAGAGGTAGATGCGGCCGGGGCGGACCCAGTCGGCGACCAGCAGCGAGCCGCCCGGCAGCTTCAACGTATCCGACGGGTACTGCAGCGGCAACGCCATGTGCCAAAGGATGCGGCCCGCCGGGCTCAACTCCACGACCGAGTGGCTGTTGGGCACCCGGTTGTTGCCCACGTTGGTGACCAGCAGGTTGCCGCTGGCCTGGGGCACGTTGTCGTTGGGTCCGATGAGGTAGCCGGGGATGGTGCCGGGCACGCCGACGTGCTGGCTGCCCACCGTCCCGTACTCCCAGACGATCTTCCCCTGGGGATTGACCACCAGCACCCGCTGGTTGTTGGCGTCGTCGATCAGCACGTCGTGGTTGGGCAGCATATAGGAGTCGTCGGGGTTATTGATATACCCCGGCTGCGTAAGTTTTGCCGCGCCGGCGCCCTGGGAGGGCTTGCCCAGGTGGCCATACGACCAGATGATCTTCTTGGTCGCCATGTCGATGGCGACGATGCGGTTGGCGTTTTCCTGGTTGACCAGGAGCTTGCCCGGCGCATACACCTGGATGTCGTCGGGATCGTTCAGGCCGTTGAACGACCAGACGATCTTGTGCTGGATGTTGACCTCGATGATGCGGTTGGACTTGCCGTCCGCGATCAGCAGGTTCGACGGCAGCGCCGGAGCCGACGCCACAGGGTGCTCATACGGCTCCAACTCGTAGACGCCGTTGACCGTCTTGCCCAGGTGCGTGCTCATCCGGGTGGTGGCCACGATCCATGGCACGTGCTTGGCAACCTGCAGCGGATTGATGCGCACCGAGCCCGGGAACGCCGAGGCATGCGTGCCGGCGAACGCGGACCCGCCGGACGCCGGCGCCGTGCCGCCGCCGGCTGTTGCCGCAGGGGTGGAGCCGGACGCCGACGACGTCGCCGGCTTGCCGGATTTGCCGCCATGGGTGGCCGGTGCCGTCGCCGGCACGGTGCCGCACGCGGACAGCAACACCATCGTCCCCATCACGGCCGCCATCCGCCGGGTCCAAGCGCCCCGCAGCCGCCTCACCCAAAACCGCCTCCCACCGCCCGAGTCGAATGCCGTTGCCAACCATAGCACGGCCGCCGCCTTGCTCCCACGGTCGGACGTACCAGCGACGGAACATCCTGGGGGCCGAACGGACATGCCGGCACCCGCCATCCTCGCTCGGCCGGGCAGCCGCGCCGGGCCGTCGCGGAGCGCAGCCCCCATCATCAGTGGATGTAGAGGGCAAACGCGCCCGCGATCGTCAGGATCCCGACCGCCAGGGTCACGACCGAACTGCGCAGGCGTGAAGCGAACCGGAGGATGACGCCGATCGTCAGAAAGCTGAAGACGGCCGACACCACCAGCAACACCAGCACGACGGGCAGACCGACCTGATGGATGGCGCTAAGACCGCCATGGCCGATCAAGAGCGGCACCACACCGGCACCCAGCAGTCCGACAACGTCCAGCAAGAAGGAGTAACGCAGCGCCTGTTGGCCGTCGTGGCCCCGCAGCAGTAGCGGGGTCACCGTCACGGCGCTACGGCTGATGCCGGGCAGGGCGGCCAGTCCCTGGGCCGCGCCCACGATCAGCGACGTGGCCGTCCCGGGGACGCGGTCGGGTTCGGGCTCCCCGGATGCGGCGGCTGCGGCCAAGCGCTCGCGCCGCCAGGAGATCAGGCTGGTCACCAAGAGCAGGACGCCGATCGCCACCATGGCCTCGCCGCCGGTGGCGATGGAAAAGGCATGGCGGACCGCGATGTAAATCGGCAGGCCGATCAAACCGGTTGCCGCCGTCGCCAGAAAGAGATAGCGCAGGATAGCGGCGTCACGCTCCCCGGAAAAGGGATGGCGCAACCCCGCGAACGCGGCGCCGACGTCGCGGCGGAAATACCAGAGGGCCGCGAAAAAGGAGCCGAAGTTGGCCAGGAGCCCCAGGACGTACGCCGTGCCGGGCTTGTAGCCGCCCAGAAAAAAGATGAGCGTGATCATGGTCTTGCTGCTGACCGGTAACCACTCGACGATCCCTTGTACCACACCGGCCAGAGCCGCGATCAAAAGGCCCCCGTGCATCCGCTCCCGTCCCTCCAGGCCGCGCCAGGACACGGCCGTCCTCCAGCATAGCGGATGCCCATCCGCCGTGAAACGCCCGCGGCATATGCGGCTGCGGCGGGGGGCCCATCCTCGCGGATGATTCCCCGCCGTGCCGCACTGCCGACCGGATCCGGTTCAGCCCTTTTTGGCGCTGGCCTTTGTCTTGGAAGCCGTGGCCTTCGGCGCGGTCGTGACCCCCTGGGGCGGCATGGTCGCCCAGTTGGCCGGTACCGGCCCGGAGGCCGGCGGCACCCCTGTGACACCCAGTTGGACCTTCATGGTGGGCGTGAAGGAGACGTGGTCCAAGCGGGCGCGGATATAGCCCTTGTCCTTGAAGTCGCTGTTGTGCGACGTGCACATCAGCCCGACCCAGGTGGCGCCCATCTCGGCCCTGGAGGGCTGGCCCGTCTGGTTCCACTTCTTTCCGTCCAGGGAGGAGAACGCGGTCCAGACAGCCTGCGACCGCTCCAGGCGCAACCAGATCGGTTGCGAGAGGAAGTTGGGGGTGGGTGTGCCGAGGGGCTTGACCATCGCCCCCTTGAGTCCGGTGGGGGCCAGGCCGCCCTGTCCCCCCGGCGTCATGCCGGGCAGGGCCCGGTCCTGCCATTCGATGGCATTGCCGCCGGTGACGTGCGTCGATACCATGGGCGCGTCGTCGGAGAGGTCGCCGCGGGCCATCAGCCCCACCTTGGCCCAGGAGCTCAGCTGCGGGCAGGTCAGGTTGGTGATCGTGGTGACGCGGCAGGTCCAGCGGCCGTCCGCGGCCGTCTGGGGCAGGCAGAAGAAGGTGCAGGCGTCCTGGGCCAGATAGACATCGTAACCGTCCCCCAGCAGCGTATACACCCCGTGCTTGTCGACCTGCATGTACGAAGGCGCCAAGTGGTACGGGTCGCCGGCACCCTTCTTCGGCGGCGCGGGGTAGTGCCCCGTCTTGGGTACCGTTTTCAATTCCCGCTGCACCTTGGTCAGGGCGTTGGCGGCGGAAGCACCGGAGAGCTCAAGGGCGTCGATCTGCTTGACCATCGAGGACAATCCGCCGGTGACACCGATCTGGCGGCTCCACATCTTCTGTCCCCAGGTGTTCATCAGGGTATAGGCCTGATCGGCCTGCCAGCGCATGAACTGCTGCGGGTAGGCGTGGTTGTTCTGGGCAAGGGTCGCGAACGCCTTGAGGTTCTTGTTCGCCAGCGGCGGGGCGTATTGCGGGACGAGGGTCACCCACTCCTCCCACAGGCTGACCAGCGCCGGGGAAAGCAGGAAGATACGGATCATTTTCCGCTGCCATTCGGGTTCGAACGACAACCATTCCAGCAGGCTCCAGGCCAGATCCGGATTCTTGCTCGCCGGGTTCATCGCGTAGAGATCGGAGGTCGCCCCCGTGACCGGACCGGTCTGCGGGAAGGACGGCATGTCGTAATAATGCCACTTAAGAGAATTCCAGTTGGTTGCGGCCTGGGGCAGAAAAAAGGACGGGGCCCAGGTCATGCCGAGGGTGCCCTGCGAAAAGCGGCCGCCGCCGTTGGGCGAGGTGATCGCCTTGCTCTGGGCTAGGCCGTATATCCATTTAATGGCCTCCACGGACCCGGGAGCGTCGAGGTTGCACTTGGTCGGATTGCCGGCGGCCACGTAACTGCCACCGAAGCCCTCCAGGATACAGTTGGGCGGCAGGAAACCGTTGGGGGCTCCGAGGTTCCCCAGGCCGAAGGCGCCGCCGTAGACCTGGCTCTTTCCCTGATGCGAGCGGGAGATCTCCGTGGCGAGTTGCCCGTATTCTTTGTACGTCCATCCCGGCTGCGGATAGGTCAGGCCCAGGCTGTCCAGCAGGGTTTCGTTGACGGCCAGGGCCATCGTTCCGAGGTAGCAAGGCAGAGCCCGCACCCCGCTGGGCAGTTGAAACAGGGACATCTGCGCCTTGTTGAACGCAGAGAGGTTCGCGTTGCTCTTGCGCAGGTACGGGGAGAGGTCCACCGTCAGGCCGTCGGTGGCGAAAATGACATCGGGATGCCAAGAGTGGTAGATGTCGGGTCCTGTACCGGCGAGGATTTCGGCCACCACCTGGCCCGGCCCGCCGGTATTCGGCACGATTTGCACATCGACTCCGGGGTGCTTCGCCCTCCAGGTCGCCGTCGCACTGTGAAGCAGTCCATTGATCGTCGCCTCGCTGCCGGCCGCACCCGAGCCATACCCCCAGGCGCGTAGCGCGATGATCGTCCTGGGCTTCTGCGTGGTGGCCCCCGGCTTGGATCCCAAGGTGCCGCACCCGGCCACGCCGCCCAGCGCGGTCACGGCGACCGCCGCCGCCCCACCCCGGGCGAGCGCGCTCCTGCGAGAAATCTGCCTTCGGAACATATCATGCATCCATCCTTCCATCCTTCCCTGCTTCCCTGCCTCCCTGCCTCCCTGCGTCCGCCCCGCATGACCACATCTGGACGTCCGGCTCCCTGAGGGTCCGGACGCGCCACGCCACACCGCGATCGGACCGCCTGCACATCCCCCCAAGACCCCACCGGCGGCGCCAAACATCGAACCGCCGGGGCGCGAATGCCGTTCCGCCTTTTCGGGGCCTGCTTCCACAGTCCTCCAGTCACCTTGGCGAGGATCATGACCGGAGCCCTGCCGCGGGGGAGTGGCAAACCGCCCATCGCCTGATGGCAGTCGCGTGTCGGCAGAACGGCGTCACACGCAAACCGTTGTGGCTGTAGCGGGCCGTGGTGGAGGGACGCGTCGCCATCTCTAGATTCGCACTGAAACGTGACCCAGGTTTCGCGTTCAAAAGTACTCCGCCCTGGGATGATTCTCCTCGGTTGCCAGAAGGCTTTCCGGGGAGGCTTCAGGGAGGTGGTGTCAATGGATCAGTGGGCGACGATCCGGTACTTGCGTTCGCAGGGAAAGTCGGTTCGGGGGATCGCACGAGAGGTCGGGGTGCACCGTCAGACGGTGCGGCGAGCGCTGGAAAGCGAGGGGCGACCCAAGTACAAGACGCGGGCGCCGCAGCCAGCGCAGCCCGGATCCACAGTTCGCCGAGAAGCGTGACGCGGTGCTCAGGCTCTGTATACGCAACCGCCAGAGGATAGCGTCGTTGTCTGCCTGGATCAGCACGGCCCCATCAGCCTGCACGGCACCCAGGGTCAAGAGTATGCCGCATCGGGCCAGACTCCCCACCATGATACGGAGTACAAGCGCCATGGGACGATCTATGCCTGGGCGCCCCGCTACCGCACGTCGGAACGGCGCTCGTCCGGGCCTTCGCGCACTACAACAGCCTGCCCGCGATTCCTCGGCTGGCTACTGCCGCAACTGCCCGACAAGTGCAACATCTACATCATCCTCGACAACGCCAGCGCCCACACTGTTGACGCCGGACTTGGTGGCGGGTGCCGGATAGTGTCTTGCTGGAATTGACTGAGGCCGGGTAGGAACCGGGGCACCGGGCCTTTCGTCTTGGTTGGCCGGGAAATGAAGTGCCCCCGGGGGCATGCTTGGCGGCTTCCCCCCAGGGGCGTGCAGGTGAACTGCGTGCCTATCGTAGCCGACGTGGCCCCGTGCACTCAAGGGTATATGCGGACCATCCGCGGTTCGAAGGACATTCCCGCGGTTGCGGT
>JAJZXK010000133.1 GCA_021806565.1 Bacillota bacterium | reverse complement strand
CCTGGCCCTTGCCCACCAAACTCGTTGGCCGTCCGACCTCGTAGTGGGCCCCCAAAGTATTGGTCACACGTACCCGCAGGCGGTGCCGTCCGGGACCCCAGACATCGCGAAGGTCGAAGCGGAACGGGTGCCACAGCCGTGCGCCAACGTCTTGCCCGTCCACCCAGACCTGCGCCGTGCCGCGCACATAGCCGAGGTCCAGCCACGCCTGCGAACCGGTCCCCTCTACCTCCGTCTCATACTCCACCACTCCGCTGTGGTGGGGCAGATGAAGCACCGTGCGCCAATCACCCAAAGCACCGACCACGGGCGCCGTGTCGAAGCGGATCGGAGCGGTGAGAACCGCAGCCTCCGGCGCCGGAACGTCAGGCACGACGCGCATCGCGCAGAGCGTGCCAGCAGGCTGCGCGTCGAACTCGGCGGTGCCATTTCGGGCGTGGATCTCTGAACCGTTCAGCCACACCCGCGCTGGCCCGAGGGTTGCTAGACGCAGTGTTCTTGCACCCGCCGGCAACTCAAAGCGCAACCACACCGGCCTTCGTGCGTCGTCAGGTTCCACGAAGAAGGGGAGGGGGGCAGGATCAGGTACACCGTCCGGCATCAGCCAGCCGACATCCGATAGGGGATGCGGGCGCGTCCGAACCCAGAGTGCTTCGGTGCTGCCGGCGTGGGGAAACCGTGCAGGGGGCCGACCTGCGGCATCCGCCCAGTCCGGACCGGTCGCGAAGCCGGCCGCCCCGCCGACCGCCAGCAGGGCTTCCCCATCCACCACGGCCCGCTCGTACCCGCCGCGCTCAGGGAAGCGTAGGCACACCTCGTTGGACCCCGTATGCCAGAGGGCCGTGACGTCCAGCGCCTGCTGCCCGGAACGCGCGTACGGACTGAAGTCCCCTTCCACCGCAACGAGGGCCCCGTTCACTAGAAGTTCGACATGGCCGTGCGCCGCGAAGAACACCGACACCCGGCGCACGGGAACGGCGGTGACCACCTCACGCCGCAGCACCCAGTCTTCGCTAGAGGTCGGCTGGCGAACCCCGATCCACTCAGGTTGGGCATCCGGCCGCTTCGGCGAGACGATGACGCCAACGCGGACAGGGCCCTCACCCACCGCCACGCAGCGCAGGAGTAAGTCGCTGGCTCCCTCGCGCAGTGCCACGTGCGCTGAAACGGCGTGTCCCTGGTCGGGGCCGGCGGAGATGACCTCCACGTCGTCCACCACCGCCGACTTGGCGCAAGTACCCTCCACCTGAAGCCAGTACTTTCCTGCGCGCGGCGCAACAACCCGCGTAACAGCGCAGAAGGTGTCCCCCTTCTGCGCTCGTCCGAGGTTGAGGAATGTACGCGGCACTCGGCCCATGCGCCCAGCCCAATCACGAAACGCCATGTCGCCGAAGACCGTGCTGTACACCGCGGCGTGGGCCTGCTCGGAGTCGAAATGCCCACCCTTACACACAAGCCAGCGCCCCGCCTCGCTCCATAGTCGCTGGGACCACGTCCGGTCGTCGTAGTCAGGCCGGTACCAGCCCGCAGCTTCCCCGTCACCGACACCCTGCTCCGTCCGCACGCGGAATTGCCGCCGCTCCACTGGCGCGAACGCGCCGCCGCCGATCAGTTCGAAGTCGCCGAAGCGGTTATCCAGGGTGGGTTCGACGCGCACCCGCCAGCTCGAGTCGAGCTTCTGGACCCGTGCCGACGAGGGCTCCTCAACCCAGGCAGGCTGCGCGGGACGTGGGCCTCCGGTTGGCGGCAGCAACAAGGCGCCCGGCACAGCCGCGCCCTCGGGTCCGCAGACCACCAGAGCGGCCGGCCAGTCGGCGAAAGGCACCTCCACCTGCACCCGGTCGCCCTGCCGCGTGAACGGCAGAGGTCGCTGCGCACCACTTACCGGATCCCACAACTCCGGTATACCCGCCGTCTGCAGGCTGTACACCGCCGTCGGGGGTAGCGCCGGTGAAGCCTCGGTGGCGGCGTGCATGGGCACCAGTGCCTCAGAGGGTGGCAGCACCAAGAAGATGTCCACATCACCCATGCGCCGGGCGAGGGCGAGCCCGGGTCCATCTGCGCGCCGGGCCACCAAGCCGGCCAGCGCCGCGGGCACCTCAAGGGACGTTGCTACGCGCACCGCCCCCGCGGGCAGGGGAACGTCATCGGCGGCGCCCACTGCCACCAGCAGGCCACCTCCGGCCACGAAAGCCGCGAGGCGTTCTTGTGCCGCGGGCTCGGGCGGCGCCGCGCCTGGCAGGATCAGGGCGTGATACCGCTCCTTCGCGACATGCAGCGACCCGCCCTCCACCCACCCGGCGGTCAAGGCCGCGTCGTCAAGGAGGTCGAAATCCCGGCGGTCGGCGCGCAGCACGCCGAGCGTCGCTTCGCGTCGGGCTTGGCGTCCCACCAACTCCCAGTAGACTTCGCGGATACGGCGGACCGCGTCGTCGGGGTCGCGCCGTGCGGTCGCCTGCGGGTGCTCGCCCGCCCGCAGGTCGGCTGGAGACATGTGTTCCCAGACGGCGTGGCCAGGATAGTACACGGCGAGGTCGCAAGCGTGGTGGCCCTGGGCTAACAGCCAGCACGCCCGGGCCACCGTGTCAGCAAACACAGGGTAGTGCTCCGCGTAGGGCTGGCGCCAGCCCGTGTCTGGAGGGGCCCACTCCCACCAGCCGCCGCGGGTGCTGTAGTAGATGGCGTGCGGGTCGAAGAGCGTGACCCCGGCCTGGAGCCAGGGCACCAGCCAGTGCAGCGTCTCCTCGACCGTCCCGCCCCAACCGCTGGAGTGGAAGCCCTCCAGCCAGACTCGACTGCCGCCGTGGGTATGCACCAGCGAAGAGTGGGGCTTCACCTCTCCGTCCATGTCGCAGCCCGGTGCGGAGAAGTGCCGGTGCGTCCGGAAGTAGTCGAGGTAGAGCCGCTGGGCCCCATGGGGGTCCACCTTCCGCCCCGGTCCGGCTTGGTCACAGCCAAGCAGCATCCCTCGGCGGGCGTGCCACTCGCCAAGGGGACGAAAGAAGGCAGTCTCCGCCATTTCGGCCAGCAGTGCGTAGAACCGGCGCCTCACAGTGGCGGCCTCTGCCCCGCCGACGAAGAGCAACGGCAGCCGTTCCAACAGATCCTGGCCGTAGTGATCGCGATACAAGTCCGGCACAGCCGCCGTCCACATGGGCATGGGTTGTAACTCATCCTGAAAGCTACCCGCGATTACATGACCCAGGCGATCGCGGAATCGCCGTTCCATGGCGCCGTGGATTCGGTCCAGCAGCGCACCGGTCGCCTGCGGATTGAGCCAGTCGAAGCCCTGCCGCACCGTGACGAACACGTGCTCCGCGGTCGAGGCGACGACGGCGGCCTCCGGCGGCAGCGTTGTTCCAGCCGGAAAACAGCGGATCTGATATCCCGCGAAGTCCGGGCTTTCCGCGACAAGTCGGGCGGGAAAGTTGGCCCCCGAGAAGCCAATCTGGTCGTAATACCAGAGGAACATGCCGAGGCGCTCCGCCTCGTCGACAGTGCGGCCGAATAGTGACCACCACCGCTCGTCATAGAACGGCGGGTCGTCGGCACCCGCGCCGTGCGTCGGGCCCGCCGGGGCCAAGTTGATGACACAGAGATTGCGCAACCCAGCCGCGCGCAGTTTCTGAAGTTGCCAGCGCAGGCGCTCCTCGGTGACCTCCTCGCCGCTCCACCACCACAGGGGCACCGGGCCGTACCGCGGGTCCGCCGTCGCGAAGCCCTGCCTCATGGCGATCACCAGCGCCGCCTCCTTCTTGATGTCGTCGCGACCCCAACAGATCCGTGGTGGTGTTTGCCAACACAAGCGCCCACCCTGCAGGATCGCAAGTGGACCATACTTTTTGCCAATGGACACACAGCATCGCCTTGCGTTACCTTGCGAAGCGAGTTGCCTGCAGGTGCAACTGACCCGGCCCGGTGGTCGTAGTCCCCGGCACTGGCCCGTAGAGCAGAATGGAGGGTGACCATCACGACTTCACACGAACGCCGACTGACCATCGGCCACCTCGTCCAGAAGAAGGGCACCGTCTTCGTCACGGATCTGGCGAAGCAGTTCAGCGTTTCGACCATGACCATCCGTACCGACCTGGATGCACTCGCGGCCGACGGTGTGCTGAAAAGGATTCGAGGCGGTGCCGCCGCCTTGCCCCCATCGGGTGCGCCCGCCGCGGCACACCCGACACGCGACCCGCTGGTGGATGAGGCCTTGTCGGCGGTGGTCCGAGAGGCCGTAGCCCTCGTCGAGGATGACGACGTCATCGCGCTGGATGGCGGTGATCTGTGCTATCACGTTGCCGGCCTACTCGGCCAGCGCCGGAACCTCACCGCGCTGGTCGGGGCCGTGGACACCGCACAGATCTTGGCCCGCAACCCGTCGAACACCGTTGTCTTGGCCGGGAGCCTGCTGCGGACGAGTGGACAAGTCTTGCACCTTCATCCCGCCGAGCGTCCCCTTCATGGCCTGCGCGTCGACAAGGCACTACTGAGTTGTGATGCCTGCGGAGGCGGCGGCGAGCTCTACGAGGCCGATCCGTATCTGGCTCAGCTCAAATCCGCCATGGCGCAGGCCGCCGATTCAGTGGTTCTGATGCTTGCGGGTGAGACCCTCAAACGTCCCGCCGGAGTGCCGTTCGCCCAGCTCGCAGACGTTAGTCACCTGCTATCCGGTCATCCCGTCGCGGAGGATGTACGCCGCCGCCTGCCTCCAGGGGCGCTGGTCGCCCTCTGCGGCCCGCTGGCCGCGACGCGCGATCCAGCTATCGCCACGGCGCGCCGCTTTCGAATCGGTTTTGCCAACATGAACGACCAGCACCCGTTCTGCCTGGAGGTACGCCATGGACTGGAACGCGCTGCGGCAGAGGTCGGAAACGTAGAACTGGTGCTGACGGACAATCGGGAATCGGCGGAGGCCGCCGTTGCGAACGCCGACCTCTTGATCCGGGCCAGAGTTGACTTGGTGATCGAGTACCAAATCGACGAGGCGGCCGGAAACGTGTTAATGGATCGCTTCCGAAAGGCCAATATTCCGGTGATCGCGGTTGACATTCCGCTGCCCGGAGCGGTGTTCTTCGGCGTGGACAATTATCGGGCAGGGATGCTGGCGGGCGAGGCGCTCGGCCGCGCTATTGAACGTCGCTGGCAAGGTCGTGTGGATGCCCTCCTAGCCCTCGAACTCCCTCAGGCCGGCCCGCTGCCGCGAGCACGCCTCCAGGGACAGTTGGACGGGCTCCGGCGAATCGTGCAAGTCGAGCCCGCGCATGTCCGTTTTCTGGATGCGGGCAACGGCGAGGATACCGCAAGCCAGTCGGTTGCGGGTATCCTGCCTGAAGTGCCTGGCGATGCCCGGCTAGCGGTGGTCGGAATTAACGATGAAACCGTACTGGGAGCGCTGGCGGCGCTGCGTGCCGCTGGGCGCGGCGGGAATGCACTGGCGGTTACCCAGGGCTTGGACCGTCGGGCCAAGGAGGAACTCCGGCGCCGGGACACGCCCCTTATCGGGGGCGTCACCTTCCAGCCCGAATCGTACGGGGCACACCTCATCCCGCTGGCCCTGGACCTCCTGCAGGGGCGTCCCCTGCCGCCTGCGCACTATCTCAGCCACGCCTTCCTCGCGTGCGGCGAGGCCCCCGACGCGGCCGCGGCCCGGCCAGCACCCACCGTCGTGGGGATGCTCGGGCCCGGCCACCCCTCGCCCCGCGCCACCCACTCGCTTTGAACCGGAGGGATCGTCGTCGTGGAGCACGGTCACGGACCCTTGGAGGGCCAGGTTCAGGGCATGGCGGGTGCGCTGGGCGCCATCGGTCGCCTAGCCGGCCCCGTCCGTCCCCGCGTGGCCGTCGCCACGGTCGGGCTGGAGGCCTACTGGCCCCAGTTCGTGGGCTTGCGCGAAAGGCTGCTAAGCTACGCACGCATCGTCACAGATCAATTGGCGACCGTGGCCGATGTGGTTGATGTCGGCATGGTTGACACGGCGGAAGCTGGCCGCGCAGCCGGGGAACAACTGGTCCACGCCGCGGTGGACCTGACCGTCATCCACGTGGGCACCTACGCCACCTCGTCCCAGGTCCTGCCCCTCATCCAGCGCGCCGGGGCGCCGGCGCTGGTACTGAACCTGCAGCCGGCCGCCCGCCTGGACTACGCCACCGCGGACACAGGCGAGTGGCTGGCGCACTGCAGCGCCTGCTGCGTCCCGGAACTCTCCGGCGCCCTGGCGCGCTGCGGGCTCCCCTTCCGGGTGGTGTCGGGAACCCTGGCTGGACCCCATTCCGTAGCGGCATGGGCCGAGGTCCACCAGTGGTGCCGGGCGGCCGGGCTGAAAAGATCCCTCAGGGACGCGCGCATGGGCTTCCTGGGTCACACCTATCCCGGGATGTTGGACATGTATTCGGACTTCACGCAGCACCACGCGATCCTGGGCTTACACGTGGAGGTCCTGGAGGTGGAAGACCTCGCCGCCGCGGTGGAGGCGGTGACCGAACACGAGGCCGCGGATGTCCTGACGACAGTTCGCGGAATGTTCGAAGTGGATCCGACTGTGGAGCCGGCAAACCTCGCGTGGGCCGCGAGGGTGGCGGCGGGCATGGAGCGGCTTGTGCGCGAGCGAAGTCTGACGGGGCTGGCGTATTACCACCGTGGCCGCGGCCCCAGCGAAGACATCGGCGCGGCGTTGATTCTCGGGGGCTCCCTCCTGACGGCACGGGGCATTCCGTGCTCGGGCGAGGGCGATCTGAAGAACTGCGTGGCCATGACGGTCCTAGACCATCTGGGGGCCGGTGGCAGCTACACGGAGATCTATGCGATGGACTTTGTGGACGGGTTCGTACTGATGGGGCACGACGGCCCCGCGCACCTCGCCATCTCCGACCGGCGCCCCGTCCTGCGCGGACTGGGGCTGTACCACGGCAAGGCTGGGCGGGGTGTCTCCGTGGAGTTCAGCGTGCGCACCGGCCCGATCACGATCCTTGGCGTGACCCAGACCGCTGACGGGCACCTCAAGTTCCTGGTGGCCGAGGGGGAGTCGCTGGCCGGTCCGATCCTGCGCATCGGCAACACCAACAGCCGGCTGCGGTTCCCACTGGGCCCTGCCGCCTTCATGGACGCCTGGTGTGCGCATGGCCCGACACACCACGTCGCCCTCGGCGTGGGCTGGGTCGCCGACGAGGTCGTCAAGCTGGGAGAGCTCCTCGGTATTCCGACGGCACGCGTGTGCTAAGCGGATGTTCACTGGTGGGTGTGCCGACGTGCGGGGCCGTGGGGTGCAGCGCCCGTTGAGCGCCACGGTCAACGGATCGCCCCGTCCCGAGTACTGGGAGATGGCGCAAGGCCGCCGAGTCGCACCAGATCGCCCGTCGCCCTGCGGTCGACCTGGACTTCTGCCACGGAGGGGGTGGTGGGGCACGCCCCACGACCGGCCCCAGCGAACGCTTTCGGGCATTGAGGAGGGCAGTGAATGGAACGCGTCGCATTCACGTTCCGTGTCCGGCCGGAATGTGTAGACGAATACCGGCACAGGCACGCCGCCGTCTGGCCTCAGATGATCTCCGCCCTGCGCGCGGCCGGGTGGCACAACTATAGCCTCTTCCTGGCGGAGGACGGGCTGGTGGTCGGCTACCTGGAGACCGAAGACTTCGAGGCCGCCCAGGCCCTGATGGCCGACAGCGACGTCAACCGCAGGTGGCAACAGTATATGGCGGGGTTGCTCGCCGCGCTGGACGGCGCCACAGCCGATGCGGCCCTTCGGCGGTTGCCACTGGTCTTCCACATCGATTGATCCGCCGGCACCGCAATGTGGTGCCCCACGCCGGCCAGCGACGGATTTCCAAGGGCCCGGAGCCATGGTCCGGTCCCGAAGCGACGCGATGCCGCCGTCGTGGATGGGGACACCCAACAACCAGACATGAGCGCATGGGGCGTCTACCGATGGGGGTGAATCGTAGATGGTGTTCATCCGCATTCGTGTTGCGCCCCTCCCTTACTCCATGCCCTCTCCCTGCCGCCCCCTACGTCCCTACCAGACGCCTTCTGCCGCCTCCAGGCCGCTTCGCTCCGCCGCCAAGCCCGCCTCGCCCCCCCATCCTCAACAACCTCACCTGAATCGCGCACTCTGTGACCACCCGCTGCGCCCGTTCACTGTGCCCCCCCGCTCGGCGCCGCACGGAGGACCCCGTAGGAACCGCGGCTCACCCCGGATTTACACCACTACCAGAGACTCTAACCACCAGGGCATCACCTCACCTCGCAAACCCTCAGCCCGCCTTCAATGGAACATGACTCCTCGCGCCAGTTCAACCACCATCCGTGCCTCATTGGCTGACATCAGGTGCCGCCCATGTACCGTGAGCCCCTCGAAGCACACGTCTTCGACTAAGTGGGCGTCGTCATGGCCTCGGAGGATTGAGACTGGGAAGGGTCCGTCTACCACCCGGACATCACGGAACCGGATGTCGCGTACCCGGCCACGTTCCGCATCACGACTGTATCGCGCTGTCAGAATCTTAATGTCGATCAGCTTCTCACGCGCGTCCTCCACTCGGATGTCATCGTATGACACTCGCTGCACCAGTGCACGGTCGCCGTTATGGATGGAACAGACCGCGCCGGACTGATGCCCCTCGAACTCGCAATGGATGACGTCTATGTCGCGAAAGCGAATATCAGAGATCTCCTCACACCGTGTCTCGTAACCGATCTCCATCGCGTTGCCCCACTCGGCATTCCAGAGCACACACTGGCTGGCGTCCACGCCACACACCGCACCGCTACCATCCGCCTTTATGGCGATACAATCGTCCTTGGTGCGAATAAAGCAACCTCGGATCGTCACGTCTCGACAACTCACCACGTCGACACCATCGGCCACTCCTGCACCGGAGATGATATTGCAGTCATCAACAACGACCCCAACCGATTGCCTCGGCACCACATGCCACGCCCGCCCATCCACAAGCGTGATGCCTCGGACGGTGAAGTCACGACAACCAACCGCCCGAATAGATGGAGGCACTTGTCCGCCGGCTCGCGTATATCCACCGAGCAGCACGCCACGGCCAAAGATGGACACGCCGACGGCATCTCGGGCTACGAAGGCCCCGTGCACCACTGCACCGGCCTGGATGTGCACGGCCTCGCCGGAATGCAATTCCACCTCGCCGATCTCATAACGCTTCCCTGAAACATACGTATACTTTGGCGCGGCACCACGTACCCATACGTACTCCGGGCTTTGCAACAGCAAAAACACTGGGTGCTGATCGCCATCGAACTCGACGCTGAGTTTGGCAGGAGCCTGGACGGTAAAGCGCGCACGTCCGTCGATTACCTGGGCTGCCACGCCCAAGGCGAGCGGCCGCACTCGCACCGATCGAAACTGCTCTGCCCGAGCAATATCGACGTCGACTTCGCCCTCCGCTGATGCCAGCACCAAGTCAGCCGTTTCCGACGCATACACGAACACAGGCCGTCCATCCAGGGAAATGCGGTGCAACTCGGACCCACGAGTTCCGTCCGGTGCCCTAGCAGTCCACACCACTGGTTGCATCCACCTCTCTTGACTGATCAGGACGGACTGGATCTTGGACCAAGCCAACCGATGCACCCGGCGGATCCGCAACCACGACTGCACAAGAAGGGACAGGGCGAGGAGGGAACGCCGCCCTCGTGCGCGGTGTGCCGCGTCCTTCGCAATGGCTGAGTCGGTCAGGGCACAGCCAAAACGTGACTCCAGGCGGTCGGCCCCCACAGGGTCCTGATCCAGACCGATGGCGCCCCATGCCGTTACGCCCGCTGGGTGAAAACGGTACCATCACACACCGGGAGGCCCGGCCGACGGACTCAGCCAAACCCCGCCGTAGGCCGCCACACCGACCGCACACGCCCCATCGTCCTTCCGTAGCTTGATACGCGAGGGGCA
>JAJZXK010000132.1 GCA_021806565.1 Bacillota bacterium | reverse complement strand
TCGAGGACACCCGCGAGCTGCGGCTTCCCCAGCCCAACGTGGTCCACCTTGAGACGCGCGAGTTCGTGCCCGAGGGTGCCAAGATCATCACCCAAATCGACCTGGTCCAGAACGCGCTACGCATGTTTCCGACGCGGCTCTGGCTGGGAGAGGTGCGGCGTGGCGACGTGCTGCTGGCCTGGCTGCGGGCCGCCCGGTCTGGCCACCCGGGTTCGGCCTTCACCTTCCATGCTGCCACCGTGGCTGACTTCCTAGACTCCGCCGTCCTTGAGCTGCAGATGGCCATGCCGGGTCTTGTCGCGGACATCGCCGCGCACATGCTGGCATCCGCGATCCACCTGGTCATTCGCTATGGCCAGCATCCGGAGTATGACGCGCGGATGGTCCTGGGGATCGACGCCCTGTCCGTGGGGACCGATCGCCTGCCGGTGGTCACTACGCTCTATCGCCTGGTGGAGGAGCGGCCGGGGTTTCCGGCCCTGGTCCCCACCGGCGCACGTCCGCCCTGGCTCACGCCGGAGGGATACCTGCCCGTCTGACCCCATCTTGCGAGGTGATTTCCGTGGCGGTGCTGGCCGAGGTGCTGGCTGCCTTCGCCGTGCTCTGTGTGGCCGCTGGACTTGGGCTGCGGCCGCGGCGGGCGGCGCAGGTGCGGGAGCTGCTGCGCCGGCTGGCCGGCGAGCCGGTGGCGCAGCAGCCGCGGGGAGGGGCTACCGGCAAGCGGGTGCGGCGTCAGTCCGTGTTGCCGGCGGCGGTCCGCGATCGGGTCGATGCCGCCGGGCTGGAGTGGTCGGACGAGGCGGTGATCCTGGCCCTCGGGGCCGGCCTGGCAATCGGCTACGTCGCCGGCCAGGCCATGGTCGGGGTCGGGCTGCTGCCCTGGGTCGTCACGGCCACCGGAGCCGGGTTGCCCTTCCTGTATTGGGCCCGGTGCGCAGATGCACGACGGCAGGGGATGCAGCGGGAGGCGGCCGAGGCGGTGCGGGCCTTGGGACGGGCTGTGCAGAGCGGGCTGCCGTTGCAGCAGGCCCTGGCGCGCTTTGGGAGTCGGTCACAGGGACTCCTGGCCGCCGAGATGGCCCGGGCGGTCGATGCGGTGGAGGCCGTTGGCACGCCGCTTGAGGCCGCGCTTGGGCAGGTGCGCCGCCGGCTGCCGTTCCCCGAGGTGACGTTGGTCGTTGGGCTACTGCGCACGGCGCCGCAGGGCGTCCACCTCGCCGAGGGGTTGCGCGACCTGGCGCAGACGCTCGATACGCGCGCCGAGGCTCTGGGCAAGGCTCGCGCCATCGTCGGCGAGCCGCGCAAGGAGGCGGTGGCCGTCGCTCTGGCGCCGGCGGTCTTTGCCGTCATCCTCCACCTCTGGGCTCCGGCCTACTTTGAGACGCTCACCACGGGTGCCGGGCAGTGGGTGCTCGCCGGCGGACTCTTCGGTGGGGCGGCGGCCTTCCTGGTCATCCGGCGCATGACGCTCGTCCACGACCGCTTCTGACAGGGGGAACACGCCGTGCAACTGTTGGCGCACCTGGTGCCGGCGCTGGTGGCGCTGGCCGTGCTCTCTGCGGCCGCCGCCTGGTCGCTTGGTCGGGCTGAGCGGCGGCAGGCGTTGGTGGCCTGGCTCGGCGGGTCCCGGCGGGAGCGGGTACGCATCCGGGCCAGGACGGAGGCTGCCGGTTCGGCGGGGGCGGATCTGCGGGCCCAGATGGCCTTGGCCGGCTGGGACGGCATGCGGTTGGAAACGTGGGGCTCGCTCCGGCTGGCTGCGGCGGCGGCGGTTGGGATGGTGCTGGCGGTCGGGTGCTCCGGTCTGGCGGCGCGCCTACCCGGTGGACTGCCGCTTCGGTTGCTGGCGATCGTGCTGGTCGGTGCCCTTGGGGCCGTACTCGGGCAGGGTCTGCCGCAACTCGTCTGGCAGGTGGCGGTGGCACGGCGCCAACGGCGGACCGAGGCGGAGCTCCTGGGATTTGTGGATCTGCTCGCGGTCTTGGTGGAAGGCGGGCTCGGCTTCGAAGCGGCCGCGCGCTGGGTCTGTAGGGAGCAGGGGGGACTGCTCGCCGCCGAGTTTGCGCGGGTGCTGTCTGCAGGCGAGCACCAGGGGGTCGGCACCGGCGCGGCGCTCGGTGCTCTGGCTGAGCGCCTGCCGCACCCGGAGGTTCGGTATCTGGCCGACGCCATCGGCGACGGCGCCGAGATGGGGCGGGGCCTGGGCCAGACCCTGCGGGCAGCCGCCGGGTCGCTGCGGGCCATGCGCTACGAGGCCCTCCAGCACCGAGTCCAGGGCCAGGGCATCTCTTCCAGCGTGCTCCTGGCCATCTGCGCGGCGGTACCGACCGGGCTGCTCATCCTCTATCCCGGCCTGCGGCTGATGCTGAGGGGTATATGAGTCGATGCGGGACGTTTAGTTGGGAGAGGGGCGCAGTCTGCCGCAAGATTTGCAGCAGGGGGCCGTCCATCATGCGAAACCGCTCGGTACCCACAGACACCGTCCTACCAAACATCACTTACAGGAACCTCAGCGCGGCGGTGTTGTGGTTCACCGCGACGTTCGGCTTTGTCGAGCACTACCGCTACGGAGACGAAAATGGTCAACCGAGCGGCGTGCAGATGCATCTCGACCGCGCATGGATCATGCTCAACAGCACACGCACAGAGCGGTCCAGCCCAGCACAGAACCAATCCCGAGTCCCACTCTTTACCGTGTTCGTCTACGATGTGGATACACACTTCGCACGTACGACCGCGGCGGGCGCCGCCTCCAAAGAGAATCTCTTGGTGGCCAGGGCCCTCGTCCCGTACAACCTGATGTCGGGCAAGCTCGTGCGCCGCGGTCTGCGCCCCAACTTTGGCTACTTCGCCCCGCCGCATCGAGACGCGAGCACCCAGGCGCCCGGCGCCTGATCGCCCCCCGGAGCGACATCAACCTCGGAGGCACCCGGCCGTTGCGCCGGGGACCGGTGGACCACCGCCGCCACCCCGCCACAGTGTCTTGCGGCAGAGCGTGGCTCGCGTATGCTACAAGGGCGGCGGCCTTGCCGAGCGGAGAACCCGGGGCCGGCCGGCATGCGGGAAGGTTGGGGAGACTCCGTGCATCACGCCTGGGCCCCGCCGTCCCCCACCCTCACCCGCCGCGTGGGGCTGCGTAACGGCCTAGCCGTCGCCTGCGGCGCGGTCCTGGCGGGCTGCGGTTCCGCGTCGGGGCGGCGGACCCGACCGCAGAGCGCCGTCGCGACGGTGCGCCTCGTGGTCAGCCTGCGCTACAGCGGCGCGGCATCCCGCGCGTCGGTGGTACAGTCCGTGGTCACCGCCTACCTCCAGCAGCACTTCGCCGCGCGCCACCACGGCGCGCAGGTGCGCACCACGATCTCGCCGTCCGCGGCCGCGGCGAGCCCAGGCGGCCCCACCCCGGCCCAACTCGTGGCTCCGCTCCTGGCGGGCGCCGGCCCGGACATCCTCAGTGGCAGCGGTTATGCGCTACCGGCCTTCATGGACGCCGGACTGCTGGTGCCCCTGGACCCGCTGGTCCAGAGTGCCGGCCTGGATCTGTCCGGCTTCGACCCCGGCCACCTGCACGTGCTGCGGCAGCCGCCCCAAGGACTGTTCGCACTGCCAGCCTTCGACGGGCCCGACGTCGTCCTGGTCGACTATTCCACGATCGCCGCGCTGGGTCAGCCGGCCCCGACCGCCGCATGGACGGCGTCCGATGCCGTGACGCTATGGCGACACCTGGCCGGCACCCGCGCCGGGGTACACCACTTCGGCATGGCCTTCAACCTTCAGGAGTATTTCCTTCACCTCTTTGGTGGCCACCTGATGAATGCCGACGGCACCCGCTGCCGCCTCGACTCCCCCCTGGTAGTCCAGGCGGCGAACTGGCTGGTACCGCTGTATCAAGCGGGGGTTGCCGACGTCGTGGCCACCGGCGCCGGGACAGACGTGCGCCGGGGGATCGCCACCTGCGGTATGACCGGCGGAAGCTCCCTCCAGGCCGACTTGCTGGCTATGGAGTCCCGTCGGGTGCAGTGGGACTTCCTGCCGATGCCACTGTTCCCGGGCAAACGCCGCGCCACCGCCAACAACGGCGACTGGTATGCGATGAACGCACGGAGCCCCAACCCTCAAGCCCTGGTGTGGGAACTGCTGCGTTTCGTCGTGACCGACCCGGGGCTGGCGCGCCTGCTGTTCCGCACGACATTCGTGCCACCGAACCAGCGCAGCCTGTGGCCGGAATGGCTGAGTGCCGTGCGCGCGGCGGCGCCGGTCCTGCGTACCAAGCACCTGGAGGCCTTCGTGCAGGCGATGGACTACGGCGTGTGCAACCACCGCTTCCGCCATCAGCCCTATGCCTGCGACGCCATCCTGCAGAAGTGGATCATCCGCATCTTCCTGGGAACGGTCTCCCCCGCCTTGGCGCTCCATGAGGCCTGCAGCGCCATCGACGCCCTGCAGCGGGGGTGAGAGCAACGGTCCCGCGGCCGAGGGTGGGCGATGCGCCTCGGACTGCGGCATCTGGTGCCGCGACCGGCGCGCAAGCGGTATCCTGCGCATCAAGGCGCCGCCCGGAAACTAGGCCCGCACAGGGCACTGTTCAAGACCTTGAACGCTCCGTCGCGTCGGCGGCCAGGTGCAAACCTTCCCTGACTCCAGCCCTTCTCACTGCGAGAGGGCCCGTCCCGAGGGAGCGGGCCACTGTCGCTGCCGCTCCCTCCGCCGGCGGTGGTGGCGAAGATGCCCTGAGGCGAGGCGGCCCAGCCGTCCTGCGGGTCGGTAAGGCTCACCGACGCGAACCTGCAGTCGGACGCGCAGTAGCCGATGGGCTACGACGCACCCGCATCGCCGCCGGAACGCTGGCGCCCCTGAACCGCGCAGGGCCGTTGCGTCTTGAGGGCTTGCGGCCGGGCGCGGCGAGCCGCAACTGCCCGCAGTGGCTCAAGGCCCCAGACGGGGCGGGCCCCGGTGCGCCCGCCGCAGGACGTCCGGAGCCCGAAGGGGGAGTTCAGCGCGCGACGGCACGCACGCGCGGCCGGCGCAGCAGTAGGCCACCGGTCAGCAGCAGGCAGGCGCCGACCCAGGGCAGGGCTCCGGCACCAGTCTTGGGCAGGGTCGCTGCCGGAGCGGCCGCGGCGGCCTTGGTCCCATAGGCTTTCACCAGTTCCGCCACGGAGGCTGGCGCCACCGTCGTCGTCACCGCACTCACTTGCCCGTTGGTGACCACCGCCGTGCCGTTTACTTGCACCGACTTGACGCCCAGCGCCTGCAGGGTGGGGTTGGAGAGGTTCGCCGTGAAGGTGACCTTGTCGCCGCTGACCTGAGGCGTGCCCGCGAGCTGCATCGTGATGTGCGCCGCCTGCTCCTTGGCCAGCAGGCCGCCAACGGCCACGGCGCCGGATGCGGAGAGCGGGAAGTTGGGCGGGTAGGCCTGGGCCGGACCGGCCGTCCAGGTTACCGTCGGGGAAAGGAGCGCGGCGGCGCCAGCGGCGTTGCCCGCGGATACGTCCGCCATCAGCGTGGAGAAGGCCGTCGCCGGGCTGGCGGTGGCGGCCAGGGCCGCGGGACTGGCGCACAGGAGCGCGGCCGTTACGGTTGCCGGGGCGAGGAACCGGATGCACGTCTTGAACACCTGCATACCCCCGATATCATGCGTTGCTGTGGCCGCGGGCACGGAGCCCGGACCGAAATCCGATATTCCGATTCTCGCGGCCGGGGTTGCACGGTTCTCCGCTTGCGCGCGCCATCCTGCGGCCGGATGGAAATACCATACTTCCATTGGCGCGGACTGGAACGAACCGACTCCGAACGCTCTGGGCGCAGCCCTGGGTCGCCCGCGCAACGGGCGAGTCCAGGGAAACGGATACAGGAAAGCCCACGGCCCGGACGAAGGCGCGCCTATGGTTGCGCGGTCGGCAGATCCGCGGCCGCAGGAAACAGGAGAGGGGTTGTGCGGTGACTGCGGCAATGGGCTTCGAGGTGGTCGAAGGCTGGGGTGGGCTTCCCTCCGGCATGGCGTACGGGCTGACTCACGGCGTGGTGGTCGACGCCCGCGACAACGTCTATGTGCACAACCGCAGCAGGGATGCGGTCATCGTCTTTGATCAGGCGGGTCAATGCCTTGGCTCCTGGGGGGAGGAGTTTGCGGCCGGGGCCCATGGTCTGTTCCTCAGCCGCGAGGGGTCTCAGGAGTATCTGTACTTGGCCGATCCGGTCCGTCATCTGGTCGCCAAGGCGACGCTGGACGGGCACGTCCTCTGGCGGTTGGGGGTGCCGGATCTGCCGGAGGTCTATCCCAAACCAGAGTTGTATTGCCCGACCGACGTCGCGGTAGCGCCGGGGGGCGATTTCTACGTCTGCGACGGGTATGGCCAGTCCTTCATCCACCACTACAGCCCCGACGGCGAGCGATTGGCCTCCTTTGGCGGCGTGGGCAGCGAATCGGGCCGACTCCGGTGCCCGCACGGCATCTGGGTCGACACCCGCGGCTCGGCGCCCGCGCTCCTGGTCGCTGACCGCGGCAACGCGCGCATCCAGGTGTTTTCCCTGCAAGGGGAGTCCATGGCCTGCCACGCCGCTGGCCTGCGCCAACCGTGCTGCTTCTACCAAGTGGGCGATGCGTTGTATGTGCCGGACCTCCACGGCCGGGTGAGCGTTTTGGACCGCGACAACCGCCCGGTGGTCCAGATCGGTGACGACCCGGGGGTGTGGGAGCGGCCGGGCTGGCCGAACTTTCCACCGCAGGCGCAGGAGCCGGGTCGCTTCATCGCACCCCACGCCTGCTGCGTCGATGCGGCCGGCGACCTCTACGTCGTCGAGTGGGTCCGTGGCGGCCGGCTGACCAAGTGCGCCCGTCACAACGGCCATGGCGGGGCCGGGGTGGCCGTCCCGGTGACCCTGCCCGCCTGACATCGCCGGGCGGCACCGGGCAACGGCCCTGGACGGATCCGCCACCCACCTGCGGATTGGGATGGTGGGGGAGGCGCCCGCGCAGCGAAGTCGTGGCCGGTCCGTGATCTCCAGAGGGAGGGGATTCCGTGCGGGCTCTGGACTGTCCCAGTGGAACGACGGCGGCGGACATGGAACAATGCCGGCGTTGGAGTGCACGCTTCCTTTCGGCAGCGCAGGACCTGCCGCTGTCGTTTCGGTACGACGGCGCGCGCGTGCGCGGTATCCCCGCGGCCTGGAATCCGGTCGTGAGCAGGCGGCGGATTGATGCCAATCTCGTGGAGACGGTCTTCAAGGGAACGGAGCCGCAGGGCGACCTGCACCTGCGGGTCGAGTGCCTGGAATACCTCGACTACCCTGTCGTCGAATGGACGGTTTGGCTGAGTTGCGTCGGGAAAGGGCCAACCGGTCTGATCGAGGACCTCCTCGCGTTGGACGAGAACTTCGCCGGCGTCGCACCCGTTGTGCACCACTGCAACGGCGACTTCTATAGCGAGGATGGGTACACGCCGCTGGAGACGCCGCTTGCGTCGGGGGAAGTGCTGGCCTTTGCCCCCCGCGGCGGCCGGCCGTGTGATGGCGCCTTCCCTTATTTCCGGGTGGCGTTTTCCAGTGTCGGACTGAGTCTGGCGGTGGGCTGGCCTGGTCAGTGGTCCGCCTCGTTTGCGCGCACAGACGAGGGCGTGCACGTCACCGCAGGCCAGCAAACGACGCATTTGCGCCTGCGCCCGGGCGAACGCATCCGCACGCCGCGGATGACCGTGATGGGCTGGGTCGGCGAGCCGCCCCGGGCGGTCAACCTCTGGCGGCGCTGGTACCGGGACCACGTCTTACCCCGTCCGGACGGCGCCCCGCTCAGCCCCAAGCTGGCCTGCTTCTGCAACGACGGCGGCGAGGAATTCACGCAAGCCTCGGAAGAGAACCAGTTGCGGTTCATGGAGGCATTCAGTCGCAAGGGCCTGGCGTACGACGTTTGGTGGATCGACGCCGGGTGGTACCCGTGTGCGGATGGGCGCGGGGAGCGGCACTGGGTCCAGACGGGTACCTGGGAGCCGGACCCCGAGCGGTTTCCACGCGGTCTCGGACCCGTCTCCCGGCTTGCGGCCGCAACGGGCGCCGGGTTGCTGCTGTGGTTCGAACCCGAGCGGGTGATGCGTGGCAGCGCGCTGGATCGGGAGCATCCGCAATGGCTGCTGGATATCCCTGCGCCAGCCGGGGCCGGCGCCGCGCGGGCGGAAACCAAGCTCCTCAACCTGGGCGATGCGCAGTGCCGCCAATGGCTGACCGACCACGTCTGCCGTCTGATCGAGGACAACGGGGTCCGTGTCTATCGCCAGGACTTCAATCTGGCGCCGCTGCCCTACTGGCAGCAGGGCGAGGCCGCCGACCGCCGCGGAGTGCGGGAGAACCTGCACGTGCAGGGGTACCTGCAGTTCTGGGACGACCTCCTGGCCCGCAATCCGGGGTTGTGGATCGACTCCTGCGCCTCAGGGGGCCGGCGCAACGACCTGGAAACGATGCGGCGCTCGGTGTCGCTGCATTACACCGACTACGGCTATGGCATCCCCGCCGTAAAACTGGCGTTTCACCACACCCTCTATGCCTGGCTCCCCTACTTCAAAGACAGCACGCTTTTGTGGGACACGCTCGCCCCAGACGGCGACAAGTGGTTCGACGCGGTCACCGATCCTTTCGGGTACCACTGCGGCATGGCGCCCATGCTGACGCTTGCCTGTGACATCCGCCGCCAGGACTACGACTACGCGCAGGCTCGGCGCTTGGTCGCGATCTGGCGCCGGGCGGCTGGCCTACTGCTGTATGGGGACTACCATCCGCTGACGCCGTTGCATCGAGGGGCGGATCGCTGGGTCGTCTGGCAGTTCGATCTGGCCGCAGGCGGAGAGGGATTGGTGCAGGGTATCCGGCATCGCGATTGCGGCGAAGAGACCATGACGGTTCGGCTGCAAGCGTTGTGCCCGGATGCCGACTACGTCTTGGACAACCCCGAGACCGGCACGGTGGTGACGTTTTCGGGCCGCACGTTGCGGGAGGAGGGCTTTACGTTCACGCTGCCCAGACGCAGCGGCGCAATCTGGTTCTACCGTCGGCGCGACGCGGCCGGTACCTGAGTGCGGATCGTCCAGGGCCACAGCTTTTCGGACGCAGGATGCCGTGCCGAAGGCGATGCCGCGGCCCCCAGGTCTTCATCGCGGTTGCGGGTCTCGCCGGGGTCCTCCGTCCTCTCGTAGGGCAACGCTTTTCCGTCCCGATAACGCACGCACTTCCAGTCCTGCCCGCGCACCATGAAGTCGCCGCCATCCGGCACGCCGAGCCGCAGTCGGCCAGTGGACGGCAGCCGCTCGCAGAAGGCGTAATTCGGGACGAGCCGATCACCGGCCCCGAGCAGGAGCGGCCCGAGGCTGTGCCCATGGAGGCCGGGTGGCACGCCGAGGCCGGTCAGATCCATCAGGGTGGGCATCAGGTCCACCAGGTTTGCTGCGGCCAAGGACACCCCTGGGCGCACGCGCCCGGGCCAGCGCACGACCAGTGGCACGCGCACCACGTCTTCATAGAAGGCGGTGGTGCTCTTGGTGATCATCCCGTGGGGAAGTCTGTCTTTGGTCAATCGGAGTCGGATCCGACACCACTTAATCCAATCCGACCTTGCTGGGCAAATGCTGCGGCCGGCGAGCCGGGGGCGTCACCAGCCGTCAGGTTCGGAGCCAAGGGCGTCGGCGGTACAAGGTGGGAAAGTGTTTCCCGCTGCTATTGCAGGTGGTCCGCGCCTCACTGGGTGTCAACAACGGCTGGTCCGTCTCACTGGCAGCTTCCATCACAATGGCGAGTTCCACATCGTCCTCCGGCTCGATGAAGCCGCCGGCGGCCTGGACGAGATACTCTTCCGTGTCGCCTTCGTCCGCGAGGATAGCCGTGCCGTGCGCAGCGATTTTCTGGCGGAACTGCCCCAGTACGTCTTTCGAGACGATGATCTTGGCCACACTTTTTCCACCCTTACCATTCGCAGCCATGGT
>JAJZXK010000020.1 GCA_021806565.1 Bacillota bacterium | reverse complement strand
ACATCGCTCCGAACCGGCATCCCCGCCGCGAAACACCATCCCTGTTCCGCCACCCTGGTTGCCGGCTACACCCACTTCTCCCGCAAACCGCAGACTCGCCCCCATCGGCCCTCTCCCCGCCGCACTTCACCGCGGCCGACCGCTTTACATCGCATCGAGTGCCCACCCCGCGGTTCACCATCCAGAACGTGAACGCCTGTTATGGGTAACGGTAAGTGCCTAGGGACGGGCGCACCGCGGCCCCGTGGGGCACGAAGATGACCCCCTCTTGGAGGGAGACATCCCACAAGTATGTCGCTCGGGCATCTGGAAGTGATCGACACCACCTCACATGCAAGCAGGGTATGCGCCCTGCCCACGAGACCAACGCGTCGAAAGATGCCGGCGGATCAGGGGGGGCCTCAAGTCCGACAGGAAGGCGGAACCACTGGGACGACAAATAGCACGCGGTTTCCCCAACGGGCATCGGCGCACTCCAATCAAGAGGACCTCCGTTTCTGCCAGCGTGCGATCATCTCAGCACGTTCCTCTGCGGTCTTCTCCCGCCATATCTCGCGGGTTAGTTCGGTGTGAAGGCGGATGAGCTCGTCTTGCTCCTCTTGGCCCAGTTCCTCGAAGGGCACGCCCGTTGCCGCAGCCGACGATTCGCGAAACGCAGTGCGCACGTACTCGTCGCTGAGCCACGGCGGGTCCGGCAATCCTTCGTCACTTGCGGGCTCCGCAGGTGTGCGTTGTTCTGGCAGTGGGCTCCCTCCTGGTGTGGTATCGGCATTCTCAGGCTGTGGGTTTAGGGGGCGAATCTGCTCGGTTGCGCGATCCGCGAAGGCATCCCCGTCCGAGGCTGCCTTCTCCGCATGATGCCTCATCGCGTTACGGACTTCGGCCAACGACACCATCGGGGCGCGGTCAGGGCGTTCGAGATTTGGGTACCCCCTCACGCGGCCTTCGGCCACCTTCTGGTGCACGGCCTGACGAGATACCCCAAGTGTGAGGGCGGCGGAAGTCTGCGTCACTACGTCGCTGGATACGAGTGGTGGCACTCCGAGCTCCCTCATGATCTCGCTCAGCCTAGCCGCCACGTCTCCTGGAACCGCTACCTGGGTGCGCGTGAGGACCTTGCGCACGTCCTCGTTCGCGCGAGCAATGATTGCGAGGATATCTGCGACAGCATCAAGTAGCGCGATTGGTGTTTCATCTTCACGTGGGTCGCTATCGATTCCGGATGGGTGCGCAGGGGACAATTCCGAGACCCTAACGTGCAGCGCTTGCGCTAGTGGCTGCAAGTATACATCGCGCACAGGGCGCCCCCCGAGTTCCCAGCCTCTGATAGTTCTTGAGTCCACACCGACCCGGGCAGCGAGGGCAGCCTGGGTCAAACCCTTCGCCACTCGAAGCACCCGAATGCGAGTGCCGATGTCGTCGTGCGCATGGGTCACCGGGGCGACACCCCCCTGAAAAGGTCATCTGTCCTATTACGGTTGACGTAGAGGCATATACCCTCTATAGTGTCCCTAGACGGCCCTCCGGGCATGTGGTCGGGTCCGGGGAGACAACCGGAACGGGACCGTCGCGGCAAGCCCCCGCACCGCTGCGCCACCGCAGGTCCGAGTGTAGGGGTACGGAGGCGGTACTGTGCCCACTCGTCATGGCCGCGGCCACCAAGCACGTCGCGACGCCCTCCGGGCCGAGGTCCGAGCCACCATCGGTGGCCGCCCCGACAGTACCGATCACCGCTACTCCCCGGCCCCACGGTGGACCCACGAACTTGCGGCCGAGCTTCGCATCCGTGACGCCGACAACCGGAAGGCCGCATCACCCAAGGTCCTCCCCGCGCCCCTCCATGAGCCCGTCACGGAAGCATGGCGGGAGCTTGCCCACCAACGGGAGGCCGAGGCCGTTCACCTGGTGGATTACTCCAACGCCATCGCCGACGCGAACGCAGCAGTCGATGCTCTGCGACCAATAGGTGCGCAGGGATCCTGGCGTCCATTGCCGGCGGGCAAGCGGTCTCAGGCCGCCGCACGGCGCAATACCGCCTATGCAGCGGCGGCGCTGGAGCCCGGCGCTACATTGCCCCTCGGCCATAGGAGCCGTATCTCCCTCGGTACCCTCCGCGATCGCGGGGCCTTTCCCTCACCGTAGACTTGGCCTACAAGCCAACCCGCGCCCACGACCGACTGTAACTGGACGCCGCTGGTCTTGGCCGGTTTCGGTTGGTTCGATCTCGGTGCACCTAATTCCCTCTGGCGCGGGCGGGAAGTACCTGCGCCCTCTTCCCATCCTGACACTGCAGGCCGGGGCATCTCCACGCCAGGACATCGGGGGCGGGGTCCCCGGATCCCTCACGTCCGGGCTGCCGACCTACGAGGAGGCGATGGCTGATGGAGAGACAAACGGCCGATGGCGTGGACGTGGGCGTGACATCTGTGAACGCAACGAGCCACTCGGACTGGCTGACTATCGCCGAGGTCGCCACCGTCCTGCGCATCCCGTCGTCGACGGCGTATGAGCTTGCCCGCACTGGGCGCATTCCTAACGTCAAGATCGGACGGCACCGCCGGGTTTCCAGAGAGTGGCTTGAGGGCCTAGCCGCCAAAGGGCCCGCCCCACAGCTGCCGAATAGCGTCTCCTCCCGTCCGGCTTGGGAGGGGACGCATGCATGAGGGGATCCGTGCACCGGCGCGGCGCAAAGTGGCGCGCGGTCGTCGACGTTACGAGGGGAGAGGGAGGCGAACGCAGGCAGAAGACAGCGACCTTCTCGACCCGTCGGGCTGCAGATCAGTGGATCGCCCGCCACATGCTCGCAGGGCCTGAAGGATCTACGGCGGCGCGGCGTCTCAGCGTGGAAGCCTACTTCGGGTATTACCTGGAGCAGGTAGAGCCGAGCCTCAAAGCGGGCACGCGGCGCAGTTATCAGACGGCTCTTGCGCGATGGACACCGTTGATCGGTGATGCGTCACTGGCGAAGTTGACTCCACTTGGTATCCAGGAAGCCTTGGCCCACTTGGCGGGAATGAGTCTAGCCCCGACGACCGTGCGGGCTTCGTATGCCACCTTGCGCACGGCTCTCCGACAGGCTATGGCATGGGGACTGCTGGAGAAGGACCCTACGGCAGGGGTAAAGCGGCCGCGGTGTGTGGACCCTGAGATGCGGTATTGGTGTCAGAGTGAGGCGGCACGGTTCATTGGCTTCGTGAACGGGAAGACCCGGTATGACGCGCTGTATGTGACCGCACTGACGACCGGAGTTCGCGGTGGAGAACTTTGCGCCCTACGATGGGATGATGTCGTATGGGACCGGTGCACCGTACGAATCGCCCGGAGCCTTTCATGGCCGTCTGGGGAACCTCCGGTGGTAACTGATCCCAAGACATACAGCAGCCGGCGGACGATCGACCTGGACGCGAACACCTTGCGTCTACTGCGGAGCCACCGCGGGCGGCAGGCGCAAGAGCGGCTGCGAGCCGGGGCAGCGTGGGAACACCCGGAGCTGGTTTTCTCGACCCGCACGGGTGGGTATCTCCGGCAAGCGGACCTGGACCACGCCTTTGCAAGGCTGGCACGAGGGGCGGGGGTGCCCGCGATCCGGTTCCACGACTTGCGTCATACCCATGCGACGCTGCTCTTGGCGGACGGGCGAGGCGTCAAGGAGGTTGCGGATCGGCTGGGACACCACGATCCCGCCATGACGTTACGGCGGTACGCGCACGTGTTGCCAGACCGGCGGTCCCAATCGGCGGAGAGCATTGGGCGGGCGCTCTTTGGTTCCTTGTGACCATCTGTGACCAATCCACCAGATCGTTCCAGGCTGGATCATTGAAAGCGCGCAGCGACGCTGGTTTTACGAAGGGACTTGGAGGTGCAAGAATGATGCCATCATCATGTGGAAGGACCGATTGGATGCTGAGAAACCCAATGAAAGCAGGCCGGACGGGAGTTCGTAGGCTCCGGAGTTCAGGCCCGCATTTGTGGTCAGGACCCCGCTATTCTGGCGGGGGTCCTGCTATTCTGTGACCATTCCTGTGACCAATTCCAGCGGTTGGTGAGCATTCGGTCACGGTGCTTCACCGCGAGCCCAATGGACCGGCGCCGTGATCTCTTCCCAGGTTCGCACGGCCTCCAGGCGTGCTGCGATGGCCGCCAGGATCTCGTCGCCCAGCGGTTCGTAGCCATGCTTGCGCCGAAACGCGGTAAACAAGGCGGTACCACGGGATGGACCGCAAGCGGCGCTCAGTAGCGGCGGGGTGGCGGAGCTGGCGCGCCCAGGCACTGGCGGCGCGCGGCATCCCATGCGCGGCGCAGTGCCTGCGATGCCGCCTGGGGGGTCGGCCCGAGCACGCGCGCCACAGCCCCGGCCTCACCGGCCAGAGCGCTGACCCCACCGCAGACGTCGGCGCAACTGCCCAGTGCGTCGCGCAGCGCCTGGACCAGGGCTGCCGCTGGCCGCCCAGGCGCCACGACGCGCAGGGTGCCCCAGACGGTGTGGTCCCCGAGCGTGGCCGGTCCGTCGAGTCGGCGCGCCTCGGGACGCAGGCGGACTGCCTCGGCCAGCAGTGCCGGTCCCCCCCTGCCGGCGCGCACCACCAGCGACTGGTCCAGGGCGGTGAAGGCCAAGCGTTCACCGCGTGCGCACCGGCCCGCAACGACGAGTTCGCTTCCAATCCAGCAGGCACCAGGGTCCAGTTCCACCTCTATCGTCTGGCGGAAGCGCGCCTTGGTGAACGGGATCAGCGGATCGGGTAGCCATTCGAGGCTGGCTGCGGCGCCGAGGCGCAGGGCGACGTGCAGCGCAGCACCACCCTCAGCCGCCGCACAGGGATGGATGCGAGTGGCGCCCACGTCCCGCAGCAGGACGGCGGCGTGGGGGCCGACATCCACCTCCAAACGCAGGTCGTCGGCTGCCAGAATACCGGCCCCGGCGCACAGCAGGTGCACCTGAGCCTGGCCGGGCAGGGCCGGGTCCGCGTAGGTGGCGCGTTGCACGGCCAGCGGGTGGCAGGCGTAGCGCTCCGTCAGGCGCGTCGGCTGTCCCGGGCCGTCCGCCGCAAAGGCCAGCCGCACCACGCCGGCTTCAAGCGTTGCGCCCAAAGAGTGCCTCCCGCCGCAAGGTCGCGACTACCTCGGGTACCCCCGCGCCGGTGTGGCAATTGGTGAACAGGAAAGGGCGGGCCCCGCGCATCTGCTCCGAGTCGCGCGCCATGACCTCCAGATCGGCGCCGACATAGGGCGCCAGGTCCGTCTTGTTGATCACCAGCAGGTCGGAGCGCGTGATGCCCGGGCCGTCCTTGCGCGGGATCTTATCGCCCGCGGCTACATCGATGACATAGATGAAATAGTCCACCAAAGCCGGGCTGAAGGTCAGGGTGAGGTTGTCGCCGCCGCTTTCGATCAGCAGGAGGTCTGAATCCGGAAAGCGTGCCTCCATCTCCTCGCAGGCGGCCAAGTTCATGCTTGGGTCCTCGCGGACGGCGGTGTGCGGGCAGGCGCCCGTCTCCACCCCCAGGATCCGTTCCTCGTCCAGGACCCCTTTGAGGCTGCGGCGCACATGCATGGCGTCCTCAATGGTGACGACGTCGTTGGTGATGACGATCACTCGGTTACCGGCGGCCACCAGGCGTGGGACGATGGCTTCGATCAGGGCGGTCTTGCCCGACCCGACCGGGCCCCCGATGCCGATGCGTGGAATCGAGGCGTGGCGGTGTCCGAGGCGGGCGGTTGCCGGTGCTGTCATGGCCGACCTCCCGAGGCAGAGTGGAGTGGCTCGACTCAAGTGGCAAAGAGTCGGACGTGGGCGTGCTCGTGGCGCATGGCGGCGATCTCGGCCAGCGGAGCGAAGCTGGCGCCGGGCGGTGCCTGCGAGGAGGGGCGCGCCCGCGCCAGGCGCACCAAGTCGTTCAAGTGCGCCCGCACCTGCAGCAGGGCGCGCTGACCGTCCACATGGTCGGCCACACCCAGGCGCACGGCGGCGGCCGCCTGTCCTGCCGCCGTCGCGAACAGGGCGCCTTCCAGCAGATCGGGTAGGCGTGCGCCCCAGGCGCGGCCAAGGACGCCGAGCACGCACGCATGGTGGCAGGGGGACTCGCCGCGCTCTCCCCATTGCCGTAGTGCTTCGGCGACGCCGGCGGCAGCGAGTCCAGCGGGCCGCCCGGGTCCCGGCGACCCGAGGGCTACGGCCAGGGCGAGCACGCGCCGACCGCTACGCGCTGAGGCCTCGCGGGGTTCCCGCGAGAGCCGCATGGCCTCGAGCCAGCGGTCCGCCGCCCGCACCGCTTCGGCATGGCCGCCGCCCGCGGCGCGCCACGCCAGTGCCAGGACGCGTCCGTCCAGGGGGGCGACCGACTGCGTCAGCACGTCGAGCATCCAGGCCGCCAAGTCCTCCGCGTCCTGGACCAGCCCCATGTCGACCGCGGTCTCCAGGCCGCCGGATTGGGTAAACAGACCGGAAGGGAAGCCCGAATCGCACAACTGCAGCACCGACCAGACCGCGGGGGTGTCGCCGCCTGGGCGTCGCACCGACCGCGGCGTCATGGCTCCCGGCCGCCCCTGCCGGCGGCGGGAGCTGGCGGCGCATGGGTATGGGTCTGCGTCTGCGTAGGCGTATGGGCATGGTCTTGCAGTGACGGGAAGATCAGGGGCAGGGCGACATCGGCCGGGGCCGGCTCGAAGGTAAAGCTGATACCGGCCAGGGCGTGGGTCCGCAGCACGGTCTCCATCACCTTGCGGTCGATGAGCACCGGCACGTAGGCCATATCCTCCTCCAGGCGCACGGGCCAGTGCTGGTTTCCCAGCAGGTGACCCAGCTTGAGGGCGGTGGCCACCCGTTCCGCTTCCGGCTGCGGTAACAGGCGGATGGACAACACCTCGCGCCCCTGCACGCTTGCGAGGGCCAAGTGGCGCCGCGGTGCGTCGCGCCAGAGGACATCCCCATCCCGCAGCACGGTGCCCCGCGGCAGGTCGAAACCGAACTCGCCGCCCAGGTCGCCGTGCACGCGCAATCTAGCCTTTTGCGCCTGCCAGACGTCCAGGGCAATGTGTTCCACGATCCCATCGGATCCTGGGCGGCCCCAGTCTTCGGCCTCGGCCGCCAGGCCGGCGTCCTCGCGCACGTTTCCAAGGACCCTTGAGACGAAGTGCACCCGGTTTCTCTCCTTACTTGGCTTGGGATCTCGCCCCGGCTTGCCGTGAACGGGCCGCGGCGCACCGCGGTGCCGGCGCCGACGATCATAGGATGTGGTAGCGCTGGGTCAGCGGCAGGCTGGAGGCCGGCGGCACGGTGGCGACGACGCCGTCGACCTCGACCGTGAACGTCTCAGGGTCGACGTGGATCCGTGGCAGCGCGTCGTTGAACACCATGTCGCGTTTGCTTCGGTTGCGGCAGCCGCCTACGGCCACGGCGCGTTTGTGCAGGCCGAGCCGCGCTGGCACACCGGCCGCCATGGCTGCGCCCGACAGGAACACCACCGACGTGCGGGCCACCGCCCGGCCGAGGGTGGCGAACATCGGCCGCCCATACACCGGTTGCGGCGTCGGTATGGAGGCCCCTGGATCACCCATCTGCGCCCAGGCGATCATGCCGCCTTTGAGCACCAGCTTGGGTCGCACCCCGAAGAACTCTGGCGCCCAGAGCACGATGTCCGCTAGGTGCCCGGGTTGCAGCGTCCCCACCTCCGGCAGGATGCCGGCGGCGATGGCGGGGTTGCAGGTGAGCTTGGCGATATAGCGCAGGATGCGAAAGTTGTCGTTGTTGGGACCGGCGGGGGCTCCCGGGCGCGCGTCCGCCAGGGGGCCACGTTGGGTCTTCATTTTATCGGCGGTCTGCAGCAGGCGGATCCAATTCTCGCCCACGCGGCCCATCGCCTGCGAATCAGAGGCGTAGAGGGACAGGGCGCCCAGATCGTGCAGCACATCCTCGGCCGCGATGGTCTGGGCCCGAATGCGGCTTTCGGCGAAGGCCAGGTCTTCGGGGACATCCGGTCGCAGGTGGTGGCAGACCATCAGCATGTCCAAGTGCTCTTCCACTGTATTGATGGTGAAGGGTCGCGTCGGGTTGGTGGAGGCCGGCAGCACGTTCGCCTCGCCCGCGACCCGGATGATGTCCGGGGCGTGGCCGCCGCCGGCGCCCTCGCTGTGGAAGGCGTGGATGGTGCGTCCGGCGATGGCGGCCAGGGTGTCTTCCAGGAACCCGGATTCGTTCATGGTGTCGGTGTGGATGGCCACCTGCACGTCATGCGCCTCGGCCACGCGCAGGCAGCAGTCGATCGCGGCCGGGGTACTGCCCCAGTCCTCGTGCAGCTTGAGGCCGCAGGCGCCCGCCAGGATTTGCTCCTCGATCGCCTGGGGCCGGCTGGCGTTGCCCTTGCCCAACAGGCCGAAGTTTACTGGCAGGGCATCGCTGGCCTCCAGCATGCGGGCCAGATACCAGGGGCCGGGCGTGCAGGTGGTGGCGTTGGTACCGTCGGCCGGACCGGTGCCGCCGCCGATCAACGTGGTCACCCCGGAGGCCAGGGCTTCTTCCACCTGCTGCGGGCAGATCAGGTGGACGTGCGTGTCGATGCCCCCTGGGGTCGCGAGCAGGTGCTCGCCGGCGATCACCTCCGTGCCGGGACCGATGCGCAGTTGCGGGTGGACACCGTCCATGGTCAGCGGGTTGCCGGCCTTGCCCAGCGCCACGATGCGCCCGTCGCGCACCCCGATGTCCGTCTTGATCACGCCGACCAAGGGATCGACGACGACGACGCCGGCGATGACGAGGTCCAGGGCACCCTCCGCGTGGCTCCATGGTCCCTGGGCCATGCCGTCCCTGGCCGTCTTGCCGCCGCCGAACACCACCTCGTCCCCCGGGAGGGTGCGGTCGTCTTCGACCAGCAGCCATAGAGCGGTATCCGCCAGGCGCACGCGGTCCCCGCGCGTCGGCCCGTAGAGCTCGCCATAGGTCCGCCGTGTCACCCGCATGGGGGCATCTCCCCCTGCGGCGCGTCTCCCGGCGCGCGGCCGTCCAGCGGTCCGTTCACGCGACCCGCGAACCCAACCGCCTGGCGCCCGCCGCCGAACGCGACCAGGCCGACGCTGCGGGTTTCGCCCGGCTCGAAGCGGACGGCGGCCCCGGCGGGAATGTCCAGCCGCAGACCCCAGGCCGCGGCACGATCAAAGCGCAAGGCGGCATTCACCTCGTAGAAGTGGTAGTGCGACCCCACCTGGATCGGCCGGTCACCGGTGCTCTCCACGGTGAGGCGGAGCCGTGCCCGATGCGGACAGAGGTCGATCTCCCCGTCCGCCCAGAGATAGCGGGGCGGCTCCTCGGGTGGCCCGGAGCACAGGGGGTCGTGCACCGAAACGAGTTTGGTGCCGTCGGGGAAGGTTGCCTCCACCTGCACCACGGGCATCAGTTCGGCGACTCCGGACTGGACGTCGTCGGTGCCAAGCACCGTCCGGCCCTCGCGCATCAGTTCGGCCACGGTGCGACCGGCGCGGGCTCCTTCCAGTACGGCTGTGGCGATGACCGCTACCGCTTCGGGGTGGCTGAGGCGATGGCCGGCGAGTTGGCGCCTGCGGGCGAGATCGGCCACCGCATACAGCAGCAGGCGGTCCCGTTCGCGTGGACCGAGCAGCATGGGCGTCCCTCCCTCGCCGTCAGGGTGTCCAAGCGAAAGCTTTCGTGCCAGCTCCTGTTAGCATTCATGCCGCCTGTGGCACCTTTTGTGCCGTGCAGCTTTCACTAACATGACGCTTCTGCGCCGGCGGCGCGAGCGCGGTGCTATATCCGTAGGGGCCGACGCGACCGGCGGCACCGGTACGCCTGCCGCGTCGGAGTTGACCGCTCCGGTTCCACCAGTGTGCGAGGAGGATGATTGGATGAAGATGCGGTCACTGGGCCGGGCCCTGGCTGCCGCGGTGTGCCTGACGGTGACGGCCGGCTGCGGCAGCGTGTCGGCGCCGGCAACCCCGGGGACGGGGACCGGGGCTGCCTCCGCGACGCACCACGGGACCGGCACGATCAAGGTTGGGGTGCTGCAGTCGCTCAGTGGGACCATGGCGATCAGCGAGGTACCGCTGGAACGTGCCGAGTTGCTGGCGATCGACCAGATCAACGCCAAGGGCGGTGTGCTTGGCAAGAAGATCCAGCCGATTGTCATGGATGGGGCATCCAACCCCGCCACCTTTGCTACCAAGGCGCGCCAGCTTATCCAGCAGGACCACGTGACCGCGGTCTTCGGCGGTTGGACCTCGGCCAGTCGCAAGGCCATGCTGCCGGTGTTTCAGCAGTATAAGAACGACCTGTGGTATCCGGTGCAGTGGGAGGGTTTGGAGGACTCACCCAACATCGTTTACACCGGGGCTGTGCCCAACCAGCAAATCATCCCGGCGGTGACGTATCTCGCAAAGACCAAGGGTTACAAGCGCTTCTTCCTGGTCGGCTCCAACTACGTCTTTCCGCGCACCGCCAACGAGATCATCCAGGCGGAGCTGAAGCACTACGGGGCGACGGTGGCCGGCGTGGAGTACGTGCCGTTGGGCGGTACCGATTTCACCAGCGTCATCGCCAAGATCCAGCAGAGCAAACCGCAGGCCATCCTCAACACGCTCAACGGCGACAGCAACGTCGCCTTCTTCAAACAACTCAAGGACGCCGGGCTTGGCCCCAAGCAGCTACCGGTCATGTCCTTCAGCATCGCGGAGCAGGAGATCAAGGGGATCGGCCCCAGCCTGGTCGCCGGAGACTACGTCGCCTGGAACTACTACCAGAGCATGAACAACTCCCTCAACCACGCCTTCGTCCAGGCCTATCAGGCGAAGTACGGCAAGAACCAGGTGACCGACGACCCCATGGAGCACGGCTACATCGACGTGCAGCTGTGGGCGAAGGCCGTGCAGAAGGCAGGCTCGACCAATCCGGCCAAGGTGCTGGCGGCGGTCAAGGGTTTGACCATGAACACACCGCAGGGGCCGGTGCAGATCGACCCCGCGACCCACATGCTCTCCCAGGTGGCTCGCATCGGCGTCATTCGGTCCAACGGGCAGATCCGCCAAGTGTGGAACTCCGGTGCGACCCTGCTCAAGCCGGATCCCTGCATGAAGACGTACGCGTGGTTCAAGCTGCCCAGTGGCAGTGGTGGTTGCTGAACGCCTCGTGCCGTGGCGAGGGCGGCCGCGAGGCCGCCCCCGTTTCCGGGTCGGGCAAGGGGGTGCGGGTGTGCCGCTCGCCATCAGACTCGTCTTCAACGGGCTGAGTGAAGGGTCGATCCTGCTGCTGATCGCGGTGGGCTTGGCGTTTACCTTTGGGTTGATGGGCGTGATCAACATGGCGCATGGCGAGTTCATCATGATCGGGGCGTACGTGGCCTATGTGCTGCAGCAGGCCCTGGGCGGACGGCCTTCGCTGGTGCTGCTTTTGGGACTGCCCGTCGGCGCCCTGGTCGGCGGCGGACTCGGGTGGCTTCTGGAGTGGTCCTTGGTGCGCTTTCTCTATGGGCGGCCGCTAGACACTCTGCTGGCGACCTGGGGCGTGAGCCTGCTGCTGCAGCAGGCGGCGCGCACCATCTTCGGCGCACCCAACGTCGAGGTCCGTGGGCCCGCCTGGCTGGCGGGCAGCTGGCGGCCGGTGGCGGGCGTCGCACTGCCGCAGGCACGGCTCTTTATTCTGGCTGTGGCCGTGGCGGTCCTGGCGGTGCTCTACCTCTACCTTTATCGCAGCGCTGCCGGCCGGCGTACCCGGGCGGCGATGCAGAGCCGAGAGATGGCCGGTTGTCTGGGGATTTCCACCCGGCGCCTGGACGGCCAGACCTTCGCCATCGGCTCCGGTCTGGCGGCGCTGGCTGGCGTCGTCCTGACCCTGGTAGGGCCCATCGGGCCGGCCATCGGCCAGCACTACATCGTCGATGCGTTCATGGTGGTGGTGCTTGGTGGGGTCGGACAGCTTGGCGGGGCCGTCATCGGGGCGGGCTTGTTCGGCAGCGCCAAGACATCCTTCCAATTCCTGACCACGTCCAGCATCGGCACCGTGCTGGCCTTCGCCATGATCATTCTGATGTTGCAGTGGCGGCCACAGGGCTTGGCCGCGCCGCGGGGGCGCCAGCTCGATGGCTGATCCCGGGTAGCCACGGCTGGCTCGGCCCACACGGCACGCGTCCAGGAGGGAGAGAGCCGTTATGTCTGCGGGTATCGGAGCTTCGGCCGCCGCGGCGGAAATGGCGGGATTCACACCGCAATCCGGGCGTTGGGCTCAGGCTGGCCGGTTCTGGACCCTGCTGGCGGTCGCGGCCCTGGCCGCCGCGCCGTTCGTACTGGGTCCCTTCCAGCTCAGCCTGCTGGGCCAATTCCTTTGCTTCGCCATCGCCGCTATGGGGTTGGACTTGCTGTGGGGCTACGGGGGCATGCTCAGCCTGGCGCAGGGAACTTTCTTCAGCCTCGGGGCTTACGCCATGGCCATGTATCTGAAGCTCGTCGCCTCCGGGCAAGCCATGCCCGACTTCATGGGCTGGAACGGTGTCCGAAGCCTGCCGGCCTTCTGGGTGCCGTTTCATTCCTTTGCTTTTGCCCTTTTCGCCTCCGCGGCGGTGCCGGGGATGCTGGCGGGTGGGATGGGGCTACTCATCTTTCGCCAGCGCGTGCGTGGTGTCTACTTCGCCATCCTCACCCAGGCGTTTGCCGTGGTGGCGGTGACGCTGTTCATCGGCGCCCAAGGGATGCTCGGGGGCTTCAATGGCATCACCGATTTCACGACCCTCTTTGGCATCGCTTTGGCGCGACGACAGGGGGTGCTCTTGCTCTATGCCGCCAGCGCCGTGGCGGCGCTCGCGGTCTGTGCCGCCTGCCGCCGCCTGGTCGGGGGCCGCTTCGGCCGCCTGTTGCTGGCGATCCGTGACGGGGAAAGCCGGGTGCGCTACCTCGGTTACGACCCCGCCCTGTTCAAGGCCTTCACCTTCGCGCTGGCGTCGGGCCTAGCCGGTCTGGGCGGCGCGTTGTACGTGGGGCAGATCGGGATCATTTCTCCGTCGGCCATGGGCGTGGTGCCTTCCATCGAGATGGTGATCCTGGTGGCGATCGGCGGGCGGGGCACCATCGTGGGCGCGCTCATTGGGGCCCTGATCGTGAAGTTTATGGAAAACGGCCTCAACACCCTCGATCCGGCCGGGTGGCAATACCTGCTGGGCGGCCTGTTCGTGCTGGCGGTCGTGGCCTTTCCGCGCGGGATCGCCGGCATCGCGACCGACCTGCTGCGACGGCGGGCTGGTCGCCGCCGGGCCGCGGACGCTCCGGGTGAAGGGGGTGCGTCGGCGTGGACGCGGTCCTGACTGTGGAAGGGCTGTCCGTGGTGTTCGACGGGTTTCACGCGTTACGCGGCGTGGACCTGCGGGTGTGCCGTAACGGCGTCCATGCCCTGATCGGTCCCAATGGTGCCGGCAAGACCACGCTCCTGGACGCCATCTGCGGCCGGGTGCGGCCGGCGGCCGGGCGGGTGCGGTTGGACGGGCGGGTTGATTTGGTGCGCCTGGCGGAGCATCGGCGCGCGCGCCTGGGGATTGCACGCAAGTTCCAGACACCGTCTGTCTTCCCGCAGTTGAGCGTGCGGGAGAACCTGGAGCTGGCCGCCGCGCCCCCGGGGCTTTGGGCGACCATCGTGCGGCCGCTTTCGCCGACGGCGCTGGACCGGATCCGCGAGGTCGCCGCCCTGATCCACTTGGCTGGCGCCAGCGCGCAACCGGCGGGGACCCTGGCCCACGGCCAGAAGCAGTGGCTGGAGATCGGCATGCTGCTGGTGCGGCAACCGAAGGTGCTGTTGCTTGACGAGCCCGTCGCGGGCATGACTGGTGCCGAGCGCGCCGACACGGCGGTGCGCCTAACTGAAGTGGCGCGGCGAGCCACCGTGCTCCTGGTCGAACACGATATGGACTTCGTGCGCAGGGTAGCCGACCGCGTCACCGTGCTGCACGGCGGGCGGGTGCTGTGCGAGGGCGGTATGGCGCAGGTGGCAGCCGACCCCCGGGTGATCGCGAGCTACCTGGGACGGGAGGGGACGCGGCATGCTGCGGGCTGACGCGGTCGATGCCTCGTACGGCGAGGGGCTGGCGCTAAGCGGGGTGAGTGTGGAACTGCCCGCGGGCGCGCTGGTCTGCCTCATGGGCCGCAATGGGGTCGGCAAGACTACCCTGCTGCGAACGCTGGCCGGGGTGCTGCGGCCGCGGCGAGGCCGGGTGTGGCTCGACGGGCAGGACGCGACGCGCTGGCCGACCTGGCGGCGGGCCCGGGCCGGCCTCAGCTACGTGCCGCAAGGGCGGGGCATCTTTCCGCAGTTGACGGTGCGCGAAAACTTGCTGCTGGGACTGGAGGCCGGTACGCGACGCGATTCGACTGCCCTGGACGACGCATTGGCGACCTTCCCGGCGCTCGGGTCCCTGCTGCGCCAAGCGGCCGGGACGCTGAGCGGGGGGCAGCAGCAGCAGTTGGCCATCGCCCGGGCCCTGGCGGCGCGGCCACGCTGGTTGCTGCTGGATGAGCCGACCGAGGGGGTGCAGCCGTCCATCGTGGCCGAGATCGAGGCAGCCCTGATCCGGGTGCGCAAGGGGGGACACACGGCCATCCTGCTGGTGGAGCAGTATCTGGCGTTCGCGTTGCGCTTGGCCGACCGCTACTACGTCATGGAGCGCGGAACGGTGGTCGATCACGGAGCGATTGCGGGCATCGATCGCTCCGGTGTGGAGGCGAGGCTTGCCCTCTGAGCATTGTCGCCCATGTCGGTTCGGACCCGGGGTGCGCAGTTGAAGACAAGATGGACACGCGGTTTGCCGCAGTGGACGCGAAGATCGACGAAGTGCACTGGCCCACGGCGGACGCCGCCCTATGAAGCCGTTCCCGGTGGCGTATCCAGTAGGGCGGAGGCCGTCTGCTCGGCAAAGGCCCGCGGTGATGCCGCTCCTGGCCGCCAGATGCGGGTGGCGCGCGCGAGGGCGGGCACGCGCCCGTTGAAGCCCTCGAAGACGAACCGGCCGCGGTAGCCGCCGTGCCGCAGGAGGTCCAGCACGGCCGGGAAGGGGATGTGGCCGCTGCCGGCCGGTCCGCGGTGGTTTTCGCTGAAGTGGACGTGTGCGACCCACTTCAGGTGGCGGCGCAGGGCGCCCAGCGGATCGTCCTCCTCGATGTTCTGGTGGAAGGTGTCCGAAACCAGGCTCAACCCTCCGCCCACGGCACCGCACAGGTCCGCGCCCTGCCCCAGGGTGTTGACGGTGTCGGTTTCGAAGCGGTTGAGCGGCTCCAGGCAGACGCGGATGTTGCGGCCTGCCGCATACAGCGCCACCTCCCGAAGCGGCGCGATGGCCGGCCCCCAGTTGCGCGCCATGCCGTCCGGGAGTTCGCCGACCGGGGCCAGCAGCGGTCCGGCAAGCACCGGTGAACCGAACTCGGCCGCGGCCTCCACCGCCTCCCGCAGCCAGTGGACGGCCCGCGCGCGGCGCCCCGGATCGGGATCGACCAGGCAGGCCTGCGCCGGCAGCGCCGTGGAGACGGTGGCCCAGAGCCCCGCCGCGCGCACCGTGCCGGCGGCCGCCCGCAACGCCGCCGCCGGCACCGGTTGCAGGTAGGGCACCTCGACGCCGCCGAAGCCAAGCTCGCGGCAGGTGGCCAGGACGCGTGGCAGGTCGAAGGCGGGCTCCGGCCAATCCGCGCCCCAGACCAGAAGGTGGATGCCCAACCGCTTCGCGTCGCTTGAGTCCATGGCTCATCCCCCGTCCGGCCCGCGTTGCCTGGCGCATTCGCGGGCGTGGGCGCACCGCCTGCCGGTCCCGCCACGGAGCCCGCCTCCGGAGCCGCCTGTAAGGCGTCCATCCGTGTGGTGTGCAGCGGGGATCCGCGTAGCGCCGCGGTGCCGCGTCGGATGCCCGTGGCCCTACGAGCCTCCGGGGGCGACGCCCCGCGCGGCGCCAGGGCGTCGGCTGCGCCGCGCACTGGACGGATGGGAACGGTTCACCGTCGGTCGCGCCGACTGCCGCTGGCGCGGTCGAAGGGGGCGTCTTCGTTGGCGGGTCATTCCTGGCGATTCAGGCCGGGTGGGCGCACTCCCCGCCCGGCGGGTCGCGAGCCATCACCCGCTGGGTCGGGCCGGGCCGCGCGGTGGCGACCAAGCGCAGGGTTGGGGGCGTCGCTGCCGCATGGCTGGTCTGTGCCCTCCTGGCCGCTGCGGCGCGGCCGGCCGCACCACGTCGGCGAAGCGTGTGTTCTCGGCGGGCGCGTCCCCGGCCAGCGCGCCGGCGGTCTTCGCCGCCCCGGTGCGGCAAGCCATGCGGCGGCGGATCCAGGGTAGGGCTGGCGTGGCACTGTGCGCGCCGGCCGGGGGGCTTGCGACCGCCCTGACCGGGACGCACCCGGGTGGCTGGGTGCGCTTGGACCATTCCTGATACACGGTGTCGGTGGGTGTCTGCCCGCGGCCGGCGCCCTGGATCGCCGTGGTCCCCCGGACCTGCGACGGAGCCATCGTGGAAATAGCCACCGGCTTCCTCTTCGGAGGGGCGGCCCATCTGAGTGCCGCCGCGGCCCGGTCCGCCATCGCGCCGCTGCTGGTCCCGTCGGGCGTCACCTGCGGCTCGGCTGGGCGCGGTGCCGGTCGCGACCCGCGCGACCGGCGGGGCGGTGATCGCATGGAAGGCCGGCGGTTGGACCTTTCGGGAAGGCGCGGCGGACTGCACCTCCCACCAGGGTCCGTCCACGGCATGGCGGGTCGCGCGGCAGGTCGCCCGGATGTGGCCGCCACTCCCTCATCTCACGGACCGGACAGCTTGATCTCCAACACCGCCTGCGGCGACGCCATTCCCGCCAGCACCGCCCTCTCGTGGGTCGGCGCACGAACCGTGGATACCGTCAGGACGACCGGCTACACCATCGGCACGCCCGTGGGCGTTGCTGCGGCCATGCGGCCCTATCCTTGAGCGTCGGTGCACCTGCCGCGTCCCGCCCGGGGTGGCGTTCGGGCGGGACGCGGTCCGGCCGACTGGTCAGCGGGGTGCGTCCATGGCCAGCTCAAGGGTTTGCTGTGCGCAGCGGCGCAGGTGTGGCTCGTTGCCCGTCCAGGCGTTGTAGGCGATGTGTTCGAGCCCGATGCGCAATTGGTAGCAGAGCAGCCGCAACTCACGTTGGGGCGGGACTGCGCCGCGGTCTGCCCAGTGGCGCTCGAACTCCGCGCGGATGTCGATCTCCGCCCACTGCGGGTACCAGGGCCACCAGAAGATCAACCATGCGGCGTCGTAGAGGGCGTCCCCGTAGAGGCTGTTGCCCCAGTCGATCAGGCCGCTGATGCTCGGGCCGTCCGCGAAGACGTTCCAGTGGAGCAGGTCGCCGTGGATCACGTGCCGGACCTCCGGGAGGTCGCGGGTCAGTTCCTGGAGTCTGGCGGCGGCGATCTCCATCGGCCCCGTACCGATCGGCGAGGCCTCGAGCCTGGCCCGCCAGCCGCTCAGGCGGTTCCCCGCGAAGCGGCACAGGGCGGAGGGCCAGTCCGGGGTGTCCGCGTCACCGTCGGGCCCCCAGGAACCGAAACCGCGCCGGGCGGACACGTCGATCTCGGCCAGCGCGTCCAGGGCGCGGAACAGCGACGGCAGCACGGCGCGCATCCTGGCACCATCGAGGTCGTCGATGGGAATGCCGTGCACGCGCTCGGACACGGCGAAGTGGCCGCCGGGGGCCTCACCCGAGTCTAGGACCCTGGGGATGGGCAGACGGGGGGAGGCGCAGGCGCCCATGCGCCGGTCCTTGGCGAAGTCATCGCCATACTGGCCGAAGCGGGCGACGGCGTCCCGTCCGTCCAGGGTGAAGGCGTATGCGACCGACCACGCACCCGCGCCAAGGGCCTCCACGCCTCCGGCCCGCGAGCCGTAGCGCTGGTGGAGGAAGCGGCCGGCATCCGCGATGCTGAGCATGCGCCACCACCGTCTTGCGCTGACTTCAGGGAGATCCTCAACGCTCCCCTCTCGCACGATCACCCGCTTCCCATGCACCAGACCGAAGCCGACTTCCATTCGCATCCCACCCCTCGCGCAGGACCCTTGGGTCGCCCTCGGCCCGTGGCGTGATGGTGGGGTGGTGTCAGTGTCAAATAGAAGCGACTCGACACTCTGTGGATGTCAAATCACTGTGAATCAACGGTTAGGTATGACTGGAAGGACAGTTTTCCTCGGTCGGCCCTTTCCAGATGCCTTCAGCCCCTCCTGCAGCGCCGCGTGCGACGTGATGGAGCCCCCGGGGTGGAGTGGTCTGGTTGGATGTCGAATGCGGCCCTGCCGCTTCATGGACGGGTGCAAGGACGGGGCGGCGATTGGAAGGGGGGCGTGATGGATTGCCCGTGAGGGTCTCTTGAGACATTGAGACGGTGCTGGCGTGGAGGTCGGACGGCGACCATGCGATGCTCGGTCCGCCTCGTACCGTGGCGGGGCGACCATCGGGGTGGTTTCTTATCCACCTTCCGCCGCGCCCGATCACAAGGTATTGGACTGCGCTTTTTGGCGGTGCGCGACCCACGGAGATGCGGGAACGTCCGCAGTTGCCTTCCAGCGGGACGGTCAGGACGTGTCCCTACGTTGGTCAGCCCTTGACCATGTGCCGGGTCGGTCGCACGGAGGTTGGTCTGAGGCGGCGTACCGTCAGCGATGGATTGCAGGGCATCAAGGCCCCGCGCGGATTGGCGGTCGGCGACTGCTGCGCGGGTTGCCTCCGCTCCCTCCACCACACTCCGCGAGGCACGGTGACCCGGTGGCGACGGGCCGTCCGAGTGCGGCGCACTTGGGGGACATGCCCGAGGCCGTTCGACAGGCTCCGGGCGCAGCGGGGCCGATCTGGGTGGCCCGGGTGGGCGCTTCATTCAGCCCATGCGCAGGTCGCCGAACATGCGGGCGGTTGGCATGGTCGGGGCGCCGTCGCGGTCGTGGCCGCTGACCCCCCGCACCGAGCGGGATGCCACCTGGGCGCAATAGCCGCAGGCTCGGCAGGACAGGGTGTTGCAGTCGTGCCGCGTGAAGAAGTCCAGGAAGTCGGTGGGGATGGCACGATTGTCGAGGGCGAGTCGGCCGATCGGCTCCAGGGAGTCGGCGATGTCGACCCAGTCGGCCGCATTGGGGTTGTGCTCTTGCGCCCGCTGTCGCGCCACGCGCAGTGGGGCGTGTTGCGACATGCTGATGATGTCGGTGAGGTCGCCGGGATAGCTGCGCGACGCGTACGCCTGGGCGGCCCGCAGTAGCCACTCGGTGTCGCGCCCACGGCCGGCGATCTTGAAACGGTCGTACCCGCGGCTCTCATAGAAGGCGAGGTCTTCCGGCCGGATCCAGCGGGCACGAATGATCTCGCCCCGGTCGAGCGCGTAGCGGCCGGCGCACCAAAAGAGCTCATACTCCATGACGTTTGCGCTTCCGGCCCGTGAGTGGAAGGCTGGCGAGACGTGGTGGCAGGAGGCGTACGGGCACTGATAGACGCAACTGTTGTTGAGGATCAACTCGACGTCGCAGTCTACCGAGGCGCGGATCTCCTCCAACAGGCGGAAGTCGCGGTTGGCGGAGTGGTGGATGATGATCGTGTCGGCCCCCATCGCCTGGAACTGGCGGGCCTCCCGCGGGCTGACCACATTGATCATGGAGGAGACAGAGACCTCCAGGTCTGGCGCGATCCCCTTGGCCAGCGGGATCATCCATGGCATTGCGACGACGAGGCCGTCGACCCCGATGGCGACCAGCTCTCGCAACTGCTGTTCCATCGCGGCCACGTACGCGGCGTCGTATTCCGCGTCTCCGAGGCTGGCGGCGTTCCACAAGTAGAGGAAGCGCAGACTGAACTCGTGCGCCAGGCCGATATGGCGGGCCATGGCGTCCCAGTCCACTGGCGGCAGGACGGCCGCCGGACGGCCGCCACCCACCAGATCGCGCTGCAGTTTGCCGAAGACCGCCTGAACGGGCAGGCCGCGCAACCCGCGCAGCAGGTTGTCGTCCCAGCTTGTCGCCACCACCAGACGCACCGTGCATCCCCCCACACCGGGCCGACCGAGTCGGGCGACCGTTAGCACCGTAAGGTCGCGATGGTGGGGCGGGCAACCGCCATTCGGTCGGCCGCCGGGGGCCACTCGGACCGCGGGCCGTCGTCAGGAGCGTTCGGCGATGGCCTCTCCGTCCAGCAGGCCGCGCACCGCGTTCAGCGGTAGAGTGTGGCTTTCGCCGCAGCCGCTGTACTGTCCGATTACGGAGCGGCGTGTCACCAAGAGTGGTTGGAAGAGGACGATACCCTCCTCGGCGAGGTCGACCCAGACGGAGTCGCCGTCCTGGGACGCCAACCTCAGCCGCCGATACAGCGCTTGGGGTGGCATGCGCACGACGGATGCGGGCGTGGTTTGTGCCGGATGTGATCGGTCGGGGGATCCGAACGGACCCGGACATTCGAGTCGAAAGGGTGCGGTGTCGGCGGAGGCGGTCTCGGGGGTGCCCGTGTTGGTGTCCCGCAGGCCCGCCGCGGTCAGGGCCCTGCGCACCGCCGCTTCGCGTTCGAGCGGCATGGCCCACAGAGTGGGAGTGAGGACCTCAAGCCGCAGTTGACGCAGAGCGCGGTGGGCTTCGGCGCGGGCCGCGACCTCGGCGTTCGGCAGACGCAGGAGGAGGATCGGTGCCAGGTTCGCCGCGCGGCCGCTGCCCGACCAATCATGTTCAAGCGTGTAGGCGACGTTCTGGGGCAGTGTGTCGCCGCTTGCCGAACGCGGGAAGGCGATCGCGTCCTCGGGGCCCACCCCGCTCGCAAGGGCGGCGTTCCAGGACCGCTGTGTGAGGCGGCCGCTGACCATCCGCTCGACCCGCTCGACCTCGGCGAACCGGCCCAGGTAGGCGGCGTCCGCCGGTGGGCAATCGGCGGGCTGCAGGAAGGTGAAGTCCGCCAAGACCCGCCGGGAGGCCGCATCCTTGGGCTCGGGGATCAGCGGCTCGATGCCGGACAGCAGGGAGCTCCCGGCGGTCGTCAGCCGGAAGACCGGAGTGTCGCCGTCCTGCCCGAGGCTGGCTGCGCCGAGTCCCACGGCGCCGGCCGCGACCACGACGGCGAGAAACGCCGCGAACACCCCGGCCCAGGGGTGGAGGCGCGCCGCCCAGTTGGCCAGGCGTTCCGGTGAGACCCAGGCGTCGGCCGCCGCAGACAGCGCGATCGGGCCGATGTCGGAGGCGGCCATGCGTCGAGCATGTCCTTCCACTGGTGCGGCACCGGCGCGGCCTGCCAGGCGTCCAAATCGCCCAGTGACCACGTCGAGCCGGACTCCAAGAGCCGCAGGAAGGCGGCGATGGCCGCAAAGGGGGCGACGCGCTGTTGATAGCCGGCCAGGGCTTGGCGGCCCACAGCAACCGCTCGATGGAGTCCGCCGGCCGCGGCCGAGCCCAGTGCTCGTCCAGGCGGCTGACCGGCAGTAGGCGATGCAGGGTGTCCTGCGCGCGGATGGGCGGCCTGCCACCGGCGGCAAGTGGTACCCCGTCAGCCTTGCCGAGGAAGCGTGCAAAGGCGGTGACCACTTCGATCGGAGGAATCTCTTCGACGATCTTGGCATCGCGGACACGGATGCCTTCGGCGGACCAGCGGCTGTGCAGGAATGCCGGCAGTGCTTGGCGGGCGGCCGGCGTGATGCGGATCGCTTCCCCGTGCCAGCCGACGCTATCCTGACCGACCCAGCCCGCCGCTCGCAGGGACGCGCATGCCTTCCTCACCGCGGCTCGCTCTTCCGGGCTTTGCCAGCCGCCGCCGCCGGAAGCGCGGTCCAACTCGTAGGCCGTCGCGCCCATCCGGGTGGCGCCGCCCCCACGCATCAGTTCCGTCAACCACTGCTGCATAAGCACTTGCGCCGGGGGGTCGGGAAGATCCATAGCGGGTTCCTTGCGCGGAGAAAGGGATGCGGATGTGGCGCCGCGGCGAGGCATGACCAATACCCCCAGGCGGTCGCTACGTCAGGGTCGTCGTCGATTCCTGCGCCGGAGCCGCTCTGCCGAGTGCAGTATGTTGCGGTCACTCCTCTTTGCTCCCCGCACGGCCGTGAGGCGCGGCGTCGTTCCATCATTCGACCCCAACTCCCAGAGCCGATGTGAGACTCTGGATGGCACTGGCGTTGGGGGTCGAACACCGTAGCCTGTTGACACGTCTCGTCCGTGGTAGCCGCTGGCGGGATCGGGGCCGCCGTGGGGTTCGACGGCAGGAGGGGCGGTGCAGGGAATGTCGGACGGGCTGCAGTCGCCGACGGACGGTTCGGCCTCCGTGCGGGAGCAATGCACGGAACCCGCACGACGGCGGCACGGCGGGCCTGCTGCGATGGGGCTGCGGAGGGTCGCCTCCAGCAGGCGCAGCACCCGTCGGGAGCGCCAGGTGCTGCGCCTGCTGGAGCGTGGTGCGAGCCTGCACGACATCGAGCACCGCTACGGAGTCGGCGCCGAAGAGGTCTGCCGCTGCGTAGGTGCGCTGATGCGATCGCTCACGCGACGCTATGGCCGGCCAACGGTGCTGCGCCTTCCGGGTCGGTGGCATCGCGATAGTGTAACGGGATTGCCTCCTCGCGGGGTTGGTGAGCGCGTGCTGCGCTCGCGGATCGCGGTGGCCCGGCGCACCGGCTTGCCCCTGTCCGTCGTCTTCCTTGACTTGGACGGGTTCAAGGCCGTCAATGATCACCTCGGACACGCTGGCGGCGATCGGATGTTGAGGCTTTTCGGGCGGGCGGTCGTCCGGGCGCGACGCGCGGGCGATCTGATGGTGCGTTGGGGTGGCGACGAGTTCGTGGCCATCCTCCCAGGAACCGATGCGGCTGGGGCAAGGGCCGCTGTCGATCGTCTGCGTGCCGTGGTGCCAGAGGTGGCCTTTTCGGCCGGTGTGGCGCAATGGCGTGTCGGAGAAGGGATCTCGGCGCTGGTCGGCCGGGCCGACCAGGCCATGTATCGGCAAAAGCGTCGGCGCGCCCATCGATCTGAGTAGGTCGGACTTCCTGTCGGCTTTCGTCACACCGCGCTTTGCTCTGTTCGTCAAGAGTTTCCACCGGCACATGCTGTCGAAATGGGAAGGAGCGGTTGAGAGGGCTGTGGCCGTCGCGTTGGGGGGTGGTCTGGCATGCAGGTGTTGGTCACTGGCGGGGCTGGATACGTGGGAACGGTGCTGGCGCAGGAACTGCTGGAGCGGGGCCATCACGTGCGTTGCCTGGACAACCTCTCCTGTGGCAGGAATCTGATCCGCCCGCGGCTGCAGGGTCGGCGCATTGAACTCTGGGCGGGCTCCGTCGAGGATCGGGCATTGGTGCGCTCGGCGCTCCAGGGCTGCGATGCCGTCGTCCACCTCGCCGGGTTGGCCAACGACCGCTCCTGCGAGCGCGATCCGGAGTTGGCCAGGAGGGTGAACGTGCGAGCGGCCGCGGAGTTGACCGCCCTGGCGCGGGCTGCCGGTTGCTCGCGGCTGATCAACGCCTCCTCCTGTTCGGTGTATGGATGCACCGACGGAGAGGCTATGGGAGAGGACGATGATCCCAAGCCTCTGTCATTGTATGGGCGTTTGAAGCTGCAGGCGGAAGCCGCGATCGATGTGGCGGCCGGAACAGACCTCGCGGTGGCGCACCTGCGCCAGGCGACGCTGTTCGGCCCCTCACCGTGTATGCGGTGGGACTTGGTCGTGAACGCGATGACCCGGGACGCCTGTCTACGCGGGCGTGTCCGAGTGCTCGGCGGCGGCATGCAGTGGCGGCCGTTCCTGCATGTGTGGGACGCCGCGAACGCCTTTGCCTACGCCTTGGAGGCCCCGCGCGACCTGCTTTTGGCCAGGATTTTCAATGTGGGGCACGAAGCCGAGATCTATCGCATCAAGGACCTTGCCACATTAGTCCGGGAGGCAGTGCCTGCGGCGCTTATCGATTGTCCGCCGGGTGTGGCGGACCGGCGCAGCTACCGAGTGCACTTCCGCCGGGTGGCCGAAGTGCTGAACTGGCGGGCGCAGCACACGGTGCCGCAGGGAATAGCGGAGATTCGCTCGCATTTACAGATGGCCCCGGCGGCCTTGTCCTGACCCGGGCGGAAGCATGGAGGCGACGTTCTCTGAATCGCATGCGCCTGCACACGGTGGCCCGTGTGCTGACCAACTATCCGTGGCGTATTCCTGCTTTGCTCTCCGATGACCGCCTGCTGCGTCAGGTCGTGGCGGCATATGGTGACGTCTCCCTGCCCTCAGACCGTGTTCCCGTTCAGACACGCCTGGCCGGTCCGCTGTGGATGGGGCACGGAGGTGACGTGTCCGAGGCGCGCGAGATCTTCATCTCCAACATGTACTGTCACAAAGGTTTCCTGCCGCGCCCCGGGTGGTGTGTTCTGGACGTGGGGGCGAACCTCGGTTTGTTTGCAGCCTGGGCGATACCGTTGCTGCGGCGCGGCACCCTGGTTGCCGTCGAACCCGTGGCGGAGTCCGCCGCGCTCGGAGAACGCAACCTGGGGTATGTCCAATCCCGCAACCCGGGTGTGCAGGTGCACTGGGTGAGGTCGGCGGTCGCGGAGCGGGGGGGCGAGCTGGAGTTGCTGCTACCGCACGGACCACAGGGTCTGGCGTGTGCCACCGGGTGGACGTGTGCGGGTGACACCCCCTGCGCCTCATTGGTGCGGGCGGCCGGGGGCGGTCTTCCGCGCTGGGTGCGTTGCGAGACGCTCGATGCTTTGGTCGAGCGGGAACTGGGGCCGAACGTTCCAGTGATTGACTTGTTGAAGGTAGATATCGAGGGCATGGAAGCTGAGTGCTTCACCGGGGCGCCGCGCTCCCTGGGGCGCACCCGGCGGCTGGTCTTCGAATTCCACAGCCACGATCTGCTGGAGCGCTGCGCAGGCCTGCTGCGTGCCGCCGGCCTGCGAGAGGTGCTGCGGCGCGACCCCTACGGCGGTGGGATGGGCCTCAGCTTCTGGGCGCGCTGAGCGCGGCCGCGCGGCCGTAACGGTCTTCCAACCGCACGACATCCTGCAACTCCGGGGTGCTCACCTCGAAGATGACCGCATTCGTCAGGGCCTCCATGCGGTGCACCGTTCCCGGTGGGACCACCGCCACATAGCCCGGCCCCACGATTCGCCGCTCGTCACCCAATTGCAGGCGCACGTCACCGGACAGGAAGTACAGGGTTTCATGCTTGCGCCGATGGTATTGCAGGCTGAGGCAGTGGCCGGCGGTCACCTCCAGCCGCTTGCCCACGTACTGGTCGGCGACGGCCCACCAGACCTCACGCCCCCATGGTTTCGGGACGACGTGCATGGCCGCCGGCGCATGGATGGCGGCTTGCCCCGCGGTGAGCACATCCGGTTCGTGCCCTGGGTCGAGGTTGGATGCCAAGCCGTTCTGATGGCGCCCTGGGGAATCGCTGCCGCAGCCTTCCATGGTGGATCCCCCCTGATCGTCAGTTTTCCGTCCAGTGTTCGGCGTATCCCGGGCCTCACATCCCGGAGCCGTTGAACACTGCGGGAATGGTGCGCATTAGGATCTGCAGGTCGAGTCCCAAAGACCAGTTGTCTACATACTGCAGGTCCAGTTCCATCCAGGTGCGGAAGTCGACCGTGTTGCGGCCGGACACCTGCCAAAGACAGGTCAACCCCGGACGGCAGGCGAGCCGCCGCCGGAATTCCGGCTCATATTGGCGCACCTCGTCTGGAAGCGAGGGCCGGGGGCCGACCAAACTCATGTCGCCGCGCAGGACGTTCCACAACTGCGGCAACTCGTCCAGGGAGTAGCGGCGCAGGAAGCGGCCCACGCGGGTGATGCGCGGGTCGTTGCGGATCTTGAAGACCGGACCAGACATCTCATTGTGGTCCTGCAGGGCCGCCCGGCGGTGTTCCGCGTCGGTCGCCATACTGCGGAATTTGTAAACCGTGAACGTACGGCCGTGAAGCCCGACGCGACTCTGGCGGAAGATCACCGGTCCCGCCGGGTCGTCGAGTTGGACGGCCAGGGCGCAGGCCGCGAGCAACGGTGCCGCCACCAGCAGGGCCGCAGACGCGATGCCGATGTCGATCAGCCGCTTGAGCCTCAGGCTGACGGAGTCGCGCGCCGCCGACAACACCAGGAGTTGATCGGGGCGGTTCCCAAGCAGGCGGGCGCCGAACGCATCGGTCGCAAGCCACACCGGCTTGCCCTCCCGCAGGCAGGTCTCAACCAGGGGTCGCAGGGCGCCATCGTCCAAAGGCATGGCGAACGCGACCTGGTCGACGACGCGGTCGTGCAGCACGTCGGCGAGACGGTCGTACTCGCCCAGCATCGGCAGCGACATGCCCCCAGCGTCGGCGTCGCCGGGCGGCAGCAGCACCCCGAGCGGGACGAGGCCGGCGTCGCGGTGCAGCAGGGATGCCGCCAGTCGCTGCACGGGGGTCGCCGGTCCGGCCAGCAGTACATGGTGGACATCGTGTCCGCCCCTGCGCCTCCAGCCCAACCAGCTACGCATGCCGATGCGGATCGCCGTGGAGGCCAGGGCGGCGAGCACCGGAAAGCCAACGAGCACCAGACGACTGACGGCGTCGTGCTTGGTCGCCAAGTTCAGGGCCAGCAGCAGCACCGCACCGACGATATGGAGCAGGGCGGTCTCCCGCAACTCCCGCCATGTGCCCCCCAACCGGTAGGGCAGGTCCTGGCGGATGAGCAGCGATAGGATCCACCAAGTCGCGACGATGGTCGGTGCCATTTCCACATACCAGAGATTGGCGCCGCCGGCGAACCCGCCGACGTGCCACTGCACGGCCAGCGCATAGGCGAGGACCGCGACGAGAACGTCGAGAAAGGTACTGAACTCTCTGCGGTATTGGGATAGCGGCACGACCGCCGACCCCCCCTTAGAGATCCACGATGCGATCTACTTCGCGCCGCACGACGCCACGTGACAGAAAGGATAGATCTGGCCCTGGGTATCTGCAGTACAGGGATGAGTATCAACTGGTATATCGAGGTCGATCTCTGTGGCCGCGAGTCGTACTTCCAGAAGCTTTGTCGTGGAATGGTGAAGGTCACGAAGCACGGCACGGGAAAATCGGTTGAATAAAAGGGTGCAGGCCCCCTTTCCATCACCTGCCACGGTGGCCTACAATGGCGTCGCTCGGGGACTGGGAAGTCGGATTCTACCGTGGGTGCTGCGGGTGCATACCTGCGGTGGTCGGTGGCGCCGCGCTGGGCGGTCGTTTTTGTGGATGGGCTGGGGGGGTGAGCGGAGGGATGGGTGAGGCGCGCAAGGATCCACGGGTCGCCGGTGCGGCAACCAGCCCGGGACGGGCACCGCTCGGGGCCGCGGCCGGATGGCGGCTCGGCAGGGTGGTGGGGGTGGGCATCGCGGTCGCGGGCGCGTTGGTGGTGGCGCCAGCGGCATGGGCGGCGCCGCCAGCCGGGGCCAAACTGGGGATTACAGCGGCCCTCAGCGCGGTGGCGAGCGGGAAGACGACCCTGACCTTCACACCGAAGGCCAGCTCCGGTACGGGTGCGTACGTTGCGGTTTTCGCGCAGGGTAAGGGCAAGACCTCGGTCCTGGTCCCGCAGACGCGTGAGACTGGGGCGCTGACGGCCGGAACGAAGACCACCTACAGCGGTTTGCCGATCAACGCGCCCAACGGCACCAGTTTCAAGAGTGTCACGGCGTACGAGCAGACCGCCTACAACAAGGCCGTCCTGGTCGCCGTCTACGCGCAGGCGCCCAAAGGACTGCAGTTACCGCCTCCTGGTCCCGTGCCATTCGGTGGCAACGGGTCGGTGGGTGGTGGCAAGAACGCGGCGCAACTGCCCAAGACCGGCGCTGGGCCGTTTATGGGGATCCTCGGTGCCGTGTTGCTCGTGGGTGGTGGGGTCCTGGCCACCCTGCGGCCCAAGCGGCGGGGGGCCTGAGGTCGGTGCCGGATGGGGAAGGCCCCTCTCCGGCACTTCTCCCTTACTGTAGTCGCTGTCATCAATGCAAGCGATGCAGGGGGACGAACGACCGGTCGGTGGACCGGGAGGCCAAGGAGGGGGCCTGATGGCCCAGGGTTCGTCCAGGGGCGCGACGGGGGTGGATGCCCTGGGTGCCCTGCTACCATTCGGGCTTCTCGGCCTGCTGGCGGTGGCGGTCTTTTTCCGGGGGCTCTTTTTCGAGAGCGCCCTCTTGCCGTTTGAGATGTATGCAGCGGTTTTCCTCGCGGTGGTGGCCGTCTATCGGGCCGTCGCCGGCCGTTGGTTGCCGTGGCGGCACCCTTTGGACCGCGTGGCGCTCGCGGCGGCAGCGGGGTATGTGCTGAGTGCCGCGGCGCATCCGGTGGCGCCGCATCCGGCATTGCTTGCCGCACTGCGTGCCGTCTTCTACCTCGGGTGGTATTGGGCGGCCGTCGAGGTGATGCGCGGACCGCATGCCCTTCGGGTCGTCGGTCGGTTCACTTTCGGCTCCGGCGTCGGCCTGGCTCTGGTGGCGGCCCTCGCGGCGGCGCGTTGGCTGCACTTTCCGTACGCCTTCATCCAGGGACGCATGATGTCCACTCTGCAGTATCCCAACGCGCTGGCCGCCTGGCTCGGGATGGCGCTGGTCGCGGGTCTGGCCCTGGTGGCCGAATCCCTGGCCCGGCCACGCAGCCGTTATGGCCAATGGGTCCTGGCCGCGTACGGGGCGGGGCTCGGTGTCGTCGGGCTTGCGCTGGTGGGCACCTTCTCGCGTGGTGGTTGGCTGGCGTGTGTGCTGGCGCTGAGCGTCTGGGTGATCGGATTGCGTCGCGACGGGCGCGGGGCCGCCGCGGGCCTCGCGACCTGGATGCTCGCCACCGGGTTGCTGTTGTCACGGGCGTTTTTGGGGGCCGCGGCGCACGGGGCCTCCGGCCGGGCGGTCGTGGTCCTGTTGGCTGCGGCCGGTCTCGGTGCGGTCGCGCCTCCGGGGTATCGCAGCCTGAGGCGCGCTTGGCACCGCCAGGAATGGTCGCCGGCCGCGCGACGGGCCATGCTGATCGGTCTAGGCGCGTATGCGGTCAGCGTGGTCGTCTTCCTATTGGTAGTCGGCGCGCGGTTTGCTGCGGTGGCTGGTGCGGGAATCTTCCGTCAACGGCTGGTGCACCGTGTGTCGTCGATCGGTTTCGGCGCGGCGGGGGCGACCAGTCGCTTTGCTATGTGGATGGACGCCGCGCGACTCGCCTGGCGCCACCCATGGCTTGGGTCCGGGGGCGGCGGCTGGGAGGCCCTCTACCACACCATTCAGAACACGCTCTATTGGTCCAGCGAGGCCCATCAGGCGGTGTTGCAGGCCTGGATCGGTGGTGGGCTCGCGGCCGGCATCGCCCTGCTCGCGGTGGGTCCGCTGCTGCTGCGGACGGCCTGGCGACAGCGCGGTCATGCGGGTGGTGATCTGGTCTGGGGTATTGGGGTGGCCGGCTTCGGGCTCTGGGCGCATGCGATGATCGATTTCGACCTCTCGATCCCGGCGCTGGCCCTACTCTTTTGGCTGGTGGTGGCCTCGGTCCGGGCTGCGGTGGCTCCCGACGACCCGATCACGCCGCCGCTGGGGGCTGATCGTCGCCGGGGGCTCCTCGGTCTGGGTCTGAGTGGCGTTCTGGCCCTGGGTGTGATCGTGGTCGCCGGCCGGCAGGCGTATGCCCACCGTCTGGAGGTCTTCGGGGTGGCCGCGGCGCAGGCGGACCAGTTGGTACCCGCCTACCACGCCGAACTACGGGCGGAGGTGCTGGTGAATCGTTCGTCGGCCATCCACGCTGGTCTGGCGCAACTGGAGGCGGCCGCTTACCAGGCTGATGGACGCGGGGCGGTACGGGCCCGGGCGCTCGTGGACGCGACCGCCGCACTGCGGGACGATCCGGGGAACCTGCCGGCGATGGAGACCGCTCTGGCCGCCGCCACCATGGCGGGGGGGCGCACCGTGGCGCAACGGATTTCCGCCCAATTGCTCAAGTCCTTTCCCCTCGATCCGCGCGCCTACGCCGCCGTCGCACAGTCCCTGGTCGCACAGGGAGAGGCAGATTTGGCGCAGCACCATCCGCGAACCGCAGGCGAGGCGTTGCGGGCTGCGACACGCCTTGACACTTCCTATGGCACTGCACGGCGCGTCCGTGGGGCCGATACTCCGGCTGGGTCGGTGCCTGCGGACCTGCGGCTGTCGCTAGGCGAGGCCGCGGTCCTAGTGGGGAACTACGGTAGCGCCACCAGCCTGCTGAAACCGGTGGCGACCCAACAAGACCCGGTGGCCTTGGGTTGGCTGGCGGCGGCCCTGGCGGCGGAAGGTCAGCGGGCAGAGGCGGCGCGGTTGTTGCACCTTCCGGCTGGTCCGGCACTTGCAGAGGCACAGACCGCACAGCGTACGGCGACCCGCTGGGCGGGCGCGGCGCGCCCTGTGGGCTGAGGGGGTTGGATGCGGATGGAGAGACTCGGACCGGGAACGGCGGCGGCCGTGGGCAGCCCAGGCGGCGGTTCCGGGGCTGCCGTGGAGTTGCGCGACATTCTGCATGTGCTCGGCAAGTGGAAGGGCGTCATGGCCCTGGTGGTGGCGGCGGCGGTCGGCACCACCGGCGTGGTGACCTTCTTTGTGTTACCCAAGGTCTATCGGGCGACGGCGACCGTCAACATGGGCAGCCTGCTGAACTCCAACCCCAACGGGCAGTCAACGCCGACCGTCGGTCAGGCCACCGATCTGCAGGGTGTCGTCAACTCAGTGTCGGTCCTGCCCGCCGCCTCTCTCCAAACCTATCAGTGGGAGATGACCAGCCCGTCCGTCCTGGCCTCCGCGTCCAAGGCGCTGAAGGCCAAGGGGATCGATCTTCCGGCCGATGCCATTGGCGGGATGGTGAGCCCGGGGGCGGTCGCCGGCACGAGCCTGGTGACCATCTCGGCGACCAACCACGACCCGCGCTTGGCGGCCACCATCGCCAACGCCGTCGCCCAGGCTTTTATCACCGACCAGAGCCACAATGTGGCGGGACGGCTGGCCAAGGCCCTGACTCTGCTCAAGGGACAGGCGTCCTCATTGGGCAAGCAACTCGGCGCGGCGTCCGCGAAGTTGGCCAAGGATGAGGAGCGGCCGGGTGCCTCAGCGGTGGCCGGCGCGACGATCCAGGCGGACACCGGACAGATGAGTTCGTTGGCGCAGGGCTATGCGCAGGCGAAGGTCAAGCTGCAATCCGCGCTTGGCGCCGAGTCCGCCCTCCAGGCCAGCCTGCGCGGGGTGCCAGCGACGATCCGCACCTCCAACAGCACCTCGACCACCAGCGCGTCGCCACAGGCCAACCCGGCATACCAGTCGCTCAAGGGTGACTTGGCTAAGCAGGCGGTCGTCGTGGCTGAGGACCAGGCACGGGTGGCGGAACTGCAGCGTGAGATGTCCACCCAATCGGCGAGCCCGCCGAGCCCCAGCGGGTCGAGCAGTTCCAGTCAGTCGGCGTCTGCCCTCGCCTCGGCCTACGCTCAGGCCAAGGTGAGCCTGAAGGCCGCCCTGGCCGGGGAACAGGAGTTGCAGATCCAGATCCGCTCCACCCCGAAGACCCTGGCGCCGACCAAGGTGTCGCCGACGGTGACGGTCGCCCCCAACCCCGTGTATCAGTCGTTGTCGCGGCAACTCAGCGCGGCTCAGGTGACGGTGGCGGAAGAGCGGGCGGCGGTGGCGGAACTCGGGGCGGAACTGCCGACCCTGCAAAATCAGTTGCAGAACCTGCAGGGGCAATCGACGGCGGCTCAGGCTGCGGTGGCATCGGCGAAGTATGAGGTGAAAAACCTCAGTTCCGCCTACCAGACGCTCACCGCGAAGATCACCGCCACCAAGGTTCAGGAGGCCGTGGCCACCGGCAAGGCGCTGATCCAACTGGACGCCCCGGCGACGACGCCGTCGGTTCCCGTGTCGCCGCGCAAGAAGCTCGACCTTGCTCTGTCGTTGCTGGTCGGTCTGGTGGCGGCCTGCGGCGTGGCGTTCCTGCTCGAACAGCTCGACAACACCGTCAAGAATCCGGAGGATGTCCGGCGCGCGGCATCGCTGCCGACCCTGGCCGTGATTCCGTTCGTTCGGGGGTAGCGGCATGGCGGTGCGCCTGCGGGCGCGACCAGGGACGGCGATTGGGGGGTGGGTCCGATGGCGGCACCGCGCTCGGGAGATGGGGCCCTGTTGGTACTGCGGGATCAGCCGCGTTCGGCCGCGGCCGAGGCATACCGCGGTATGCGGACCTCGTTGCAGTTGTTGCCTCAGGATAAACAGAGTTCGGTGGTGTTCACCAGCTGCAACCAGGGTGAGGGCAAGACCTTTTGCAGCGTCAACCTGGCGATCGCCCTGGCTGCCGCGGGCAAGCGCGTGTTGATGGTGGACGCGGACATGCGCCGGCCCACTTTGCACAAGGCGTTTCATTACGACGCGGAGACCAGCGGTCTCAGCGACTTCCTGGCCGGGCAGACGGCCACCCCACTGGTCCGCATCACCGACGTGGAAAACCTCAGCGTCGTCGGGTCCGGTCCGGTCCCGCCCAACCCGTCCGAACTCCTGGGACTGCCCGCCATGCTGCAGATGTGTGGCTGTTGGGCGGAGGAGTATGACCACGTGCTCTTTGACGCACCCCCGGTGAGCGGCATCACTGATCCCCTGGTGCTGGCGCGGGTCGTGGGACGCGCGATCCTGGTGGTGCGGGCGGGCCAGACCAGCGATCGTTCCCTGCGCCGCACGGCGGACCAACTGCGCAACGCTGGCGTCGACCTGCTCGGCGTGGTGCTCAACGGGCGCCGCGTCCCGCAGGGGTTTGAGTACGGCTACGGCTACGTTGGCGCGGCGACCGGCGTATCCGGCCGCTGACCCTCGGTTGCCGCGAGCGGGATGTCGGCGATGACGGGCGACCCGTGCACGGATGCCTTCCGCTCCAGGAGCCGTCCTTACTTAGGGGCGGTTCCTGATGCTCTTGGTGACGGTGACTCCGGAGACGTCTCAGGGACGGCGGACGGCGGAGAGGATGCCCGCCAGAAGCAAAGGAGTGCCTGGGCGAGACAGAGACCGCCGAGGGCGTCGGTGACCGAATGTCCCCCGGTGGCCACGACCGCCAGGCCGGCCACCAGTGCGACGACGAAGGCCGCGGCTTGACCCCTGCGGCGGAAGAGGAACCCCGGGATGAGCGCGAGGCGCATCACATGGCCGCTGGGGTAGGTGCCCCGCAGGCGCACGGCGGCCACCATGGCCGCCAGCCACGCGGGCACCGGCCGCCCGATGGCGTGGAATGCCGGACGCAGTCCAAGCCGCAAGACCGGCAGCACCGGTATCGCCGGCATGGCGGTGGGCCTGCCCAGGCCGAGAACCTTGCTGCTCAGTTCCGCCAAGCCGCCGACGGCGAGCAAAACCCATGCGAAGCGGCGACGACGCCAATCCGGCCCCGCGAGCAGCGTGGCGGCGACGGCAAGGCCGCTGGCGACTAGGGGGCTTCCCAGCGGCCAAACCACATGCAGCAACGGCGTCAGTGCATGGACCTGATGTGCCAGCCACGCGTCAGCCCGCACGTCCCACCGCACAACACTGCGATTGCCCGCGAGCAGCCCGATCGTCGCGCAGGTCAGAAGCCAACCGCCACCTCGACGCATGCCCAGGATTGTACCGGATGGCTGCAGCGGAAAGGGTGCGCGGCGCAAGACGCTTCTCCGTGTGTGCTTTTGCCCCCTGCGTTGCGGCGCACCACACCGCGGTGGAGTCTGAGACCGACCATGGCACCGGCTGCGGCACTGTGTCGAGCGGGGGGGTGCGGTACCGTCATGTCAGGGACGGGTCTTATGTGGCGGCCGCAGGCGTGGGTGTGCGGCCTGTGGGTCTTCGTCCACGGAGTGCAAAGATCGCGGGGTATGCGGCGTGCCCAGCCCGACCCATCTGCTTACTGAGCGGGAACGCTCGGTGTTGGGACTTGTGGCCGAAGGGGCTGCCCCCGACGACGTGGCGGTTCAACTGGGTTTGAGTCCGACATCGGTTCGTCGCCACCTGCGGGCGGCCGCCGCGAAGCTGCTGCGGGAGGCTGCCGCAGCCGTGGCCACGGCGGAAACGCGCCCAGCGGTGCGCCGCGTCGCCAATCGGAGCACGCCGTCAAGCCGCTCGATGGGTCAGGAGGCGCTTGTGCGTGCGTTGGCGCGGCACATGGCGCGTGCCAGCCGCATGGGCGTGCCTCTGGTGGTGCTTTTGGTGATGGGTCCGCCGACGGTGGGCGCGGGCCACCCGCTGGCCTTCGTGCTTGCGCGGGCCGTCCGCCAGGGAGATGCGGTGTTTCCTTCAGGTGCGGACCGCTACCTCGTCGTGATGTCCGCCATGGACGATCGGGCCGGCGACGGGGTTGCGACCAGGTTGCGCCGTCTGGACGCGCGGGTATCCGTCGGTGCGGCCCGCTGGCGCCCCGGAGAGGGTGCCCAGGCGCTGTTGCGCCGTGTCAGCCAGCTGGCGGCCCGCGACGATCTTTGCCGTAGCGCCGAACGCAGCCTGGGCAGGGCCGCGGGCCTGTCAATGGGAGACTGAGATGCCAACCCCGGGCGCATCGTCGTTCCGGGTAAGTCCATCGCAGCGGGTCTTGGATCGCATGGTCAGGCGTTCGCAGACGACCCGCCCGTTTCCCCAACGACCAACCGTGGCATCCTGATCTGAAAGATTCTCGGGAAAATTTAGATGCGTTTCTGTACGACGGCCGTATCCACGGGCGTGTGCGTGACCGTTCTGGCTTCCTTTGGGTGGTAGCCGAGACGATTGCTGGACCAAGGCTGAGACGCCTCGCTGCACTGTGGCTCCGGGTGGGTCGCGATATCTTGACTTTGCCGCTGGCAGTGCCGTTTCAGAGTCCCTCGCCTGGTTGGCTGCGGGCCCCGGTTCGGATCACTGGTCCAGGGCGGGGAAGGGGCCGGTCCGCATGAGTGCCATGGTGCAGCCACGGTCGGTCCCGGATGCCAGGGTCGCGTTGGTGCACGATTCCTTCACCCAGTGGGGTGGGGCGGAACGCGTCGCCGCGGTCTTTCACCGCATGTTCCCCGAGGCGCCGATCTATACCATCGCGGTGAATCGCAACGTTCTCCCGCCGGAGATGGCCGGTGCCGAATTCCGAACCTCCTTTCTGCAGCACTGGCCCGGGATGCCGGACCTGTGCGCCTTCAAACGCTACCTACCCCTTCTGCCCAAGGCGGCCGAATCGCTGCGGGTCGAGGGTTTCGATCTCGTGCTCAGTTCGTCCAGTGCATTCGCGCACGGGGCACGCATCCCGGGCCGCAGCCACGTGGCATACATCCACAACACCATGCGCTTTGCGTGGGACTATGCCGATTACATGCGCGACGTACCGTGGCCGGGCGTCGTCAAGGCTGTGGGTCGGATGGCCGTGCCATCGCTGCAGGCGTGGGATCGCGGCGCGGGTCGCCGACCAGGGATGTTGCTCGCCAACTCCCGCGTGGTGGCCGAGCGGATCGGTCGGCGGTGGGGCCGAGCGGCTGCGGTGTTGCCACCCCCAGTCGATGTGGAGGGAATCCCCGTATCCTTCCGTCCCCGTCGCTACTTCTGTGTGCTCTCCCGTCTGATCCCATACAAGCGCATCGACCTGGCGATCGCCGCGGCCGCCATGGCGGGCGAGCGCCTTGTGATCGTCGGAGACGGGCCGGACCTGCCGCGCTTGCGTGCCATGGCGGGGCCGCGGGTGTCGTTCGCCGGGCGGGTGTCCGAGGCGGAGAAGCGGCGCATTCTCGGGGAGGCGCACGCCTTGGTCATGCCGGGCGTGGAGGATTTCGGCATGGTGTCTGTGGAGGCGAACGCCGCCGGCACCCCGGTCCTGGCGCAGGCGGCCGGAGGGGCGCTCGACTCCCAGCGCCCCGGCCTCACGGGGGTACTGACGTCTGGAGGCAGCCCTGAGGCGTTCGCCGCGGGGCTGCGCGAGATTCGAGCCGCGGCGTGGGATCGGGGGGCGATCCGCACGCACGCGGAGCGTTTTTCCGTCCGGGCTTTCCGCCTCGGGATGACCCGGAACCTGCGCCAGTGGCAGGAGGCCGGCGGGGAGCGAGCCCTGGACGCGCGGTTTCAGTTTGCGTAGCACCGTCGCGGTTGCGCAGTGTGGGTGGGGGGCGACCATGATGGACGCCGGGCGGTGCGCGCCGGTGGGTCGGTGGCGGGTCCAGGGGATGGGGCCCACGCCGTGCCGATAAGCAAAGGGCAACGCATTGTGGCATGGGTGCAGGCGGTCCTGCGCGTCAATGCTGTGGTCCTGACGATCAACCTTGCCTCGGGGATTCTGGCCGCCCGGGTGATGGGGCCCGCCAACAAGGGGATCTTCAACGCGATCGTGCTCTGGCCCGGTGTCTTTGCGATGCTGGGTAACGCCGGGCTCAGCCCCGCGTTCACGACGCTGTATGCGCGAGCCGGGCAGGGCGAGCGGCGACGCATCTATTGGATGGCGGTCCTGCTGTCCGTCGCCTGGGGAGGCATTTCGGCTGCGGCCTGCGCCCTGCTTGCCGCCCGGGTGCTGCGCCATCTGGGGCCAGGGCTCGGCCCATGGGTGCTCACTGGGGCCATCCTTTCCAGCTTGAGCACCACCGTGCTGGTGGGTACCGCCTTGCTCTCCGTGCACGAGTCCTTCGCCTGGCTGAACTGGATGAACGTGTCGCGGGCGCTGGTCTCCACCCTGGCGCTGGTCGTGCTTGCCGTGCTCGGGCGGCTCACCCCGTATGCGCAGGTCGTGGTCACCTGGGGGACTTCGTTTCTCGCTTCCGCCCCCGTTTTGGTGCTGGCCTTCCGCATCGGGGCGCGATTGCCGCCGGTGCGGACCGGACGCCGCCTTCTGCTGCGGACCGCGCAGCAGTTGACGGCGATGGGGGTTCGCTTTTATGCGATCAGCCTGGCAAGCATGTTCAACGCCCAACTGGACCAGATGATCGCCAGTGCCTGGCTTTCGGCGCGGGAGATCGGGTGGTATGGGGTGGCGTCCTCGAGTCTGACCGTCGTGGCCATGGTGGCGGGGGCGTTTGGAACGGTGTTCTTTCCGATGGTGGCGGGAGATACTCCGGAGGATATCCGCCGCCGTACTTCGCTTGCCTTTCGCCGTGGCGTATTCGCGTTCGCGGCCGCCGGTTGCGTGTTGCTGGTCGGAGCCTGGCCGATGTTGCGCTGGGTCTATGGGCCGCGGTACGTCGGGGCGTGGCCGGCCATCGTCGCGCTCGCACCGGCGGGCATCTGCGGTGCGTCGCTGAGTGTGCTGTATCAGGGCTGTTACGCGCTGCGGCGCTTTGCGATACCAGCAGTGGGCGAGGTTGTGGGGGCCGCGTCCGGTGCGGTGCTGCTGTGGTGGTGGATTCCCCGCTGGGGTATCGCGGGCGCGGGTTTGGCCGGGTCGGTCTCGTACCTCTTGGATCTGCTGGTGGTACTGGCGCTTTGGAGCCGGCAGGAGGATGACGGCTGGCGCGCGGTGGCCCCGACGTTGGGCGATCTGCGCAGCGTGGCCCGTATCGCTTTGGACGAGGCGCGGCGGCTGGGAATGGGGCTATTGCGTCGCAGTGGCTTGATCGCCTCTGGCGCGTAGCGCAGTGGGGCTGGAATCGGTGAAGGGGGCTGGACGGGATGCGCGTAGCGGTGGTGGGTGCGGGGCCGGTTGGGGTGGCGAGCGCGGTCACCGCTGCGTTGGGCGGACACGATGTGGCGGTGGTGGAACAGCGGGACGATCGGCGCTCCTGTCTGGCCGAAGGCCACCTACCCTTTCACGAGGAAGCCCTCGAACATGCCTGGAAGGCCCTGGGGTCGTCGGTTGCCCTGCGGGCGTCATTGCGCGATGCGGAGTCGGCGGACCTTGTCGTTTGCTGCGTGGGCACGCCCTCACTGTCCGACGGATCCAGCGACCTGTCCCAGGTTGAGGGGGTGGCGACCGAGATGGCCGGCCTGCCGCCGGCGGTGTTCGTCGTGCGCTCCACGGTACCACCGGGGACTGGGACGCGGCTTGGCGTCCAACTCGCCGCGACGGGGCACGGATATGCGGCGCACCCGGAGTTCCTGCAGGAGGGGCGGGCGCTACAGGATAGCGTGCATCCGTCGCGCATCGTGGTGGGGGCCGACGAGCCCTGGATCCACCAGCGGGTTTTCGCCCTTTATCCGGGGTTGTCCAGCCCGCGTCTGGCGGTGGACATCCCCACGGCGGAACTGATCAAGGTGGCGGCCAACGCCCACTTGGCGATGCGGATTTCCTTCATCAATGAGATGGCGGTTGTCGCGGAGCACTTCGGTGCCGATATCGAGGTGGTGGCCAAGGGCCTGGGTATGGATCCGCGCATCGGCCCCAGCTTCCTGCGGGCGGGTTTGGGGTATGGGGGATCGTGCTTTCCCAAGGATGTGCGGGGACTGACGGCGTTGAGCCGGGCGGTTGGAAGTGAGTTGCGTCTGTTGCGGGCGGTGATCGAGGTTAATCTGCAACAGCCCGTGCGGTTGGTCGACCGCCTGATGACCCGCCTGGGCTCTTTGCGTGACCGGCGGGTGGCGATCTGGGGCGTGGCCTTCAAGCCCGGTACCGACGATGTGCGGGAGAGTCAGGCGGTGCGGGTGGCGGAACTCCTGCTGGAGCGGGGGGCGCGGGTGGTGGTCCACGATCCCGTGGTCTGCGCGCCGGGAGGACTGCCGCCACACGTGACGTGGGCGGACGGGGCGATCCCCGCGCTCAACGGGGCCGATGCCGTCGTGCTGGCGACGGAATGGCCGGAGTATCGGACGGTGGACCCGGTCACCGCCGTGGCGCGCATGAACGGCATGCACCCTCTGGTGGTGGACGGGCGCAACGCCCTCTGTGAACGGGAATGGGTCCGGGCAGGGGCGGACTACCAGGGGATGGGCCGGAGTCAGGCGACCACTCAGCCCCTTGGCGTGGGTGTGTAGGATCGTCGCTTGCCATCGAAGGGGCGTGTGGTGGATGTCGGGCGGTGGCAGGGGCCGATTGACGGTGGTGAGCCACCCTGCGGTCGTGGATGAAAACCAGGCCCCGTACCTCGAACTGGAACGGCTTGGCTGGAACGTCACCATCGTCACACCGGCGAAGTGGCACTCGGAGTGGGGGCCATTGACGCCGGTCCGGCTCAGTGGCCTGCGCGGCACGCTTCAGCCGCTTCCCGTGCGGCTTTCCGGCAGCATCCCCCTGCACCATTACCCGGCGCGGTCGTTACGGCAGGCCCTACGCGCGGCGACACCGGATGTCGTCTATGTGGAGGAGGAGCCATACAGCTGGGCGGCCTATCAGGTCGGTCGTCTGGCCGTCGGGATGCAGTGGCCCTTTGTGTTCTACTCTGCCCAGAACATCGAGCGGCGTTACCCATGGCCGTTTGCGGCACGGGAACGCTGGATGTTGCGACACGCTTCGGGTGCGCTCCCCATCACTGCGGAGGTGGCGGAAGTCCTGCGGCGCAAGGGATGCACCTGCCCAATCCAGGAGGTGCCCCTGTGGGTGCGACCGCAGGAGGTTTCCGACGACCGGCGCCTGGTGATCTGCGGTCGGGCCGGCGGTGCGGATCGCTTTGTCGTCGGTTTCGCTGGGCGGTTGGTGGCGCAAAAGGGTTTGGACACCCTTGTTGCCGCGTGCGAGCGCACGAAGTTGGCGGAACTCACCCTCCTGGTCGCGGGGGTGGGGCCGCTGGAGGAGATGCTGCGCGTCCGCGGTCGGGCCTGGTCCGACGCTGGATCGGGGGCCATGCCCGACCTGCACTTGCTGGGCCGTGTGCCGCATGGTGACATGGCATCGGTCTTTGCAGCGATGGATGTGCTGGTCTTGCCATCGGTCGAGACGGCTCGCTCACGGGAGCAGTTTGGCCGCGTACTTGTGGAGGCGGCCCTTCACGGTTGTGCGCTGATCGGTACGGACGTGGGTTGGATCCCTCGACTGCTGCGGGACCTCGGAGGTGTGTGCGTGCCTCAGGGGGATGCGGACGCTTTGGCGCAAGCACTGGTCCGGGTACGGGATGAGATCCGCAGTGATCGGCGGGCGATCCTCGCGGTCGAGCGCAGACGGCGAGCCCAGCGCTATACGGTTGCTCGGGTTGCGGCGCAATTGGACGCCGCCTTTCATGCGGCGATGCAGGCGGAGCAGCGATGCGACCCGCCCTGTCGCGTTGCGGTGGGTTTGGTTGCGCGGGGAGGTTGCGACGGTGGGACTTGATTCGGTGCTGGTGCGCCACCGCTGGTTGGCCTCTGCCATGGCGATACTGGTGGGTGGAGTTTCCGCCTTTCTCCTTATCCACGGGGATGCCCGCGTGATCATCGCGCTGATCCTGACCGTGGTGGCGGGGTTGGCCGTGTTTCTCTGGCCGCGCGCCACGGTGCTCTTCTTGGTCGCATGGCTGCCGTTTCAGGAAATGGTGCGGCGCATGCTCATCCCCGCAGCCGGCTGGTCGCCGAACGATCCAATTTTGCTGTTTGTTCCGGCGGTCGTCGGCATCTACTGTCTGTTGCACCCGGTGTTTCGGAAGCCGTGGAACGACATCACCCGCTGGATGGTCGTGGTGCTCGCGGTGGCCTGCGTCCAGGCCGTCAGTCCGATGGGGGCTGGGTTGCGGGCCAACCTCATCGGGGCGATGTTTATCGTCGTCCCGTTGCTGTGGTTCTTCGTGGGTCGGACGGTCGACGCCAAGACGATCGACCTGATCGTGCGGGCGATCCCGTTCCTCGGGATCATTATCGGGTCCTACGGCATGTATCAGTTCAATGTCGGTTTCCTGCCGTGGGACAAGGCGTGGGTGCATCTGGCGGGCTATACCGCTCTGCATGTGGGCGGATTCGTTCGACCTTTCGGTACGTTCGCCTCATCCGCTGAGTATGAGACGTTCCTGTTGATCGCAGCCCTGGTGAGCTTCGGCCTCGCCTTTCGCCTGCGTGGTGTGGCGGCGGTGTTGTATGGGGCGCTGGGGGTTGGCTTCTGGGCGGCGGGCTTTCTGGACGGGTCTCGAACCGGCATGGTGTATACGGCGGCTGGCGTCGGCATTCTCTGGGCCTATCGCGTCGAATCGCAGCGTTACATGCGCCTTCTTGCGGCCGCCGTCGGGACCGTGGTGATCTATCTGGTCGCGGTGCACGGGCACCATTTCGCCGCGGGAGGTCTGGGTGCGTCGAGTAAGGCGGGGCAGATGTTCAGCCACCAGATGAGTGCGCTCTCCGCTCCATTCAGCGCGAAGACATCGACGTTGACCATTCATATCGATATGATAAAATATGGCGTCATGTTCGGATTCCGCCATCCTTTGGGCGATGGACTAGGTGTGATTACCGCGGCGGGAGGGCGTTTTGGCAGTGGCTCCATGAGTATGGAGGCCGACTATTCAAACTTCTTTATTGCAGGAGGGGTCTTCGGTGGACTGGCCTACCTTTGGACGGTGATGATTCTTGCGTACCGCTCGCTGACGCAATCGAAGCTATCGTCAGTGGCGGCCTATGTGCTTCCATCGATCCTGTTGTTGACGAGTGGTCAATGGTTGAATGGTGGATACTATTTCGTGTCCGCTCTCGTTTGGCTACTGGCTGGATCGCTCCTTGGCTAGTAGAGAGTTCCCTAAGTCTCGGCACTATTCGCGTGCTCGGGAGCCGTCAACTGCTCCAAGTCGTCGATGCCGTACTTCCAGCGGAAGACGACTGGCTGTGCGTTGAGTGAGTCCCAGTACTGGCGGATGCGGGCGGAGAATTCCTCTGTGGAGTCGACCCGGATGCCGCGTAGCACCGACCGGGACATTTT
>JAJZXK010000019.1 GCA_021806565.1 Bacillota bacterium | reverse complement strand
GTGGGCCAGCAGACCACATCGCGGCGATCAACATCGGTCGCCGGGGCGCCGTCATGCGTCCGCACGCCACGCCCGCGCAAGCGGGGTGATTGGCAAGCCCCCGGCTCTAGCCGTGGGGTCATGACGTTGTGCCTGCCCTTGGTTTGCGCCACGGGCTGCGTACGGCGACCATCCGTGCACCCGGCGGCGGCACCTTCCCGCGGCCCCGCGAAGCCCCAGCCGTCGAGTAGCGCATCGCTGCGCGCATCCGTTGCCACGTCCGCCCCGGTGCCGCTGGCCATCACGCACCTCCTGCCGTCTGCCTCGCTCCCTCGGCCCGACCCGGAGATCGACGCGCTTTCCTTCCTCACCGCCAGGCTGGGCTGGGCGGCTGGATCGGTTCCGGGCCAGGCTGCGGCGACGGTCTTGCGGACGACGGACGGCGGCAAGCGCTGGAGACGGGTGGGCCGGCTCTCCCGTCCGGTGGAGGCCCTCGCCTTCCCGTCGGCGTCGAGCGGCTGGGCGGCCGCGGGCGGGCGGCTGTATCGCCGTCTCCGGCCGGCATGCCGGCATCTGGCGCACCACCGATGGTGGCGGGATATGGAAGGCGGCCGTCGATCCCTGCGGCGCGGGCCTGAGCCTGGCCTCCGTCTCGGCCACCTCGCCTGCGGACGCCTGGGCGCTGTGTACCGGGGCCCCCAGTGCAGGCATGGAGGTCAAGGCAGTCTACGGCACCACCAACGGTGGCCGCTCCTGGAATGCGCTGGTCGCCGCCACCCACCTGAACGGAGCCAAGCCATCCCCGTCCGGGCTTACAGAGGGGGGTATGCCCACGCCATCGCTTTCAGTAGTACGCGGGATGGGTGGATCCTCTGTGCGGGCGGAGCCGGGGGCGGGGAGATCCTCCGCACGACCGACGGGGGCAGGACGTGGAGCGAGATCGCCGTCGGCCTCCCGTACGTACAGGAGGCGCAGGCGATCACCTTTCCGGCGCCCGCCACCGGATATCTGGCGTACGGCGCTCAGGACGCCATGGGCATTTGGAGTAGCGGCAACGGTGGGCGGAGTTGGACCCACATCTGGCCGCCGGCTCCGTCGGTTGTGCAGGCCGCGGCGGGTGGCCTCGCCTTCGGCCTGGCGTGGACCGGCGGCAGCCGGGCGGTGATGGAGAGCACCGGCGGGGGCGGTGCCTGGACCGCGCTTGCCTCTTTGCCCGGTTCCGTGTCGTCCATCGCCGCACCGGACGGCCGGGCGGTGTACGCGCTGGTGACCATCGGGAAGTCGGTGGAACTTCTGGCCTCCCGCGACGGCGGCGCCAGGTGGTCGAGGAGGGCCGCACCACCGACTCCCCATCCAAACGGGCTGTCGTTTCCGACCGCGCAAACCGGATTTCTTTACGGTGCGAACGGGACCATCTATCGAACGGAAAATGGCGGGCAGACCTGGACCCGCACCGGCTCAACGCCGGCGCAGTCCTGGTTTCAGCCCGCCGTCTTCACGAGTTCCAAAGACGGGTGGGCCGTGACCGGCACCCGCGCGCTCTATGCGACTCGTGACGCCGGCGCCCGTTGGGCCGTCGCGGGGCTGGCCCCCGGGAGCGGGATTGCGGTCTCGTTCGCCAACGCGGCGGACGGGGCGTTGCTGATCGGAGATACCGCCGCCTGCGCGTTCCCGAGCCGCTGCACCGTCTCTCTGCTGGTGACGACCGACGGCGGTGCGCATTGGAGCCTGCGCCCGCTGCGTGGGATAGAGGCGACGGGTGTGACGATGGCGAGCTCGACCAGGATCTACGTGACCACACTCGACGGGGCGCTGGTCACCACGGACGGCGGCGCCACCTGGAGTTGGGCCGGTTGAGCCGCGGGGCCCCGCGTCAGGATCCCAGCAGGCTTCCGGCCCACGGATTCGGGTAGCCCAAGCGCAGTTGGGAGGCGAGTTCGTAGGCGTTTCGCACCGCCGAGTCCTCATGGTTGTTGTTGAACAGGACGTGGACGTCGGCGGCCTGCGCGTCGAGGGTTTGCAGCGGGGCATGCCACTGCGCCAGCTCCTGCGGACTGTAGCGGTAGCGGAAGCGTTCGCCGCTGTGGGAGCCGCGGACGTACCAGGTGGCGGCGTTGCGCCCGTGGAGGCGCACGACCGCCAGGCGCGGCGCGGTTACGGCTACAACCGGCGGGACGCAGGCGTCGCCACGTTGTGGCTCGTCACAGCACGTGTGGCTGACGCCGAGGTCGCGCAGGAGGTCCAGTGTGGCCGCCATGCGTTGCGGGTCGGAAAACCAGCTGCGGTGGCGGAACTCGACAGCGACCGGTAGGTCGGCCAGGGCGGTGCAGGCGGCCTGCAGGTAGTCGCGGGCCTCCGGTCCGCACATGAACCACGGCGCGAACTGCAGGTGCAGGGCGGAGAGCTTGCCGGCTTGCGCCATGGGCGCCACGGCCTCGGCCAGGGCCCGCGCGGCGGTGGCGATCTGCGCGCCCCTTGGCCGGGCGTCGCGCTCGTGCCAGGTGAGGCTGCGGTGGGCCTTGACGTGGAAATGGAAGTGGTCGGGGGTGCGCTCGGTCCAGCGGGCGCATTGTGCCGCGGTCGGCGGGCGATAGAAGGTGCTGTCCACCTCGACCAAGGGGAAGAAGCGGGCGTAGTAGGGCAGTCGGTCGCCGGTCGGCAGCCACGAAGGATAGACCCCGGTGTGGTCCGCAAACGCACAGGTGCCGACCCGAAGCATGCCACCGCCCCCAGCGATCCGCGCCTTGCACGCCGTCTGGCGCAGGCCCGCCCGTGGCCACCGCCGAAAGATGCCGCGGTGGCCAGCCGGCTGACCGGACGCCAGCCCCCGACGAGGAGGGATCGGTCGCGATGTCCTTTGCCACAGTGCAGTTCCGCAGCCGCGCCCTGGGGCGCCATGTCCAGTACACGGTCATCCTGCCGGATCAGGAGCGCCACGGCAACGGTCCCCACCCGGTCCTGTATCAGTTGCACGGCCGGTCGGACGACCACACCGCCTGGATGGTGCACAGCCGGCTGCTCGACCATGTACGGCCCCTGCCGCTCTTGGTGGTGCTGCCGGACGGGGGTGTCTCCGGGTGGCGCAACGCCGGCGCCCATGAGCGCTATGAGTCTTTCGTCATGGAAGACCTGATGGCGCACGTGGCGGGCACCTTCCACGTCCGTCCGGGCCCGGCCGCGATCGGCGGGCTCTCCATGGGGGGCGGCGGGTCGATGCGGTTCGGCCTGCGGTATCCCGACCGCTTCGCCTCCATCTGGTCCCACAGCAGTTCACTGCCGACGCCGGCGGAACTGGAGGCGCAGGGCGTCGCGGCCGAGGAGGCCGCCGCGGATTCGGTATACACCCTGGCCGACCGCCTGGCGGCCCAGTCTGCCGCGGGCCGTCCGCGCGTCACCTTCGATTGCGGCGTTTCCGACCAGTTGCTGCAGCAGAACCGCTCCTTCCACGCCCACCTGGAGCGGCTCGGGTTGGACCATACCTACCTTGAGCACCCCGGGGCGCACACCTGGGACTACTGGGATCGGCACGTGGTCGAGGCGCTGGCGCAGCACGCCGAGGTTCTGGGGCTCAAGCGCGCCTGAGCCGGTCGAGTTCCTACACACCCGCATAGAGCGGTAGAGCGGGCGGCCGCGGTGGGTGGGGCGGGTCTGCTGGCGGGCTGCGCCGCCGCCGCCCCGCGGGCCAGACGGCCACCGCCCACGCCGTTGCGCCTCTTTGCCCCGTCCCTCTATCCGCTGCGCCAGGCGCTCCGCGCGGCCTGGTCGCGCTCCGGTCCGGCCTTTTCACTCGACTTCGTGCGAGGGCAGATGGGGCTGGTCCAAGACCAGCCGCTGCGCCCCGGATGGATGCCACCGCCCGACGCCGATGTGGTGGAGGAGTTCTCGTCCGGTGTGGGCCTTGTCAACCTGACGCCCTATCTGACCAGGGCGAACTTCCGTACGCCCTCCGTGCTGCCGCAGGCCCTCGCCCCGTTCCGCGCGCCCTGCGGGGCGATCACCGCCCTTCCCCTGTGCCTCACCGAGATCCAGTTCTACCTGCACGGCGCACTGCTGCACCGCCTGAAACTGCCGTACCCGGCCCGCTTCCGCCTGGCCGACCTCGTCACCGCCCTGGAGGCGCACCAAGCCTCCAGGGGCTGGCGCCCGGCGCCGCCGGTCCTGGGGTTGGGCTGGGGCGACCTGCGCCTCTGGGGGGCGTTCGTCCTCGGGCTGGGTGGTGGATTCACCCGCCAGGGTCGGTTGCAACTGACGGCCGCTGCCGCGGCGACGACGACCCTCGCCGCCACGGGCCGGCGGTACGGGTGGACGGCCGCCCCGAGCGCGAACGCGGTCCTGCTGGATTTCGAACGGCACGGCTTCCGCGGCCGCCAGACGGCCGGCAGCCTGTTCGCATTCCTGCCGCCGGGGGTGCCGGCGGGCGGCGAGCGCCCGCAGCCGTTTCCGCCACTGCCCAGGCAGCCGGTGGTGCCGGGTTGGCAGACGACGGCCCTGACGGCGCTGCCGTCTCTTGCGGGCGCCGCAGAACCTGGTGCGCTTCGTCCTGTGGCTGTATCGGCCGGCCCAGTAGCGCCTGTTGGCCGCCGCCGGCCTGCCGCTGCTTGCGGTCGATGCGGGGCTGCGCGCCTCCTGGCAGCGGCTGCAGGAGAAACTGGCCCCCACCACGCCGCGCTTCCGCTTTGCAGGCTACAGGGATATCCCCGAGACGCTGCGCCAGGCGGCGCACACCGGTACGCTCTACCTCCACGAGTCGCCGGCGGCGCTGCTGCGCATCGGCGCCGGCCGTCCCGTCGCGACCGAACTGGGAGACTGGCAGCGGTTGATCGAGGCGCGGATCGCCTCCAATCGCCGCAACCGGCCCGGCTGCTCGCTGATCACGGTGGAAAGCGGCTAAAACGGGCGCGGCGGGCCCGGGCGGCGAGATCCGCCCGCACCCGCCGCGCAGGTGCACCCACTCGGTGGCCTCCAAAGACCTTCGGGGCCTCGGGCATCGGCTGAGGCCTCCTCAGACCCCGGCCGTGCGCAGGCAGGCGCGCAGGTGCGTGACGCTGCGGGGCAGCACCTCGGCCGCCGGGCCCGTCAGGCCGCACTCGAAGGCCATGGCCCCCTGATAGCCGATGTCCTTGAGGGCCTTGAACCCGGGGGCGAAGTCCAGCGCGCCGCTGCCCGGCTCCTTGCGCGTGTTGTCGGCCAGGTGGACGTGGCCCAAGCGGGCGCCACTATGCGCGATGGCGGCGGGGATGTCGCGCTCCTCGATGTGCATGTGGAAGAAGTCGGCCAGCACCTGCACCCGCGGCTCAGTTCCCAGTGCAGAGAGCAGGGAGACCGCCTGTTCCTGGCGGTTGAGGAAGTTCGCCTCGTAGCGGTTCAGCGGTTCCATCAGGGCCAGCACCCCGGATTCCCGCGCCGCCTGGTCGATCTGCGGCAGGAGTTCGGCAAACAACGCCAGCCCGAGTTCGTGGCGGCTCTTCCACGGTTGCAGGTCGGGCAGGTGGTTGTCCCGCGCGAAGATCGGCACGAAGATCTGGGCGGGGGCGCCCACCTCGGCCGCATACGCCAGTTGACGCCGCAGCGACTCGATGGCCAGCCGGCGCTCGGCGGGATCGATGTCGATGAAGCGCGCCCGCACCCCGCCGCAAACGCTGGAGGCGGGGAGCGGGCCGGAGGCCAAGGCCTTCTTGCGCTCGGCCCGCTTGGCGTCGTCCGAGAGCAGGTTGCCGTTGAGTTCCACGGCGTCGAAGCCGAAACGGGCCGCGTTCTCCAACCTCTCGGCGAAGTCGCGGCCGGGAAGCAGGCCTTCCTGACAGGCGATGCGCATCGCGTGAATCATCCCTTCCGGCGATCCGGGCCTCGCGGGCCGAATGGCGCCGGAGGAGGCATCTTCCGTGCGCCCGACCGTGGTCCTGCGGTGGCAGGCGCGTCGTTGATGGCGTCGAAGCCCGCTCGGGGTGGGATTTCTTAGAGTCAACTACCGTCGGCTAAGGCCGACGGCTTGTCCACGCGAATCGGCGGACGTTAGACCGGTGGAAGGCGACCCGCAGGGGCCGGATGTACCCACCCCGGCGAGGAGAGGAGCGATCCGAAGCCAGGTGCCCACAGCGGTTGTCCGGCAAGCCGGTGCCTTTGGGCGGCGTCTCCCCTCCGCTGTGCTGCGGGCGTCTTACCGGGTGGCAGACTGCCCACCCGAACCCGCTACGCCCGGTGTTCAAGGTTCCGACCCAATTCTGCCGCAAGGGGGGGAGCGGCGCTGCCGCTGTCGCCTGAAGGCGGCAGCCCCCGCGCCGCGTGATTTGTGGAAGCCTTGGGCGGGCTGCCGCGCGCGGATCTGGGACCCTGGCCGACTCCGCTGCAGGAGGCGCCGCGGCTGACGGCGATCCTGGGCGGGCCGCGCATCCTGGTCAAGCGGGACGACGCGTCGGCGCTCGGGCTCGGCGGCAACAAGGTGCGCAAACTCGAATACCTCTTGGGACACGCCCTGACGCTGGGCTGTCGCGCCGTGATCACCACCGGCGCGCACACGAGCAACCACGCCCGCCTCACGGCCGCCGCCTGCCGGCGGCTTGGGTTGGAGCCGCACCTGGTGCTGCGTAGCGCCGAGGCGCGACCCCCCGTGCAGGGCAATCTGCTGGTCGACCACCTGCTCGGGGCCGCCGTCCATCTGGTGGCGCCCGATGGGCCGGCGGCGCTCGCGGCCATGGCGGACCTGGCGGAGCGGCTCCGCGGGGCGGGGGTGATGCCGTACGTCGTCCCCACCGGTGGCTCCGTCGGCCGCGGCGCGGTCGGCTATGCCCACGCGGTGGCGGAAACGGTGCTGCAGGCGGCCGCGATTGGGACTCGCCCGGACGTGTTCGTGACCGCCTCCGGCTCGGGTGGCACACAGGCCGGGCTCCTGCTGGGCTGCCGCCTGTATTGCCCGGCGGCCGAGGTGGTGGGGGTGATGGTCGGCGGCGACGATCCGGCGGCGTTTGCTGACCGGACCGCTCGCCTGCTTTCCGAGGCCGCCGGCCGCATCGGCATCGGCCCGACGCCGCCACCGGAGGAGTGGGGACCGCGGGTACCGGCTGGCCTGGACGAGGGCGCCCCCGCGGGCGCCGCCGCCGCGGCGGAGGCCGGGGTGCGCCTGTGTGCGGGGTATGTGGGGGCCGGTTACGGGGATATCACCCCGGCCGTGCGCGAGGCGATCGACCTGGCGGCACGCAGCGAGGGCCTATTGCTGGACCCGGTGTATAGCGGCAAGGCGATGGCCGGCCTGATCGGCGAGGTGCGCGCGGGGCGGTTCGGGCGGGGCCAGACGGTCGTCTTCGTGCACACCGGCGGCCAGCCGGGCCTGTTCGCGCGGGCGGCCGAGTTGGCGGAAGCGCCGGGAGGTTGATGGCGCGGGCTGACGAACCCTGGCCCCGGTCGTATTTGGAGGGATGGCGCACGATGGCGGATGGTGGCATGCAACTCGGAGTCCAACTGATCGTCTGGGGCCAGCGCAGGGCCAATGACCGCGCGGCGGTCCTGGCGGAGGCGGCTGCGGCGGGATATGCGGGCGTGGAACTCAGCCCGCCGCCCGACGACCAGGTCGATACGGCCCTGGCGGAACTGCGCCAGAACGGTCTCAAGGTGGTTTCCAGCCACATCGGGACCGGCGCGCTGGCGACGGACCTGGACCGCCACCTGCGCTGGCTGGAACGGACGGGCGCGCGCTTTTTGGCCTGCAGCGGCCAGGACTATCCGACTTCGGAGCAGTATCGGGCGGTGGCCAAGAAGCTGGACGAAGCCGGGGCCCGTTGCCGCGCCAACGGGGTTACGCTCTGCTACCACAACCACGCCCATGAGATCACGCACGACCTGTTCGGACTCGGCCACATCCTGCGCGGCACCGATCCGGCGAACGTACGCCTCAACCTGGACACCTACTGGGTCCAGCGCGGCGGGCAGGACCCGGTCTCGATCATCCGGTTGCTCGGTGACCGGGTGGGCTACCTGCACCTCAAGGACATGCTGGCCGACGGCAGTTTCGGCGAGGTCGGCGCCGGGCGGCTCGACTGGGCCGGCATCCGGCAGGCGGCCGAGGATTTGCGCCTGCCCCTCGTGGTCGTCGAGCAGGATCGCACGGCCCGCACGCCGCTGGAGAGTTCGGAGATGAGCCGCCGCTTTCTGCGTGAACACTGGGGCATCTGAGGCCGCCAGGAGGGATGACCCGTGCGCGGCCAGCGGGCCGGCCATCCGGTGTTTGCCGCCTTCTATGACTTCCTGACGGCGGGGGCCGAGCGGGGTCCTCTGGCCCCGCTACGGCGTAACCTGGTCGACGGTCTGCACGGGTCGGTACTGGACGTCGGGGCCGGCACGGGTGCCAACTTTCCGTTCCTCGCGGTGCGCTCCCTGGCCCAACCTTCGCTGACCGTCTATGCCGCCGAGCCGGATCCGCACATGCTGCGGCGGGCGCGCCGCCGCGCCGCCCGGCTCGGCCTGCCGGTCACCTTCCTACCCTCGTCCGCTGAAGCGCTGCCGCTGGGCGACGCCTGCATGGACGCGGTGCTGCTCACGCTGGTGCTGTGCACGGTCTCGGCCCCGGCGGTCGCGCTTGCCGAGGTGCGGCGGGTGCTGCGTCCCGGCGGGACTCTGCGGTTTTTGGAGCACGTCCGCGTGGAGGGCTCCGCCGGCCGGTGGCAGCAGCGGTTGGCGCGGCCGTGGGCGGCCATGGCCGGGGGCTGCCGTTTGGATCGGCCCACCGGCGACACGCTGCGCCAAGCCGGTTTTGCCTCCATCGACTGGACGGACGTGCCGGCTCCGTTTCCGGTGCTGCGGGTCATCGCCGGCAGCGCCCGCAAGGTGGGGTAGGGCGCCGGGGGCCCGTCCCGTCCGTGGGGGCTTCGCGTCGGAGTTCCCCGACCGCTGCCCCCCGGGGGAGTCCAGCGGTCAGAGGCCGAAGGGAAGGCCGCCCAGGCGTAGCGGGTGCACGATGCCGACCTGCCCCAGCGCCTGCGGGACGTGGTCACCCAGCCATTGATCACGCAACTGGCCGTCGAAGGCCCGCACCAAGAGCACCAACCGGCTCCCCTGCGCCCCGGAGCCCGGCAGCAGGGGCACGCCGTGGGTGTTGGCCGCCGGGCTCTGGAACGTACCGTGCAGCACCACCGCGTATTCGGCCTCGCTGCCGTGGCCGGCATGGCCGGTCATCGCCGCCAGAATCTGGTTGCGGTAGCCGAACATCCAGGTGGCGTGGCGGGGGCGGGGTTCTCCGGCCGCTTTCGCGCCGCCACGGGCCACCTCGGCCAGGGTACTCTTGCCCCAGCGCGGCTGCGGCGCGGAGTGCGCGTTCAGCGCCGGAGGGCGCGTGCCGAAGTAAAAGGCGGCGGCGAGCACCACCACCAGGGCACCGACCGGCCAGCCGAGGCGGCGGGCCGCTGGACCACCCGCTGTGCGCGGAAGCCGGATCGGCCCCGGGGTCTCATCCCCGTCGTCGGGCGGCCGGCGCGCGTCCATCCCCATGCCGTTCCTCTCTTCATGGCCTTCCGGCCGCTTGCGCGGTCAGTTTCCTGCTTGGAGATTCCTGCTTCGTTGCGGTTGGTTTCGCCAAGCCGTTCTCATGGCCAGAGCCCTCCGCTCCACAGACGTCTTGTGTCCCCGGGGAACTCCCGGCGACAAATACGGTCTCGGACCTGTTTGACACGAACGGCGATACCTCCTGCAGCTACTGGCAACCCCCGCCGGCATCGACCCCGCGCCGCCTCGCCGTGGGTGGCAGTGGGTCGATGCATCAGGACTTCAGGATACGGAAGTTCCCCAGAGGCCACCACACCAGCATCGCCTGGCCTTTGATCGAGGAGATGGGCACCGGACCGAAGCAGCGGCTGTCCAAGCTGGCCGCGCGGTGATCGCCCAAAACCCAGACATCCCCGGGCGGGATCTTCACCTGGCTCGGGTGCACGGTCGTGTAGTGGTCGCGCCAGGCGGTCGGCAGCCACGGTTCCGCCTGTGCCTGGCCGTTGATGTACACCACTCCGTTGCGCATCGCGAAGGTCTGGCCGGCGACGGCGATGACCCGCTTAACGAAGTCCTCGCTGCTCGGGATGGCCATATGGCAGGTATCCGTGCCGTGGAAGCTGCCGCTGGCCAGTTGCGCGGGTGTGGGTAGCGGAGGGTGGAAGATGATGATCTGGCCGACGTGCGGCGGAGTGAAACGGTAGATAAACTTGTTTACCAACAGGCGTTCGTTGTTCTGCAGCGTCGGTTCCATGGAGATGCCGTTGACCCGATACGTCTCGACGACAAACTGCCGGATCAGCAGGGCGGCGAGGACAGCCAGGAGGATGGCCCGCACCGTCTCCCACAGTTCCTGCCAGCCGGAGCGATGCTCCGCAGGCAACCGATCGCCTCCCTTTCCGGGCGCGGCCCGCGCGGCCCGGCCCGTCGTCGTAGTCTCGCGCGTGCGGCGCCCGGCGTCAACGTGCCAACCCGGTGCCTCTGGCGCCGCGGCGTGGACGACCACGGCGCGCCGCGGTATGCCAGGGAGTGTGTTCGGCGCGTCCGCCATCCGTTGCGTGGTGGTACACTGAGGGCACGGGAACGAACCCCGGCCGGCGGCCGCTTCGGAGCCGCGGTGCGTGCGCAGAGCGCAAAGAGGCGTGGGTGTGTGGCACAGGGTGTGGGATCGCGGGGGACATCCGACGAGCGCCGGCAGTTGGGGCTCTTGGTGCTCGGGGCGGGGGTCACGGCGGCGCTGGTGCTGGGGGGCCTGGTCTTCGCCGCGGGGCACGGGCTGTTGCCGCCGCGGCTTCTGCGCGCCGTCGGCAACAGCCCGCCGCCCGCGACGACGAATCCGGAAACGACCGCCCTGGGCAGCGTGCCGATCGACCGCAGCCAGTGCGGCTTCACGAGTCAGTCGCCCGGGGCGGTCTGCATCTTCAGCCTGCGGGATCAGGCGGGCAATCTTCTCAGCGCCAACCTGACGGTGTCGGTGCCAGCCGCCTGGCTGCGCCGCCAGGCGCGGCCCACGGCCATGGACAACATGGACGTGATCCGTAACCTGATGCGGACCGGGTATGCTCCCCCCGGCGGTGGGCTCGACGCCTTGGCGGTCAGCGTCGATCCGAGCTACGGCGCCCGCCTGAGGCGGGCGGGCATCGCGCCCGCCGCCTTTCTGGCCTGGCTGTACCGGTACGTGGCGCCGGTGACCCGTCCCCCCTGGGTGCCGGGCTCGCTGAATCCCGACCGGGGTTAGCGCGCCCCAGACGAGCCCCCAGGGCGGGGGCCCGTCCGGGGCTGAACGGCAGACGGCGGTGCCGCGACCGCCCGAACCCGTGGTGGCCGGACCGTCCGGCCCGCGTGGCTCGGCGAACGCAGCGGCAGTCCGCCGTCTGCGTCCCACCTTCACCCGGCGGCTGCTCCGACCTCAGAGCAGCAGTACCTCGGGGCGGCGGACCACGGTGCCACCGCTGGTGCGCACGGCGCGCAGCGGCCAATTCCCCGTCTGGGTCAGGTTCGTCGGCTCGCCCGCCGCCGTCGTCAGGACGGTGTCCTCGCTCTTGGCGCCGGGCAGGGAGGGATTCCACGCATACAGTTGCGCTACGGAGATCGGTGCGTTGCTGCCCGGCACCACGCGCGATTCGCGGGAGGCATAGCCCGCGAGGCCCCCTTGGTGGTGGTTGCGCCACTCGTCGGCAAAGCCGAGACGGGCGTATGCCGTTTGGGCCGCCGCCATCACATCTCCAGCGGTCGCCCCCGGTACGGTGGCGGCGATCATCTCGGCGGATACCTCGGCGGCGGCGGTCCAGCGGCGGACCAGGCCAGCGGCGGGCTGGCCGAAGTGCACCAGGCGGCTGGCGGAAAGCACCAGCCCGTCGCGCATGCCGCATGCGGCCACCAGTGCGAGATGGCGCACCACCCGTCCCGTCGGCAGCGGGTGGCGGCGGGTCAGCGCTCGCTCATCGGCCGCGATGAGGTGGACGACCGGCTCGATCCCGCGGGCCAGGCAGCCCTCGGCCAAGCGGCCGGCGATGGCGTCCTCCGTCTCTCCCGGGCGGATGGCCTGGCAACAGTTCTCCAGGGAGACGGCCAGCGCCTGACCAAGGCTGGCGGCGCGGATCTGCTCCTCCGGTTCAAGCCGGGTGCGCAGGGCGACGAGTTCGGCTCCAACGTCGGTCGTCCCCTGGAGGGGGGCGTCGGCCAGGCGCCCCGCCGCCGGCAGCAGCCGCTCGACGGCGGCGGTCACGCCACCGCTCTCCCACCAGGGAGTGGCGGTCAGTTCCCAGTCCAGTCCATACAACTCTTCGGCGCGCAGGCGCATGGCCTCGATGTTGCTGGAGACCACCCGCACCCCGTCGGGCGTGACGATGATCCAGGCGGCGCCCGTTTCGGCGGCGGCGGCGATAAACGCCCGCCCGCCGCCCGAAAGCCAGGCGAAGTTGGCGGAGCGGGTCAGGACGAGGGCCTGCGCGTCGCGCGCCCGCAACAGTTCGCGCAGGTGGCGCAGTTTGACGTTGGCTTCCGCGGATCGGGCGGTCAGGTCGGCCATCGGGATCTCCTCTCCGGGTTCGGATCGCTAGCGGGTGCGGTAGTCCTCCAGGATGCGCCGCTCGAACTCGGGGGTCAGACCGAGGGCGGCGAACATGGCGGTGTATGCGCCGACGGCGTCGGCCGAGGCCTGGGCCGCGGCCAGGGCCTCGGGGTCGATGCGCCGGGCGACGTCGGCGAGGAACTCCCATTGGAGCACGGAGCGCCGCACCGCCGCCACCGGGTCTTCGGTATACGGGTAGAGGTCGAAGCCAATGCGCCCCTGGTAGCCTCCGGCGGCGAGCACCCGCGCCAGATCGATCGTCTGTTCCAGGAAAGACGCCCCGGTCATGTTGTCGTCGTCGAAGGCGCCCCAGCCGGAGTTGGCGTGCTGGTGGCCCATCCGTCCTTCACGCAGCAGCAGGGCGGCGAACTCGCCCAGGGGTTCGTTGTTCATGATCAGGTGCTGCCAGTCCATGTTGACCTGCACGTGCGAGACGTCGTTGCCCAGCGACTGCAGCTTGTAGATGATGAACAGCGCCATGCCGACGTTGCGCATCAGGATCTGCATCGCCGGTTCGGAGTTCTTGTGCTCCAGGAACACCGTCACGCCGCGACGGCGGGCGTGCTCGACGACGGCCGCCAGTCCTTCGAGGAAGTGGCCCCAGGTGGCGCCGTAGTCCCGCATCAGGTTGTAGTTGTATCCTTCGTTGCCCGGCCAGATGATGTAGCGCGCGCCTACCTTGGCGGCAAGGTCGATGGCTTCGCGGTGGTGCGCCAGGGCCTGCGCGCGCAGGCCGGGGTCGGGGTTGCACAGCGACCCGAGCTTGAAGCGCGCCTGCGGTACGAGTCCGTAACAGATGCAGTAGATGTCGTGGTCCGAGCCCAGCGCGGCCTGGATGTCCGCGAGGTTGTCGGCGGTGATCTCGCTTCCGTAATGGAACTCGTAGCCGTGCATCAGCGGGCCGAGACCGGCGACGGCGCGGTGCACCCGTTCGGCGACCGGGACGTCCACCACTTCGGGGTGGTACCCCCCGGGCACGAAGCGCGTGCCTGCCGGTCCGAAGGCCCAGATGCCGACGCTCGTCTTCCAGCGGGGCTCGGTGCCGGTTGCGGCCAATGGGGGTCCCTCCCTCGCGGGGTCGCCCCCGCCATCCGCAGGTGGGTTCGCAGGAGAACCGGCGGTTCCTCTTGGCGTGCGGGCGGTGTCCCCGATCGCCGCCGCTTTCTGCGTCCACTTCCGGCACGGTCGTATCCTGCGCCCCAGGAACCCGCGGGACGTGGTGCGAACGCTCCACCGGGGTCTTTGGGCACGTGTGCCCTGCGCCGTCCGAGGGGGGTGCCGCGTGGCGGCTTTACGGGTGGGGCTGGTCGGCTGGCGCGCCGGAGCGTTCCTTCCGGGGCTGGTGGCGGCGGGTGCCGTGGTGGCCGCGGTGTGCGAACTGGAGCCCGGCCGGCGGCGGGCGCTGGGCGAGGCGGCGGGCGTCCCGCCGAACCACCGCCTGGACCGCTACGAGGATCTCCTGGACGCCGGACTCGATGCCGTGGCGCTTGGCACGCCCATGCACCTCCACGCCCCGCAGGCGGTCGCCGCCCTCGACGGCGGCCTGCACGTTCTGAGTGAGGTGACAGCGGCGGTCAGCTTCGGCCAGTGCCGCGACCTGGGCCGGGCGGCGCTGGCGGCGGCCCGGACCGGTCGGGTGTACATGCTCGCAGAGAACTACTGCTACAGCCGCCAGAACGTCCTGGTGCGCGAACTGGTCCGGCGCGGCGCCTTTGGCACCGTCTACTACGCCGAAGGCGAGTACCTGCACGACGTCAAGGACATGCACCACAACACCGACGGTTCGCCGACGTGGCGCCACCACTGGCAGGTGGGGCGCAACGGTTGCACCTACGGCACCCACAGCCTGGGGCCGGTCATGCAGTGGCTCACCGCAGCGGACCCCGCCGACCGCCCGGACCGTGTGGCCCGCGTCTCCTGCCTCGGGTCCGGCCGGCACACCGATCCGGAGCATGCCATGGAGGACACGGTGATCCTCTGCTGCCAGCTTGCATCGGGGCGCCTGGTGCGGATCCGGCTGGACATGTTGAGTAACCGGCCGGATGCCCCGACCAATTACACGCTGCAGGGCACCGCCGGCGCGTACGAGTCGGCGAGGGCGGCCGGGGAGACGGATCGTGTGTTCTTCTGCACCGAGCAGGAGGGTGGGCGCCGCTGGCGGCCGCTGGAGTCGTACGCGTCGGCGCTTCCGGCCTGGTACCGCGACGGATGGCCGCCTGCCGCCGGCAGCGGCCACGGCGGGGCGGACTTCTTTGTTGCCCGGGACTTCGTACGTGCGTGCCGCGCTGAGATCCCGGTGTCGATCGGCATCGAGGATGCCGTGAACTGGACCGCCGCCGAGTTGGTGTCCCAGGAGTCGATCGCGCGGGGCGGCATGCCGCTCGCGGTCCCTTCCCTGTCCGCGCTCCTGTCGGCCAAGCTCACGCCGCCGGCGCCCCGGTCCGAGCCGCATGCCGGATGCGGGGCGGGCGGGGAGCGGCCCGTGGTGGTATCGGACCCGGGGGCGCCGGGCGTACCCCAACTGGTGATGCGGGCCCCGGCGGCGCTGCTGGCTGCGGCGGGGGTGAGGGATGTGCCGCCGGGATTCGCCGTGCGCCAAGCCCTGGACGCCGACGCGCCGGACCTCGCCCGCCTGCTCTCCGGCGCCTTCGGTGGTGGCTGGGATGCGGACCGAGTGCGCCGCGACCTCCTGGAGGCGGGGGATGTCACCGCGACCTTCGTCGTGACCATGCGCGCGGAGGGCTCGGAGCGCCTCGTGGCGACCGCGTCGGACCGAGAGGTGCCCGACCGGTTTCCGGGCGCCGGCTACCTGCATTGGGTGGCGGCCGATCCTGCCATGGCCGGCAGCGGTCTGGGCGCGGCGGCCTCGCTGGCCGCAATCGTCCACAGCCAGGCGGGCGGCGCGCGGGACATGGTCCTGGAAACCGACGACCACCGCCTGCCGGCCGTGGCGACCTACCTCGCCTTGGGTTTCGCGCCGGAGTACCGGGATCCGTCGGACCCGGCGCGGTGGGCGGCCGTCTTCCGCGCGCTGGCGGCGGGGCGGCGGTCCACACGGACGGCCGCGGCCGTGGCTAGGCTGTAGGGAAGGGGGCATCCGGCCACGCGGCGGCGTAGGCCGAACGCGCCAGGACGGCCAGCGACCCCCGCGGCGTCGACTCGTCCTCGCGCAGTGGGCGCAGCGCCGTTTGCGGCGCGCGCAGGCGCATGTTTTCGAAGTCCAGCATAGAGACGGAACCTTCGGGTCGCAGTCGGAAGTTGGCGGCATGCAGGTCGCCGGGATCCAGCACCAGGGGGCCGGAGGCCTCCGCGGCCTCCGGCTGGATCTCCCGCCAGGCCGACGGACCGGCGAGGGCGGCCGGGCCCCGCCTGAGCCGCGCCGCGCTGGCCCGGTGCACGAGGCCCAGGTGGGTGAAGGCCCGGCGCACGTCGGCGGCGGCGGTCCAATCGGCGTCTCGGCCTTCGAGCCACTCCAGAAACAGCAGGTGGGTGCCCTCCAGGCACAGCGCACCCATCGGCCGCGGGGCGCAAAGCAGCCGGAGCACGGCGGGCTGAAGACCGTAATAGAGCAAGGCCTCGCGGTCCTCCGGCCGGTCGTCGCGCCACTTGACCACGACGGGCCGGCCGGCGACGAGCAGGCGCTCGACGCCGCGCCCGGGTGCGGCGTGCAGCAGGTGCCGCTCGGAGACGGCCGCGCGGCCGGGTGCATGGAACATCCGGCCCACCGCCGCGGCCAGGACGGCGTCCGTCGGCCTGGGCATTCCCGGGCCCTCCCGGGGCACGCGATTCCGTTCACGGACGCGGGGGGGGGGGGAAGGGGGGGGCGGGGGGCGCCGTCCGCGGCGCCCCCCGCCCACCGGGGAGGCTTCAGCAGGCGTGGCTGCGCAAGTGGCCGAGGGCCTTGACGATGCCCTGCTGCTCGAGTTCCAGGCTGCCCCAGTAGCGGGCGTCTTCGAGCTCGATCGAGATCGGCCCGGAGTAGCCGGCTTCGTGCAGGCGGAAGCCGACCCGCGCCCAGTTGACGGTGCCGTCCCCCGGGATGCAGTAGCGCCAGGGACCTTCGGAGAAGCCAGGCGACTTGTGCAATACCGCCGACATGTGGCCGAACCGGTACTGCCCGTCCGGCAGCAGTTCGGTGTCCTTGCCGTGGCAGTGGCGCACGCGTGAGGCGAATTCATCGAGGAAGCGCAGGTGGTCGATCCCCAGTCGCACCAGGTGCGAGGGGTCGTAGCACAGCCCGAGCGATGGGCTGGGGCATCGCTCGATCATGGCGCGCAGCACCTCGGGGGTATAGCCCACGGTGCTGTACAGGGGGCCCCCGCCAGGCCAGCCCTCGACCGCAAAGGAGACCCCCTTGGACTCCGCATGCTCGACGATGGGCGGGAAGGCTTCGGCCCAGATGTCGAAGGCCTCGCGACGCGAGATGTCCCGCTCACCGGGCACGAAACAGACGAAGATGACCTTGGCGCCGAGTTCTGCGACCCGGTCAATGTGGGCGCGCAGTGCCTGGGTGCCCCGGCCGCGGCGCTCGGGGTCGCGGCTGAGGATGTCTCCCGTACCGACCGCGTCGACGCTGCCCAGACGCAGGTTGTGGCGGGCCAACGTGGCCAAGTGCTCTTGGCTCACGTCCCCGCCGAGATCAACGGCGCCCAGGCCGACCGAGGCGGCCCAGGCGCAGAGGCCCTCCAGGCCGAGGCCGCGGATCTTGGGCGGGATGCGCATACCGATCGCAAACGCCATGCTTGAGCCTTCCCCTTTCCCGTCACAGACCGCGGGTCCGGGGGCGGGTGCGGCTTGGCCGCGTCCCGTCCCCATGCGGCGATGCGTCTTATGCCTGGGCCTTGCTCTGGCGGGCGGCCACCGCGTCCCAGTCGACGACGCTCCAGAACGCAGCCACATAGTCGGCGCGCCGGTTCTGGTACTTCAGGTAGTAGGCGTGCTCCCACACGTCCAGGCCGAGCAGTGGCTGCAGGCCTTCCATGACCGGGTTGTCCTGGTTGGGCGTGCTGGTGATGGCAAGCTTGCCCCCGCGGTCGGCGACCAACCAGGCCCAGCCGCTGCCAAAACGCCCCATGGCCGCCTTGGCGAACTCCTGCTGAAAATTGCTGAAAGAACCAAAGTGGGCGCGCAGGTCGTCGGAGAGCTTGCCCTTGGGTTCGCCCCCTTTGCCGGGGCCGATGATCGTCCAAAACAGGGAGTGGTTGGCGTGGCCGCCAGCGTTGTTGCGGACGGTCGTGCGGATCGCTTCCGGTACCTGGGAGAGGTTCGCCAGGAGCGCTTCCACCGGCTTGGCCAGCAGGTCGGGATGGGCCTCGAGCGCGGCGTTGGCGTTTGCCACATAGGCGGCGTGGTGGCGGTCATGGTGGATCTGCATGGTCTGGGCGTCGATGTGGGGCTCCAGGGCGTCGAAGGCGTACGTGAGCGCGGGAACCTCATACTTCGGCATGCTGCCAGTCTCCCTTCACTCGATGCGTGTGGCGTCCCGGCGCCGACCGGTTCACCAGGGTTGCCTGTCCATGGTAGCGTGCTCGGGGCGGGCGCGGTACCCCCCGAGGGACATGGACCGCACAACCTACACACTGTTGACCTCCTCCCCACGGCCAAAGCCGGGGGATTTCCGGTGATCGCCCATCGGGGCTTCCTGCTTCGCCGGGGTCCGCCCACCCGTTTCCGAGTGGGTCTTACGTCCCCTCCACAGGCAGACACCGCCAGCCGGCGGCCAATTCCGCGAGTCCCGCGTTCCGGATGTCTTGCGCGGCGTTCACGTCCCGGAGCACTGCCAATGCCGCACTTCAAGCGGCAACGCCGCCACGGTGTGCCCACAGGCATGGCACCGCTTGCTGCTGGGGTAGAAGCGGTCGATTCGGACAAAGGTGCGGCGGTACTACCGTGCCTTGTATTCGAGTTGCCGCAGCGGTTCGCCCCAGCCTACGTCCAGGATGCTCTTGGCCGGCGTCGGATGCGCCTGCGCGCCTCCCTGGTCAACCCGGGAAGCGGCGGCACAAGGTGGTGCGCGCACGCCGACGCCACAGGCGTTATCGTGTCCACGGACGGTGTGCGGCCAAGTGCGGGGAGGCGCTCACAAAGCCGGTCCCCGTGTGCGAATACGGGAGCAGACGGCTCGCGTCCCGGCCGGGAGGGTCCTTGCATAGGCTGCAGCCGTACCGTCCGTGACCACCCGGAGCCGCGCCCGGGAACAGGCGCGGGGCGCGGGGCGTCCGACGGGAGGCGTCCGTTACGGCAAGGCGCGGCCCGGCGGCGCCCGATGACGCGGGTAAACGGTGGCAGTAAGGAGTTTTCGCGGTGCGCGTTTGGAGGATCAGCGGCGGAACCCCCCTGGAAGGCAACGTCCGTGTCGGCGGCAGCAAGTACTCCGCCCTGGCCGCGATCCCGGCCTGCGCACTGGCCGACGGCGAGTGCGTCTTGCATAACGTGCCGGACATCCTCGATGTCCAATCCTATCTCGATATGCTGGAGGCGTGCGGCGCCACGGTCCGCCGCCAGGGATCCACCATTTGCATCGACCCGCACGGCATGGCCTACCGGCCGATTCCTTCCAGTTGGAGCGAAGGGCTGCGTGCCTCCACCTACATGCTCGCCGTGCAGTTGGTGCTTTTCGGCAGGGCCGAGGTCGGGCTGCCGGGAGGCGACCGCATCGGCAGCCGGCCCGTAGATCTTCACGTCAAGGCCCTGCGTGCCATGCGAGCGCAGGTCGGTCCGTCCGAGGACGGCGGTGCGCTCTGCGGCATCGCCTCGGGCCTGTGCGGTGCCCATGTCTACTTCGATCAGCCGAGCGTCGGCGCCACGATTCAGGCGATGCTGGCGGCCGTGCGCGCCCGGGGTGAGACCCGCCTGGACAACGCCTACGTGGGGCCGTTCATCGTGGACCTTGCCAATATGTTGCGGGCGATGGGCGCGGACATCCGCGGCGCGGGCACCTCCACGGTCCGCATCCGCGGGGTGGAGCGGCTGCGCCCGGTCGAGCACGTCCTGATCGGCGATCAGGCCGAGGCGTTCGTCTATCTGGCCGGCGCGGCCGCCACCGGCGGCCGGGTGCGTTTGGACGGTATCGAGGCGCGGGATGTCGGCGCGGGTCTGAGCAAGTTGGAAGAGGCCGGCGCGAGTTGGACCACCGGACCCGGATGGGTGGCGCTGGACGGCCCGCGCCGCCTGCAGGCCGTGGATGTGCAGACCGGGCCCCTGCCGGCCTTCTACACCGACTACCACCCGCCGTTTGCGGCGGCGTTGACGACGGCGGCCGGGGTGAGCCGCATCGTGGAGACCCAGTGGCGAGAACGCTTTGGGTATGTGGAGGGCCTGCGGCGCATGGGCGCCACCGTCGATGTGCGCAACCATACGGCGGTGGTACACGGGGGGCGGCTGCACGGGGCGGTTGTGACGGCGCGTGAGAGCCGGGCGGCCGCGGCCTATGCCATCGCCGGGTTGTGCGCCGAAGGTTCGACCCTGGTGCTCGGCGTCCACCACGTGGAGCGGGTCTGCGAGCATTTCACCACCAAACTGGCCGCCATCGGCGCCCAGGTGGTCGCCGACGATATCTTGGAGGCGGCGGCGACCCTCGATCACGAGGCCTGATCGCCGCCGTCCGCTCACAGCCTCGCACGCGTCGACGGACTGGAGCCGCCGGGGGCGGGTTGCGGCTGGGGAGCCTGAAGCGAGTCGCTGCCGGCCTCGTCCGCGGGTGTGGTGCTCGGTGGGTTGCGCCGCAGTTGGTCGTCCCCGCCGTTGGGTGCCGTGTCTTGTGCCGCCTCCAGGTCCAGCCGCTCCACCGGCCGCACCGATGTCACGAACTCCCGCGCGAACTCGACGCGGTGCAGGAGGCTTTTGCCGTCCCCAAAGCGCCGCCTCCGCCCGAATGCCAAATCGTCCACCCCTTCCGCGACATGGCACGGCGCTGGGATGCGCGCCGCCGCCTGCCGCCGAAACTAGCATTGCCCGGGAGGGGCGGCGGCCACCCGCGTGCAGACTAGCGTCGGGGAGGTGGAGGACATGGCAAGGAGCGGCTTGCGGCACCCAGGGCTCGAGCAGTTGAAGTTCGAGGTGGCCGACGAACTCGGCTACTTCCCTACGCGCATGGGGCGGCCGACCCCGACCGCGCCGCAGGAGTTCGCGGCGGCGCTCAGCGACTACAAGTATGAGGTCGCGCAGGAGTTGGGCATCCCGCTGCAGCGCGGCTACAACGGCGACCTGACCTCGCGCGAGGCCGGCCGCATCGGCGGGCACATCGGCGGGCGCATCGGCGGCCAGATGGTGCGGCGCATGATCCGCCTGGCACAGGAGCAGATGGCTGGGCGTTCGACCTGAATCTGGGCGGCAGGAAGGCTGAGCGTCAGGGCCGAACCCTGACGTACGGCTGGCGGCGGGGCTTGGCTCCGCCGCCGGTTCTTGCGTTGTGTGCCGTGTGGAAGGGGACGATCGTGGTGGACGATCTGCGCACTTTCGAGCTCGCGGCCGCCGAAGCAGCGGTGGAGGCGGGGCGGCGCGTTCGTCCCTGGGCTGGCTGCGCGCGCGAAGTGGGCCATAAAGCGTCGCCAGCGGATCTGGTGACGGAGATGGACCGCCAGTCCGAGGCGTTGATCACGGCTTCCCTGCGGCGGCGCTTCCCCGACCACGACCTCTTCGGCGAGGAGGGCGGCGGGCGGCGCCAGGCGGAGTATGTGTGGTACATCGACCCGATCGACGGTACCACCAACTTCGTCCACGGCCTTCCCGGCTACACCGTTTCGGTGGCCCTGACACGCGCCGGCCGGCCGGTCGCCGCCGCCGTCTACGATCCGACGGCCGACGAGTTGTTCACCGCGCGGTCCGGTGGCGGCGCGACCGTCGACGGGCGTCCGCTCGCGGTGAGCGGGGAGACGGCCTTGGGGGACGCCCTGGTGGGCACCGGCATCCCGCCTGTGCCTCCTTCACAGGCGTGGGCCCTGCGGAGCCTGGCGGCGGTGGGAGAGCGGGTGCGCAACGTACGCAACTTCGGATCGGCGGCGCTGCACCTGGGCTATGTGGCCGCCGGGCGCATCTCCGGGTTCTGGGAGCCGCTGCTGCAGGCATGGGATTCGGCCGCTGGAGTCTTGCTGGTGCGCGAGGCCGGAGGGCGGGCAACGGACATCCCGGGGAGCGAGTGGCACGCAGGGCTGCGCGGAGTGGTCGGCACCAACGGGCACATCCACGATTCGCTGCTCCAGATCCTGGCCACCGTGCCCGGACCCGAGATGTAGCGGCCGGTTACGCGGCGAAGACCAGCCCGGCCGGACGGGTCGATGAGAGGGGTGAGCCATCGCGTCCTCGCCGAAGTCGCGCGCCAGCCGGAAGTTGGACCATCTGCGGCTCGCCCTGGGGTCGATGCGGGCTGGGGCGGGGTGGCAGGATGTCCACCTCGTGCACGATGCCTTGCCGGAGGCGGCTGTGGACCAGGTCGACCTGCGCACGAGCCTCCTGGGGTTGACGTTGCCGGTGCCGGTGATCATCAACGCCATGACCGGAGGCGTTGCTGAGGCCGCGGCGATCAACCGGGTGCTGGGTCGTGTCGCTGCGGCCTTCGGTATTCCGGTGGCCGTGGGTAGCCAGCGGGCGGCCCTCGACGACCCGTCGCTTGTTCCGACGTATGCCGCCGTGCGCACCGACAACCCCGACGGCATCGTGATCGCCAATCTGGGGGCCGGCGCGACGCCCCAGGACGCCCGCCGCGCCGTCTCCATGATTGGCGCCAACCTGTTGCAACTGCACCTCAACGCGCCTCAAGAGCTCATCATGGCCGAGGGCGATCGCGATTTTCGCGGCCAACTCGGCTCCATCGCGGCGGTGGTGGCGGACAGCCGCGTACCGGTGGTCGTCAAGGAATGCGGCTTCGGCATGTCCGCCGAGACGGCCCGCCGCTTGCACGCCGTCGGGGTCCGCGCCGTTGATGTGGGTGGGCGGGGTGGCACCAACTTCGCGCGCATCGAGGCCCGGCGGCTCGGGTTGCGCGGACCCGTGGATCCCGGCCTGCTCGACTGGGGTATTCCGACGGCCGCTTCGCTGCTGGACGTGGTGGGTGCCGCGCTTCCCGGCCTGGACGTGGTGGCCAGCGGCGGGGTGCGCCATGGCAGCGAGGCAGCGCGGGCCCTGGCCTTGGGCGCCTGCGCCGTCGGGGTCGCGGGCGCGTTGCTGCGGGCCGTTCAGCGTGGCGGGGCCGAGACCGCCCAGGATTTCCTGGCCGGCTTCCTGCGCGACCTGCGCACGGTGGTGCTCTTGGTGGGCTCCACCACGCTTGCCGACCTGCGCCGCGCTCCGCGGGTGTTGACCGGTTTCACCCGCGAGTGGGCCGAGCAGCGCGGCGCGCCGCTCGCGAGCGCTCGAACGGTGCCCCAACCCCCTCGGTCGTAGCATTGACCGGTGGGGAGGGGCGCGGATATACTCACCGGGCATTCCGGGGTGTGGCCCAGCTTGGCAGGGCGCCTGGTTCGGGACCAGGAGGTCGGCGGTTCAAATCCGCCCACCCCGACCAGTTGAACGCGCAGAGCCTGATTGGACGCTGGAAGCCCTCTCCGGGAACGACTGGAGGGGGCTTCGCCTTCGCGGACAGTCGGCAGTCCACCGGCGCGCGCAGACATCCGATCACGTCCGCTGCCGACCCCGCCTACCCTCCATCGGTGGGGCGGGCCAGTCCGTCTGTACCCGGGTGGCGAGTAGCGGTACCACTGGTTGGCTGTATGGCGGCGGCTCGGCCGGCCTGGCGTGGACAGCCCGCATGCGCGTCGGCAAGAGTGGGCGCATTGTCGTGCCCCGTGATCTTTACGGGCCACCCCGGGAGACGCAGCAGGCCCGAGCGGGACGGGCGCCGCCGCCGAGCCGTCCATTAGCGCGTGCAGCCCGTACCGCTTGTCCTCCAGCGCGGCGCGTGCCTGCGCGCCACGCGGAACGTGTGGTCGGCGTGGTTCCGGCTGTAGCCTTGGTGCTAATGGAGCGGCAATCCGATGCTGACCGCCCGCCAATACAGGTACGCGTTGCGTGATGCCACCAGGAGGAACACCGGCAGCAGGATCTCCAGACCGGTTACGTTGGCCGCCGTGACGCCGAAGGCGATGGCCAGGCCAGCCTTGGCCACGAACGCAGCAAGCCACCAGAGGAAGTATCGGAGCGAGCCGCCAACCATGGCCCTTCCAGTGGTTGGATTGGAGTAGACCTGCAGTTGGCGGACAGCGAGCAATCCGAGGACGAGTGTCACTACGGCATCCACGGAGGTTTCCACGAGGATGGTCGGGGTTGGGGAAAACGACGGCAGAGACCGCCAGAGGAAGTACAGCAGAATCAAAGGTACCAGTACAAGGCTACGCGTGCTCAATGCGCGCGGGGTGACTTGGCGGTAGACTAGGTAGACGAACGCGGCAACGCCGATCAGCACCGTCTCACCTGGACCACCGCCGCCTCGGAACAGCGATCCGATCAGGCCATGGCTACCGAGTGGCATGCTCGCTTTCCTCCGCTTGAACCCGTTCAATCTCGACCGCGAGCAAGTGGACTGCCCGTACGACGCTAGATCTGGTTTCGGCGTCCAGTCGGTCCAGCAAATCGGCGACCGGCTGGGCAGCGAACTCCATGCCTTGCTCCTCCAAGAAGGAGCGCATCCGCGCCGCGGGCCATAAGTGCACAGCGCGCCGATCGTCGTCTGTGCGCCGCCGTTCGAGGATGCCCTTGGCCACCAAGCGCTGGACGATCCCAGAGGTGGTGCTCTGCGTCATCTGCAAGGCGTTGGCCAACTGCGTAACGGTCGTCCCGGAATGGGCGGCGACTTCTTGCAGCACCCGCATCTGCGGAAGCGTGAACCCGTGCCGTTCGACCCGTTCCTGCATGCGCCGCACGAAGTAGCGATGCACGGACCGGACGGATCGGCGGAGTGAGTCCGCCTCCGCCAGCCGCGGGTCGGTGCTTGAGTCGCCTGCGATGTATCGCATGCGATTCAGTATAGGCGGACGGCCGGTCGGCGGCAAGGGGGGCTTTGCAGCGGTTGGAACACCGGTTTGCAAGGCCTGGTCGGGCGCGCCGCTTGCCGCAGGCCTGCGGGTGCGACCGGTCTGGGCGGCTGGTCCGAGCGGCCGGGACGCCAGCGGTGCGCCCTTCCGACTGGGGGTGGGACACCGGCCTGCCACTTCTGGCGCAGCTCTGGCGCATGGATACGCGTCTGTCGAAGCCTTGCGGCGGACCCCGAAGGTGGGTGACAGTGGGCAAATCCCCATCGCCGGGGGGACGGCCGTCGACGACGATGAAAACACCGCAGCGGCACCCGGGTCAGGCGGCACCTAGCATAGTAGGTGTTGCCCTCGGTGCACACTATATATAGTGGCTCAGCGGCTATTTTCGTGAGAACGGAAAGGTCACGGAGCGGGGGTTGGACCCCAGCCCGCCATCCAGAGAATCAGAGCGACCACCGTTGCCAACCAAACCGTCTCCTGCCACCCCAGGCGGCGGAAGTCCAGTGTGCGCGGCTGCTCATGTGCCAGTTCGGCGTGAAGCAGGCCCATACCCAGCGCAACCGCAGGCATCGCCAGACACCCGGTCGTCATCCCCGCGACGGCGAGCGAGACCCCGCCCCCGGCCGACCAACCCCACAGTAGGCGGGTGGAAACTGTGACCCCCGCGGGCCGGGACCGCGGTACCCTGCTGGTGTAGACGCCCATGGCACACATGGTGCATCCGACGGCGTACCCGATGCCGGCGGCCGCCAGCCAGGTTGCGGGCGCGAGGGGCGTGGCGAGCGCGGCGAGGTAGACACCCGCGGAGGTGCAGGCGGAGCCTGCGACGCCAGGCCACCAAGCGCTGGCTCGCACCAGTCGCATCGCGGAGTCCCAGCCGACGCCAAGCAGCGCAAGCGCCAATCCGGCGCGCTGGACCGGTAGCGGGTGCGCATGCCACCAAGATGCGGTGAGGACCAGCGCGGCTGCCGCCCATGCGGCACCCCGCCGCCACTCCGCAGAGGGAGCAACTTTGTGAGTCCGCCGCCACAGAGACCACACCAGCGGTTCCCGAGCCATGACGCCGCAGAAGATGGCCGCACCCAGGAGGAGGTCTGGGCCGAAGCCGCGGCCGAGCGCTGCCGGCGCGGTGCCTGCGGTCCACGACAGTCCGACGATGACCCAGGTGCCCCGTTCCGAGGGCCATCGCGCCACGGGAAGTGCCTGGTCAGAAGAATGTGTGCCAACCGATTTCTCGGTCTTCCACACCGTCCGCCCGACCAGGCCTTCGCCCCTTTCGGCCTTGGATTTGCCCCTCGCGGGGCCATAGGCGACAGGCGGACTCGGGCTAGGCGGCAATCACGGCGCACGCCGGGACTCCCATCCGGACCAAAGAGCGTTCGCACGGCCCACGCCCGCTGCATCCGCCCGGTTTCGCGCGGCGCCCCCTGCCGGGGCCCCGGCGGACTGTGAGGCCCCCCTACGGGTTTTCCGCTGTCCCCGCTAACAGCGTCTTTCCCCACCGCGACGGCTGCAGCGCCACCAGGGCCGCCCAGGGGCCATCCCGTTCTGCGCGTCGTTTCCGCCACCGAGGCAAGTCCCTGCTACCAAGCGCGGCCAGGTCGCTTTCCCCCACGGCTCCACTGTGCAGCTCGATGGTCCGGGCTCGCCTTTCCACCGGAGAGCCTTTTTCCGTCGTCACCAGCCGCTTCGCCCCGTCCGTCCATCGTTTGGCCATGGTCCGCCAGGGCCTTGCGTACCGTCTCCAACCGCTCCCGCAGTCGCCGCGGGAACCGGCGGCGATACCCAAGCGCCTTGCGTCCGATGCATAGGGCCGCGGATGCGCAGGTTCGGGTTCCCGCCCTTGCTTTCATCCCCCCGGCTGTACAGTCGTCCCCGACGTGCCGCCTGCCACCGCGCCCGCAGGCGCGCGTGCTCCGGACCTACGCTCCGGCACAGCCGACACCACAGGCGCTTGCCACCGAAGACCACCTTGGGGATCGTCCCCTCCGATCGGTGCCGGCGGTACGCTGCCAACTTCGCGTCCAGCCTGGCTAAGCGCAGGTCCTGCGCGCAGATGGCGCGGGCAACCGCCGCGGCTTCGTCCCCGCGGCCCGCCGCCGCCAGCCGTTCTGCTCTCCGCACGTTGACCTTCCGCTTCCGGGCCGTGCTCGGTTCGCCTCGGTCTCCGCGATCTCCACGGGGATCAGCGCCCGTTGCGCAACCATGACCTCGTTGGCCTTGAGGATCGCGTCGTCCGCATACTGGCTGTTGAGCCCGAACGCTGTCTGCAGATTCCGCTTCGATTCCCGACGCAGGGCGGCGGCCCTGTCGCTCGTGATCTCCACCGCTACCGCCAGGTCCGGGGTGGCGGTCGCGTCCGGCGTGCCCACGGGCGGCACGGTGCGCGCCGTCTTCGTCCGTCCCTCCGCCAGCCGGTGGAACGCCGTGCGCACCGCGCCCCCGAACAGACGCGCCTCGGTCTCCAGCCAGCACTCCTCGCCTCGCCGCCAGGGATTGGGCCGGCCACCTCCTGCGGGCGCGGCGGGAAACCACTCGCATTGCACGGTGAGCGTCCCGTCAGCCTTTTGGACCTTGGCCCGCCTACCCGCCAACCGCGCCTGCCTCCTCCGGGGCTGCCCGCACAGCCGTCCGCGCTTTGCGCCCGCCCCGCATTCCGTACCGCTTCGCTGAGGAGTTGGTTACGGTGGCCAGCATGTCCTTCACTAACTCGGACGCCGCGTCCTCCGGCTCCTGGTCTGAGGTGACCACGATGCGCCCAACCGAACCGGATACTCCACCAGAAGAATCTCGCGACGCCGTGCCGCATCGACCACGCGATGCCGTCCCCGGCGGTGTCCTGGCCCCACAGGGCCAGGACACCGCCCGTGCGTACCGTCGGTGCCCACCCTCGGACCGGGCAAGGGGGCGGAGTTTGCCTTCCTTGTCCCATCGGTGTCCCATCGGCGGGATCCTCAGTGCCTGGGCGCCATCCCAGGGACGGAGAACCTCTGGCAGCATGCCAAACCTGTTCATCCCTCCCTTATCGGAGTGATGCGTATTGTTTAGGACAACTGCTTCAAGCTCCCAGCCGCCGCACCGCCGCCTCCAGGAAGGCTTCATCCGCAAGGTTGGGCCGGTCGTCCAGCGACCGGCCCATGCCGCCGATCGCGGCCGCGATATCCCAGTAGGGGTGGTAGTCGCGCCGCCCGGAACACGCGTGGTACATGGTCAGGAAACGGTCCGCCGCCTCCGACCCGAAGCGTCCGTACAGATTGGCGCGGCAGTGGCCGACATCCGCTTCGGGCATACCGACGCTGGCGTTCGCCCAGTCGACCACCCCGGTCACCATTCCCTTCCGCCACAGCACGTTGCCCGGGTGGTAGTCGCGGTGGATCAAGACTCCGCCCGCGCGACCCGGAGGAGAACCGTCCAGGACCTCGATTGCCTGTTCCCACACGCGCGGCCTCAGGGCCCAGCGTGGTTGTCTGTGCATGCGGAGGGCATAGGGGCGATATGCGGGGAGCGGACACCTTCCGGGTAGGGGTACGGCGTGGATCCTCGGTAGCACACACGCCAACCGCTCCAGGTAGGGATCGAGGTCCGCCGGCGACCAGTCGAGCCGACCGTCGAGGCGCGTCATCGCGAGCGCCGGGGTTCCACCTGAGGCGCCGCCATCGGGATCCACCCCGACCAGTTCGGGGGCCGCCACCGGCGAGCCGCGTAGCACCTGGAGGGTGGACGCTTCCCGTACCGGAACGTCGGGCTCATCCGCCAGCCAGTCCGCGCGGACATAGCGGCGCAGCACGAGTGCATACCGCCGGCCCGAGCGGTCCACCACGTCGACGCAGTGCACGGCAGAGGACGTGCCGCCTTCCATGGCGCGTACGGCTGTGACCCGCGCTCCGGCACCCACCGCGCCTGCCACCCAAGCCAGGGCCTCGGGGGGTGGCAGGGAACGCAACAGGCGCTGATCGTCGGGTGGGAGTTCGAAGCCATGGGGGGTGGCGGCGTGCTCCCCAGGTCCTGTGGTCATCGCTCTACCGCCACCGCTTCGCCGCGCCCCACGCGCGCCTCTCGATCGGGGGACGCGCCTCGGATCGGTCGGGCTTGGGACACCACACCGCGTTGCCGACCGCATCGTCGTACGCATCCGAAGCCACACAGGTCTGGCCCGTCGCATTCTCACCATCCCCGGCTTCAGCGTTCGCGAAGTCCGATGTGGAACGGTACGCGGCCCGCCGTCCGCCTCCTCCGCCGCATCTTTCCGCCCGACACGTCCGAGAGCGGCGTGTTGCACCGCACGTCCCCGGTGCGCCGGCGGAATCTGTCAAGCACCGCGAGACAATTTCCCGAATGGCTGTAGGGTCGTTCAGTCGGCTGCTGAGTCGCGGGGGATGGATCTGGTGTTCCCCTCGTCCGACGGAGTGATCTGCTGCTTGTACACGGCGGTGAATCGCCGCCGCCCACCCCGCGGACGCACCTCGGGGTCCGGCCCCACCGGAACCTCCGACCTGCCAGTTGCCCGGTACCGTCCACTGCTTGCCCGACCAGGTGCCTCGCTCCGTCCATCTGTTCGCATCCTCTCCCCGCCCTCGGGAGTGTCGATCTAGTGTCTTTGCCTGTCTCATCCTATCTGTGGCAGAGAGGGGGGGTGCCGAACGGTGAGCCGCATATGGGTCGGCGATTTCGGGTCGCCGGGAGCTTTGCAGTTGGTGCGCCATCCGGCACGTCACCAAGGATGTCTGTCGACGCATGACAAAAGCTGCACCAAACGTCGACCATCCCACGGATGGACCAGGGGGTGGTTCCACGGGGGACGGCAGCGGCAGTGGAGGGATGGCGGGTGCGGGTTCCGGCTCGTGCGCAAAGGACTCGGCGCGACTGGTTGCGGACCCTGGGCGGATGCGCGGCCGCGGCGGCTGGTACCGGGGCCCTGTCCGGTTGCTCCCACCACTCGGCCCGGACGACGAGCACCGGCGCCAAGGCGGTCGTGGTTTGGTCTCCCATTTTCCAGGCCTGGTCGGGCGCGTCGCAGGTTTCCCTCAAGATCCTGATGTCTTTGGCCGACCGGGCTCTTGCGGGTTTTCGTTCGCGCCACCCGTCGATCGAGATCCGCAATTGGGGACCAAGCCGCGGCGCGTCCGCCGTTACCACCGCGCTCTTGGCCGGGGCGGGGCCCGACGTCTTTGCGGACAACTCGATCGCTCCGTATTTGGAGCAGGGTTTGCTTATCGACCTGCGGCCGTACCTGCGCCGCGACAATGTGTCCGAGACGCTGTTCGCGACCAGCCAGTTGCACGTCTTCAGCCAGGGGGCCGGTCTGTTCGCCCTGCCGGCGTATGTCGGCACGGTCGTGATGCTCGTCAACGAGGGGTTGCTCGACCGTTTGGGACAGCGGTACCCGGCGGCCGGCTGGACGGCCGCGCAGTGGGCCACGCTCGCGCGCAGCACCGCGGGGACGGCCAAGGGGGCCGGCGGCGGCCACCGTTTCGGCACGACGTTCTTCGGTGCTCCCGCCAGCTTTTACTACCATGGCTTCGGGGCACAGGTCGTCGGTCCGAAGGGGACGAGCAGTGGGTTGAACAGCCCTGCCGCTTACGCCGCCGGGCGGTGGTTGTTCGACCAGCTCCACACGGGGGTGGCGGCAAACCTGGGGCAGCAGTATCAAGCGAACTTCGCCTCGGGTCTGGCGACCACCGGCGCGTTTTGGATTCAGACCCTGCCGGCGTGGGTCCAGACCCTGTCGTCGATGCACTGGAACTTCTACCCGATGCCGAACTGGCCCGTGCGTCCGGCCACCTTCGCCAACTCGGACTTCTGGGCCATCAGCGCCGAGGCCAAGCATCCCGACGCCTGTTGGGAGTTGCTGCGGGAGGTTTGCGTGGGACAGACCTATCAGCGCACACTGATGAAGGCGATTCTGTTCCCCCCGGCGCTCAAGTCGCTTTGGCCGGACTGGCCGCGGGTTGTGCGGTCGGTGGCTCCCCCGTTGGCGCACAAGAACCTGGAGGCCTTCGCCCAATACGTGCTGCACGATCAGGCGTATCCCGGCGGTGTCTTCCGCTACGCCGATCCGCAGGCATGGGGGATGTACGGGGCGGCGGCGGGGCAGATGGCGGCCGGCCGGGTCGGGGTCCGGCAGGGATTGCAGACCGCCGCGCAGCAGATCGACGCCTTGGAAAAGCAATGGGCCGGGACGCCGTCGCCCAACCTGAAGGCCGAGGTGGCCGCTCGCCGCAAGGCGGTTCAGCGTCTTGCCGGCATGTTCGCGGAAGGCGGGTGAGCCCGTCATCGGGCGGGCGTGCCGGATTCGCTCCGGACGGCGCCGTGGATGTCCCGCGACCTGTGCGGCCCGAGTCAGCAGGGGATCGAGGCGCTGGGCGGAATGGTGCGGAGTTATAACAGCGCCGCCCGTGTCCGCGCGGGTCGTATCGGGGTGTCGGCATGGATGACAATGTGCCCGTACCACAGTATGAGCGGCTGCGCCGGGCCCTGTTGGAGGGGATCGAGGCGGGCCGCTGGGCGGTCGGGGGACTCCTACCTACGGAGAGCGAACTGACGGACGCCTTCGCGGTGAGTCGCATCACCGTGCGCCGCGCCCTGCAGGAACTGCGAAGCGCGGGTGTGGTGGAGACCGCGCGCGGTCGACGCACCCGCGTGATCCGGTCGGTGCCGCAACGGGCCGCGTCGCTGGACGGGGTCGGCGACATCCGGGTGGTGACGCTTTCCGTCCCGTGGCTGGCGAGCGAGAACATTCTCGCCATGATGCGCGGGGCGGAAGAGATCCTGCGGCCCGCCGGCTGGACGGCGGTCGTGACCTGTACCGACAACGATCCAGAGCGCGAGGAGCGGCAGGCGCGGCAGGCGCGGCGGATCGGGGTGGCCGGGCTCATCGTCTATCCCGCGCAGGGATGGGCCAACCGGGAAGTCTTCCGCGAACTCTCGGGGCCGGGCCTGCCCCTGGTCTATTTGGGCCGCTACCATCCGGAGGTCGAGGCGGACCGGGTGGTGGTGGACAACGCTGGCGGCGCGGCCGCGGCGGTGCAGCACCTGCTGGCGCGCGGCCACCGCAGGATCGCATTCGTCAACGGCGAGGAGCGCGAGGTTTCCGCCGTCGCCGACCGCCTGCGCGGCTACTGCGCGGCCCACGAACGCGCGGGGATACCGGTGGACTTCAGCTTGGTGTTGATGGACGTTTTCGCGCGCGACGTGCCGCAGAGCGTTTCTTCCGAACGCATCGGGCGCCTTTGGGACGGGGATCCGCCGACGGCAGCCCTCGTGGTGAACACCCCAACCGCGGTGACCTTCCGCCACCACCTGCGGGCCCTGGGCCGGCGGTGCGAACTGGCCGCGTTCAGCGTCAGTACCGACGGAGCGCCCTTGGACGGTTGTGCCCTGGTGGAAGTGCCGGCCGAAGCGATGGGCCGGGAGGCCGCGACCCTGATGCTGCGCCGCCTGCAGGACGACTGGGCTGCTTGGCCGCGCGCCCGCGTCCTGCCGGTCCATCTGCGCGTAGCCGGTTCGGAAACGGCCCGGGCGGTGCCGCCCCTGCCGGCGGCCGCGGGCGGTGGGTCCGCTTGGCGCGTTCCGGGTGATGGATAGCGCTCTGCGAGGGGGATGGCGATGGCGGATGCCGTGCTGCGGGTCGGCTTGGTCGGGGTGGGAGGGATCGCCGGCCAACACTTCAAGCTGTTATCGGCGGAACCGGGGGTTCGAGTCGTCGGGATCACGGACGTCGACGCACCGCGCCTGCAGCAACGCAGCGGCGAGTGGTCGGTGACCGCCTATCCGAGTCTGGATGCCTTGCTGGCGCAGGTGGACGCGGTGTTCATCTGCACGCCGCCGGCGCACCACCGGGAGCCGACCATTCAGGCTGCGGCGGCGGGGGTGCACGTCTTTTGTGAAAAGCCCATCGCCCTGACGCTCGCGGACGCCGATGCGATGGCCGAGGCATGCCGCCGGGCCGGGGTGCTACTGCAGATCGGTACCAACTTTCACTTCCACCCGTCCTACCGCGCCATGTGGCAGTTGTGGCAGGCGGGCACCCTCGGGGAGTTGGCGAGCTGCTGGATGCGCAGCGTCCATACCTTCCCGTCGCACGGCTGGGAACAGCGCCGGCTTCAGGGGCATTGGCGGATGCGGCCGGAGGACTCGGGCGGCCGGCTCTTCGAGCAGATCCACATTGTCAACTGGCTGCACTGGATCGGGGGGCCGGTGCGCAGCGTCTTCGGCCACGCGCTGGCGGTCGCCCCAGACCTGCCGGTCGACGACCTCGACCTCGCGGTGCTGCAGTTCGCACGCGGCTTCGGCGTGGCTGAGTTGGCGATGGTGCCGGCCGCCGTCGCGGAGGCGGCAACGGGCATCATCGGTACCCGCGGCGCGGTGGCCCTGCGGGGCGAGCGCCTGCTCTTGCGGCGCAGCGGCGCGACCGCAGACGAGGAGGTTCCGGCGGCCGCCGTTGTCTCCCGCCAGCGCCACTTCCTGGAGTGCGTCCGCCAGGGTCGCGAGCCGGAGAACAATGGGGCGGACGGCCGGATGAGCCTTGCCACCTGCCTGGCCTTCATGCGCTCGGCACGGGAGGGGCGCGTGATCGCGCTGGAAGAGGTGGAAACCGAGGCGGGCTGAGCGTGTATCGCGGTCGGGTGCGTCGGCGGGGGTAGGCGAGTTGGACGCGCAACGTGCGTCCGCACGAGGGGGATGGCAGAGGGTGCTGGTGGCGTTTGATCCAGAAGCGGCGGCGGTCGTGATGCAGCCGGAGGCTGCGGGCAAGGGGTATTGGGTCGGGGCGCCTTCGGTGTCGCGCCACGAGGGCCGGGTCCTCATGACGTATCGGCGGCGCAGGCCGCGCGGCATCGATCCGGATCGCGGTTATCAGAACGCGATCGGCGTCAGCGAGGACGGGTTGCGCTTTCGCGAGGTGGCCGTCCTGGACAAGGGCGCCCTGGGCACGACGTCCATCGAGCGGACCGCCTTGCTGCCGGATCCTGCCGGTGGCTGGATCTGGCTGGTGTCCTACGTCGACCCGGCCGACGGCCGCTGGCGCACGGACGCGCTACGGGCCGCGCGCCTGGAGGACCTGCCTCGCGGGGATCGCACGCCGGTCCTGACCGCCGCCGAGATCGGTGTCGAAGGCGTGAAGGATCCGGTCGTGGTGCGGGGCGGCGACCGCATCTATCTATTGCTGTCGTGCGCAGAACGCGCCGGCGGCGCCGACCACGGCGCGATGCATGGTAGCAACGACGCGTACAACACCGGTCTGGTGCGCTGTTTCACCGGCCTTGCCTCCAGCCTGGACGGCCGTAGCTGGCAGTGGCACGGCGAGTGCCTCGGCACGGGCAGCGGTTGGGACCGCTACCAGGCGCGGATCGGCGGCGTGGTGCCGGCCGGCCCCTTCTGGGTCGCCCTGTATGACGGCAGCGCGAGCGTCGAGGAGAACTACGAGGAGCGGCTGGGGGTGGCCGTGTCCTCGGACCTGACGCGGTGGCGCAGCCTCACCCCCGACGGCCCCGCCGTGGTGTCCCGGGGTGCGACGGGCAGCATCCGCTACGCCGACGTGCTGGCGGCGCAAGACGGTCTGTGGGTGTATTTCGAGTGCAGCAGGCCCGACGGAGCGCATGACCTGCGCCGGCCGAGCATTCACTGGAAGCCCTGACGACTCGGTCCCACTCGAAGCCCTCGGGATCAGGTTCCGGGGAGCTTCGCCATGCCCTCCCACAGACGGAAGGAACCCCCGCGGGGGCGACGAAGGCGGAATGGTCGCTGTTATAACACAGGCGATGCCCCGCTTGCCGCGGGGCGACGTGGTGGAGGGGATGGGATTGGCCGAGGGCAGGGTGCGCGTGGCGTTCATCGGCTGCGGGGGCAACGCCCGGGGGCACGTGCAATCCGTGTTGCAGGTCCCGGAGGCGGATGTCGTGGCACTGTGCGACGTCCGGCCTGAATCGATCGAGCAGGTTGCGCAGCGGGTGCCGCAGATCGGCGGTCTGCCACGGTTCACCGATTACAGGGCCATGATCGACGAAGTCCACCCGGACGCGGTCATCATCTCCATCCCACACACCCTGCATTATGAGGCCGCAGCGTACGCGATCGAGCACGGCGCGCACGTGCAGGTCGAAAAGCCGATGGCCTGCTCGAGCGATGAAGCGCGGCGCCTGCTGGCGGCGCGCGACCGCCACGGCAAGGTGCTCCTGGTCGGCTACCAGCGGCACTATCAGGCCGGCTACCGCTGGGTGCGCGACGCCGTCACCTCCGGCCGCTATGGACCGGTTCACTTTGTGGAGGCGTGGCAGGCCCAGGACTGGAAGGGCGCCGGCTGGCGCGGCGTGCCGTCGCTGTCCGGCGGCGGACAGCTTAACGACTCGGGAAGTCACCTCGTCGACATCGTCCTGTGGACGAGCGGGCTTCAGCCTCGGGAGGTCTTTGCCTTCGCGGACAACCGCGGCCGGCAGGTGGACGTTCTGTCGGCGATCAGCTTCCGCTGCGAGGGTGGCGCGATCGGCTGCCTGTCGATCGTGGGCGAGCACCCGCGCGGCCTCGCCGAAGGGTTGCAGATCTGGTGTCGCGATGCCCGCATCTTCGTCGACACCGGTGTGCACCTGCAGACCAAGGGCGGTCCACCCGCAGCCGTGCCGGAGGACGAAATGTCCGCCTTCCCCGGAAACAAAGACGCCAACTTCGTGCGCGCCATCCTCGGGCAGGAGGCGGTGCAGGTGCCCGGCGAGTGCGGTCTGGCGGTGGCCGCCTTCACGGAAGCGGTGTATGCCTCGGTGGCCAGCGGCCAGCCGGCCTCGGTCGCCGGTTGAACTTCAGCGCCCACGGTGGGGGGTGGTCAATCTGAACGTTGTGGTGCTGTGCACGGATAGTCTGCGCGCGGACCACTTGGGTTGCTACGGCAACCCGTGGATTCGTACGCCGAACTTCGATCGGTTGGCAGCAGAGGGATCGGTGTTCCTTCACAACTACAGCGAGAACCTTCCGACGCTGCCGACCCGCACCGCCTGGTGGACCGGACGCTATCAGTTCCCCTGGCGCGGTTGGCAGCCGTTCGAAACCTCCGACTATCTCCTGGCGGAGGTGCTCTGGGACCGGGGCTACAGTTCGGCGCTCGTCACCGACACCTACCATATGCACAAGCCCGCATACAACTGCGGGCGCGGTTTCGACACCGTCCATTGGATCCGCGGCCAGGAATATGATCCGTGGATCGTCGACCGGGATGTGAAGGTCGAATACGGTCCCCTGCACCGCCTGCGGGGGGATGGAAGCGATCGGCAGTGGCAGGCGCGCTTCGAACAATACCTACGCAACCGCACCACCTGGGAGCGGGATGAGGAACGGACCCCGACGGCGCAGGTGGCCAAGGCCGCCGTCGGATGGCTGGAGCACCAGGTGCGCGCGCGCGGCCAGAAGGAACGGCTGTTCCTCTGGGTCGATTTCTTCGACCCGCACGAGCCATGGGATCCGCCGGAACCCTACCGTTCGATGTACGATGCCGCCTATCGCGGCCAGGTGCTGATCGACCCCGTGCCGGGCTTGGTCGACGGGTACATGACCCCGGCTGAGGTTGCGCACACCATGGCGTTGTATGCCGGTGAGGTCACGATGGTCGACCGGTGGGCGGGGGTGGTCTTGGACGCCGTCCGTTCGCTGGGCCTTTGGGATGACACGCTGGTGATGCACGTCTCCGACCATGGCGAACCGTTCGGGGAACACGGGATCATCCGCAAGGCGCGCCCATGGAACTACGAAGAGTTGGTGCACGTGCCCTGGATCCTGCGCCTTCCGGGGGGTGTGGGTGCCGGCCGACGCATTCCGGCCCTCGTGCAGACGGTCGACCTCATGCCGACCGTGCTGGACGCCCTCGGTATAGAGGGCCCGTTGACCCTTCCCTACCAGGCGCCGGCCCGCACCATGTTCCCACAGGACGCGGTCGTCGCCCGCCGCGAGGCGCTCCTGACCGGCAGGAGCCTGATGCCGTTGCTGCGGGGTGACGCTGAGGCGGTGCGTAGCGGCGCCATCACGGCCCACCACGGGCGGCAGTGGAGCCTGCGCACGCAGACCCACAGCCTGCTGCTGCCGATCGATGGCGGCGGCGGCCCGGAACTGTATGACCGGCGGACGGACCCCGGCGAGCGGGTCAATCTTGCGGATGCCGAACCGGATCGGGCCCGGGAGATGGAACTCGAACTGCGCCGATTCGTGGACGACCTGGAACGGCGCCGGTAGGGCTGGCTGAGGACGTCACAGGCGGGGGGGGCGGTGGCGGGTGGCGACGCGGCCGAACATTCTGATCCTGATGACCGACGAGCATTCGCCCCAGTGGAGCGCGCCGTACGGCAACCGTCTGGTCCACACCCCGGCGCTGGACCGGTTGGCGGCCGCCGGGATTACGATGGACAATGCGTACTGCAACTCGCCGCTGTGTGTGCCGTCGCGGATGTCCTTCATGACCGGCCGCTACGTCCACCGCATCGGCGCATGGGACAACGGCTCGGTGCTGCCCAGCGATGCGGTTACCTGGGCGCACCGATTCGCGGCCGCCGGGTACCGGACCGCGATCGCCGGCAAGATGCACTTCCAGGGTCTGGACCAGTGGCACGGTTTCCAGAGCCGCCTGGTTCCGGAGATCCACGGTGCGGGCCCCTTGGGCGCGGTGCCTCCCTGGCGTGCCCCGCGGGGGGCGACGGACCCCGCGCGCTCCGGCGGCGGGGGTGGTGCCCGCCAGCGCATCCTGGGGGCGGGCCCGGGCCGCGGTCACGGTGTGGCCTATGATGAGGCGGTGCGGGACGCGTCCGTCGCCTTCCTGCGCCAGCGCGCGGCGGGCCCGGGTGCCTCGCCGTTCGTCCTGTGCGCCTCGTTCATCTCGCCGCACTTTCCGTTGCTGGCCCCCACCGACGATTTCAACCGCTACTGGCCCGATGTGCCGATGCCGCAACTGCCCCGCGGTGCGCATCCCTTCTACGACCGGTTGCTGGACCACTTCGATTTGCGCGGTCTCCAAGCGGAGCAGGTGCGCCGGGCCCGTGCCGCCTACTTCGGTCTGGTTACCTTCGTCGACCGTCTGATCGGCGAGGTGCTGGACACCCTGGAGTCCTCTGGCTTGGCCGAGGACACTCTGGTCGTTTACACCGCCGACCACGGCGAGATGCTCGGCGAGCACGATCTGTGGTGGAAGTGCTGCTTCTACGAACATGCGTCGCGGGTGCCGATGCTGCTGCGCTGGCCCGGCCGGCTGCCTGCTGGCCAGCGCCGGGCCGAGGTGTGCTCGCTGGTCGACCTGGTGGCGACCCTGCTGTCCTATGCGGGCCTGCCGGCCGGTGGTCCGGACGATCCGGCCGGCCCCCTGGATGGCGACTCGCTTGCCGATGTCCTCACACCGACGGGGGTGGGCGGCGCCGCGGCGTGGAAGAACGAGGCATTTTCGGAGTACCACGCCCACGCCTCGGCCCACCCGATGCGCATGGTCCGGCGGGGACGGTTCAAGCTGAACTACGTTCTGGACGAGCCGTGCGAGTTGTATGACCTGGAGGCGGATCCGGGGGAGACGCGCAATCTGGCCGAACTGGCCGAATACGCAGGGGTTCGCGCCCAACTGACGCACCGCGTGCTGGCCGGCTGGCCGGCGCGCCGTCTCGAGCATCGCCTGCGCGAAGATCACCGGGCGCGCCCGCTGCTGGCGGCCGGACGGGGGCGGCCGTCGGCGGCTGGATCCGGACCCGGCGGTGTCGAGTGAGCCGGAAGGGGGACGGTGGCTTGGCGGGGACGCAGGGTCGCAGGCCCAATCTGCTTTTTGTGTTCGCGGATCAACTGCGCGCCGACGCGGTCGGGTGCGCCGGGAATCCCGACGTGCGCACGCCGCACCTGGACGCGCTGGCGGCGGAGGGCATGTATTTTACGCACGCGCTGGCCAACTGCCCGGTGTGCACGCCCTCGCGCGGCACCATCCTGACCGGGCGCTATCCGCTGGCGCACGGTGCGGCGAGCAACGACCTGCCGCTGGGGGAGGGTGAGCGGACATTCGGCCACCTGTTGGGTGAGGCGGGGTGGCGCACCGGCTACATCGGCAAGTGGCATCTGGACGGCATCCCGCGCGACCGCTTTACCCCTCCCGGTCCGCGGCGGCGGGGTTTCGAGTACTGGGCGGCATGGAACTGCAGCCACGCCTACTTCCGCGGCCGCTATTTCCGCGACGAGCCCGAGCCGGTCGCCATCGAGGGATACGAGCCGGATGGCCAGACGGACCTCGCGCTGGAGTTCATCCGCGAGCGGCGGGCGGAGCCCTGGGCGCTCTTTTTGTCCTTTGGCCCACCGCACAACCCGTATCCGCAGGTGCCGGAGCGGTATCGGGCGATGTACGATCCGGACCGCGTCACCCTGCGGGGCAACGCGGTGGCTGCCGACCGCCGCACCGTGGCCGACTACTACGCGGCCATCACGGCGCTCGACGACAACCTCGGCCGCCTGCTGCATCTTGTGGACGAACTCGGTTTGAAAGAGGACACCATCGTCGTCTACACCTCGGACCACGGCGACATGCTCTTTTCCCACGGGATGAAGGAGAAGCAGAAGCCGTTCGAGGAATCGATCCGGGTGCCGCTCGCCGTGCGCTACCCGCGCGCGGTCGCGGCCGGCCAACGTTCGGACGCCCTGATCTCGACGGTGGACCTGCTGCCGACCCTGCTCGGGCTGGCTGGGGTGTCGGCGCCCGAAAACGTCCAGGGGACGGACCTGTCGGCCCACCTGCGGGGCCTCCCGTGCGCCTTGCCGGAGTCCACCTTCCTGCTCAACCCGATACCGGTGGACAACCCCGCGGATGTCGGCCAGGGGGAGTGGCGGGGGGTGCGCACCGCCCGGTACACATACGCCGCCGGGCTCGCCGGCCCGTGGGTGCTGTACGACGATGTGGCGGACCCACTCCAGCAGCACAACCTGGTGAACGACCCGGATCAGGCGGGTGCGCGCGACCACCTGCAGGCCATGCTTGGGCAGTGGCTGCGGCGGACGGATGACCGCTTCCTGCCGTGGCCGGAACACATCCATGCCTGCGGTCTGGCCGAACTCTGGAATGTGCGTGAGCGGGCGATGCATCCGAAGGAGCCACGCTTGGTCGACGCCTGAAACGCATCGACCTGACGGGGCCGTGCCGGCTGCCCGCCGGCGCGGCCCCGCGCGTCTGCGCTCCGTCGCGCGCCGAGTCACTGGCGAGCGGCTGCCTACCGGCCTTCGGTCTCGCGGGCGTCGACCGACCCCGCGGGCGCGGCGACCGGTCCGCGCAGCAACGGGTCCCCGGTTTCCTCCATCCACCTCTGCAGTCTTGCTTCAAGCGCGGTCCGCTCCTCCACCAGCGAGGCGTCCCCGGCGAGGTCCCGGCATTCCCACGGGTCGTGCGCCAGGTCATACAACTCGACCTGCCGCCGCGGCCGCGCCGTCGCGGCGGCGATTTCCGGTGTGGCCGCGCTGGGAGAGGGCGCGATGTCCTTGGGCAGGACCAGGTCCGGCCCGTCGCCCCAGCGGCGGATGAGCTTGAAGCGGTCGGTGCGCACGGCGCGCATTGGATCGTAGGCGTCGTGGTAGTTCTTTTCGGCGAAGATCGCATCTCGGCCCCGGTCCGGGCCGCCGCGCAGCAGGTCGAGGAAGCTGCGCCCGTCGATGCCAGCCGGTGCGGCCAGGCCGGCCGCCTCGACCAGGGTCGGCAGCAGATCGACGTTGCTGATCAACGCCTCGCTGGTGCGGCCGGCGGCGCAGGTCCCCGGCCAGCGCACCAGCAACGCGGTGCCGATGCCGCTGTCGTACAGGGTGCTCTTGGCGCGCGGAAAGGCGATGCCATGGTCGGCCGTGAAGACCACCAGCGTGTTGTGCCCCCTGCCGCCGGCCTCCAGGGCCGCGAGGGTCTGGCCCACGAAGGTGTCGACCTTTTTCACCAGTCCCTGCAGTTCCGCGATCTCCTGCCGCACCTCGGGCCGGTCCGGCAGGTATCCGGGGACGCGCACCGTCGCGGGGTCGTCGGGGGTGTAGCGAGCGTTGCGGAACGGCCGGTGGGTCTCCGTCAGGCCGACCACGGCCAGAAACGGGCCGTCCGGCGGCTCCCGCAGGAATGCCTCCAGGTGCGGCAGGACGGCATCGGCATGCGCCGGCCCCTCGCCGACGACCGTGTCGTAGCCCATGGCGGTACGCTCACGCCGCTCGTGTTGCAGTCCAAATAGCCAGGAACGGTAGCCGGCGGAGCGGAGGCGTTCGGCCAGGGTGGGTTCGCCCGCCGGCAGGGTCCAGCCGCGGTTGACCAGCCCCATCAGACCGGTGCGGTGTGGGTAGCGGCCGGTCTGGATGGAGCCGCGGCTTGGGCTGCACAGCGGGGTGGTGCAGAAGTTGTGGGTGAAACGCAGGCCCTCGGCCGCAAGCCGGTCGAGGTTCGGGGTCTGCACGCCGGCGCCGTAGCAGCCGAGGTGCCGCCCCAGATCATGGCAGATCACCATCAGGATGTTGGGTCGCGCCTCCCTGGCCAACATTCGACGCCTCCCCTGCCCATCGACGCTGGGGCCGGATATCGGTCCCTGGTGCGCGCGATGAGCCTATCTGAGCCGTTCTCCCCGCGGCGATCCGGGCCTGCCGCCCGCCGTCCGGTGTGGGCGTTCGGCTCCATGACCGTCCGGCTCGGAATGCCGGCGTGCGTGGGCGCCCGCCGTCCAAAGGAGCCGGGCGCGGCCCCGCGTAGAACGAGGCCTCATGCGGTATGTCTGGAAGACCCCTCCTTCCCTGCCTCCGCCACACCGCGCCGCCCTGAGTCTTGCCCTGACCGCGCTGGCGGACCGGGATGACCTGACCGCGGTGCTCTTGTGCGGTTCGGCGGTGCGCGGCGAGGGTGGCCCGACCAGCGACCTCGACCTCTGGTGCGTCGTTGCCCGTCAGGTGTGCGGCGGCGTCGGCATCTTGTCAGCCCCGAGGGGGTCCTCACCGAGGTTTTCTTCAATCCGCCTTCGCAGGTCCGGCGCTATCTGGCCGATGAGCGCTGGCGCAACCGTCCGAGCACCGCCTACATGCCCACCACCGGGCACATTCTGCTGGACCAGGCTCTGGCGGTGCTGGCGGAACTCCGCCGCGAAGCGTCCGCGATGTTGGCGGCCGGACCGCACCCGTTGAGCCGCGCCGACCGGGATCTGCGGACGCACGGTCCGCGCGACCTCTTCGAGGATGCGGTCGATGCCGCGGCTGCCGGGGACGATGTGGTGGGATTCGCCTGCTGCCTCACGACCGCCCTCCAGTTGCACTATGCCATGGGGCGGAGGCGGGAGCCGAAGGCCAAACGGCTCCCCGCAGACCTTCGGCGCTGGGATCCTCCCGCCGCCGACCTCCTGGCGGCCTATGCGCGGCGGCGGTCCCTGCAAGCACTGCGGGCTGTGGTCCGTCACCCAAATCCCGGCGCGACCCGTAGATGCCCCCGGCTTCAGCCGTGGGACAGGGGCGCGCCCCCCTTCCTTGTTCGCATGCAGAGAACGTGCTATACTATGGACATGAAGCAGGTTGTGCAGGTG
>JAJZXK010000131.1 GCA_021806565.1 Bacillota bacterium | reverse complement strand
GCCCGGTAACGTCCACTGCTTGTCCGGCCACGTGCCTCGCTCCGTCCATCTGTTCGCATCCTCTCCCCGCCCTCGGGAGTGTCCATTTAGTGTCTTCGCCTGTCTCACTCTATTGTGGCAGAGAGGGGAGAAGTTCCCGTGCGCAGGTCGCCAAGACGCCCGCCTCTGCCACCCACGCTTCCCGCTCCCCAGCCTCCGAAGAGTCTGCATTCTCTGTCTGCCCGGCGGCCGACTTGGCCAAGAGCCCCGCCGCTCTACTGCGCCAGCGATCCGCCAACATCGCACGGCGCCGAGCCTCCGTAACCTTGACTACCGCCACCACTGCCGCCACGCCGCGTTCCGGAACACATTGCACTTGCCCGATCTCTCCGTAGTACGCATCCTCGAAGGCGCGCGTCAACGCTTCCATGTCAACCACTACCAACCCCTCCTTTCTTCAGGGATCGTACCCAGGTACAACCGCACGGCACCGCGGCGCCGCGCTTTCTTGTCGCAGGTGTCTGTGTGTCTTGATTAGTCTCCTGCTGGGTCATCGCATAGATGCACCGCGGCCAAACGTCCTTTCCCGAGTCAGAAGCGCATGACACACAGCGGCTCGCAACGTCGGTTCTGGCATTCGCTCCACAAGCCGTCCCCATAAATGCCGCCGAGCTTTTCCCCGAACGCCACGCAACGCGTCCATCTGAGCAAGCAGGGCCTCAACCTCCTCATACCAAAGGAGTTGCGCCAAGGCCGTCGGGTCAGGGGATGGGTTGGCGCTCCCTTGGCGCAGGGACAATAGACGAACACCATCGCGGTCCGGCTCAGCCGCCACGATGCCCCACCAGGGAGGTACGATCGCCGGCAAGGCATTCAGGTGCTTCGCCGCGGCAACGATCGATGCGCGACCCAAGACGCGGCTGTAGAATTCGACCTGAGATGGCAACCGACCCAATGTGTCCTGCTCACTCTTGATCTCAAAGCCATCAAGGTCGTGCTCACTGACGGCAAGAATGTCAACGCGTGCCTCTCCCTGGCAAAGTCCAACCTCTTCGAGAAGCACCGCTCCCGAAGTCCGAAGTGACTGCAACAGTTGTGAGCGAATACCTGACTCCGTTGACATTCCGCATCCCCCGCCACTCGTTCCGTGCGTGTACGTCTCCTTGCGCAGCGGCGCATAGTCCCTCTGCCGTGTACACATCTCTGTGCCGTGTTTCTGTTGGCACCGACCTACTGAATCTGCTTCCTAGCGCTTCTCAGCCGTCTCCGGGTCGCTCCGGAGCATTCGCGGTCCCGCCTTGGCCGCGGTACCGGCGAAGCCACTTCGCGCCTGCCACCTCGGCTGCTTCCCGAGTCTCGTATGCGCCTTCCAGGTAGTGGTCGCCCACCCACACCCGCCACAGGCCCGTCGCCTTCGACTCATAGGCATCCGGCGCCAGATACGGATACCCGCCCTTCATCAACAACCCGTCAGCCCACTCCTCTCATTCACATGCCGCCGCCTATTAGAACGACGACGCTCGCCGCGAGCGCCACGACCATTGTGCACGCTAACAATCCCCAGCCCTGAAGCCACGGCGCCAAAACGACCCCCCAGAACCCAACCGCTATAGCCCCAACACTTCGCCACGCCCGTGCCGACATCCTCATCACCTCCGCTGCGGCACTGTACCCAGCGGCCTTTGCCGTACTCGACCAACCACGAAGGCCCCCGACCCTGCCTGCGGTTTCGTTGGACCATCCCCGCCCTGGGCGGTCTTCCGCAATACCGCCGTGGGCGCCAATCGCACAAGGGACCGCGCCTTCCCCCCATTCAGCGCTGCGGAAGCCGCCTGAAACCGCACCCGCCCTGGGTTCGCGTACGGCAGCCCGGCCGGGTCCTCCACGATCCAACCCGCGGCCCGTGCGGTGCTTTCGCATCCGCGACACTCTCCCCGCGCCACACGATTGCTGGTGAGGTCGCGGACCGTGAAGTGCCAGCGATCCCGGTCGCCCTCTGATTGACGGACCCGGACGGCGATCCGATCACCCGGCTCCACGTTGAGCATCAACGTATGCGGCCGTTGTGGCCTGGCCGGTTCATTGACCCACCACGGCACTTCAAGCCTCCAGCCACGCCGGCCAGCCTCGGTGGCCAAGTACACGCCCGCCTGCATCAGCTGCGACCCACCCACCGCGTGCACACCGATCCCAACCCAGATCCCCACCCACGCCACACCGCGCCGTGGGGGCCGTGGCGCTTGGCGCGGCACCACGAACGTCACGGACGCCTCCGTAAACCGCTTTCCCGACGGAGCGTGGGCGATATACCCCGCCCCCCATGCCCCATACGAACGCGCCGACCGATGCACCGCCGCCGGCACCGCCGTCGCGGTCAGCGCGTCCACCCGACCACCGCAAACCAGAGCAACGGCCAGGAGTGCCGCAATCCCCGCGCGCTTCACCATCCGCGCCCCCTCAACTTTGGTCGTGAAAAAGCCAAGCGCCCGGCAATGCCGAGCGCCCAGGATGGATGCGATGTAGTACCCGCCTCTACGGCGCCTTTGACGCGTCCCGCCGCACTATCGCAACCTCTCTCGGCGCCACGATCCCCAAACGTACCTGCGTATGCGACTCAATCCGCGAGACCGAAACCTCAATGCTGTCCCCAATGCGAAAGACTTCATGGATCCCCATGGCTGCTCCAATAGGTGGACGATTTCTCCATGCTCCGGAGGCACGCCATCTTTTGCGCCCCTTCACCCACCGTCCCAGCCAATTGAATCTCAACATCGTCCCCGATGCAGACCGCTTTCCCCGTGCGCAGCGTCAACACCAGCACGTGCGCCGCCAGCCCTTCCTTCCACATCTCTTGCGCACGGAGACTATACTCCCGGCCGGTTGAGCGTGTAGCACCTCTGACTCATGTGCGCCCCGGCGTCTATGTGCTGTGCGTTCCCGTCCGCACCTCCTGACCCGGCGCCGTCCCAGGGGGCTTCGCCAGCCTTGGTACAACAGGATCAATCGATTCCAGGAGGTGTGGACATGCGATTTCAGCCGCGTCCCCTGATCCCCGGCCTCTTTGATCAGCACGACGATCAGGACGCCAAGGCCGTCGCGTTCGTCCTGACTCGTATCCTCTCAGATCAGGCGCTGCTCCGATTGCTCCGAACCGAAGAATATGGCATCCTCGTCGCCACCGGTCGCTGCACCAATACACCCGCCACCAGGAATCGCCCCGGTGGCAACATCGCCATCCAGGCGGGTCGCCGCGACGGCGCCAGCGCCCGGCGTAAGATCGCCACCCTCCTGCGCGCGGCCGGCGTCTCTACGTCTTCCGTGGGGCGCAACACCGAAGACGTCGTGCAGCGGCTCTTGGACCACGTACGGGCAGAACGCGAGGGCGGCCGTCGCGGCGGACGCACACCCCGTGCGCCCAGGCCTCGGATGTTGCCCGGTTTGGAGCACTCGCGGCGGTCTTGACCGACCCCGGCAGCCCCGGCCGATCGACCACCCGGCAGGAAGGACTCCGTTTGCGTGGTATACTGCCCCCAGACGGCGAAGCCCGGCATTGCTGCCGGGCCTGCCGTGGCGGCGCCCAGTGTCACCTGGGCGGTGCGAAGCCGGGATTCGGGTCTAAACCATCGGAAGTAGGCTCCCCTTTCGGGGGGTCTACTTCTTTTCGGCCTTGCGGCGCCGCAGCCACTCGGCCAGAGCGCCCAACGGCACGACCAGCACCAGCGCATACACGTGCATCCGCATCCCTCCCTCGCCGGATCAACTCCGGCTGCCGCCACGCACCCGCGGCGGGGAGGGCTGGACCCGAGCCAAGCCACCGAACGACTGTATTCGACCCACCCCGGTCGCGCCCTGCGCCAGCCTCCGCCTCAATCGCTCCGCTCGGCCGGCCTACCCGTCCCCGACCGTCCTTGCGCCGCCATCAGCAGGTGCAGCACCCGTTGCGCACCTGCCTTGCTCAACGGTTCAGGCGACCGACACCGGGGATCCCCAGCTGTCTCGCGTAGTTCATTGAACATGGGGCTGTGATGCCTCATCCCGCCTGTGCCCACTCCCCTCCGATCGCTGTCGCCGGCATCATAGACTTTGCCACTGCAACCAGAACTGCCGGTGCGTTCGCAATCCCGTGGGCAGTAAGCTCAATTGCAGTACCATGGCGCACGAAACCGAGAATGCTCGTCGACAACGCCTGAGGCATGCCTTTCGGCCGAATCGTCACAAGGGATGCGAGGCCGTTCCCCACCTTCTCCAACGATTCCTGTCCGGACGGCCAGATGCCCAACCCCTGGATCCGGGTCTGCCCGGTGATGGGCCCGTCCGCGACGCCTGGCGCCGGGACCTCGCGTAACAAGACGTTTTTCGCGTACGGCTCCCGTTGCCACTGCCATACGTCTTGATACTGTGCGCCGGTTCTCCCCACAGACGGAAGCCCTCGATTCACTGGCAACCCGAGGGGACCGTTTCCGGGTATCCAAACAGTCCACAAGGGATGGGGCGACGGGGCCTTGGTCTGCAATATAGGAACCGCCGTGGGCGACAGCGTCGCCACGATCTCTTCGACCTGAGCCACCGATAATGGGCCCCCTGGCACGTACGGGTCGCTACCAACGCTGATCCAGACGCCGTCTTGCTCCCACCAAAAATGGGCCCCGGCGAACTCGTGCACTTGCTTTCCGCCGACCGTCATGATCGGTCCCCGTCGCATGGCTGAAGGTAGGGTGTGGATCGCCACCAGTGTGGACCGCTTCTCAGTGATGTTCAGAACCTCATAGCCGGAGCGATCGTATCCGTCGATCACGACGCCGTCGATGGTCCCACTGCTTGGCCCACGCAGTACGAGATACATATTCGCAGGCACCGTGGATGGAGCCACAATGGGAAAGCTGCTGCGCCGTCGGGCACTGCCCCACGTGAGCAGTGCCCACCTGCTACCCGAAAGCGACGTACCCTTCGACCCCTGAGCGCGCGCCTTCGGCGATTGCTGTGCGCGCTCGGGTCGCGCTGAAACTGGAACACGAAACAAACCTTGCCTGATCTGACCGTTGTACTGTATAGATGTCGGAATAGAGGACCACCATACACTACCGGAAGCTGTGAAGACCTCCCATTTTAGCACAAGTCCAGTCCGGGGATCAATCCACACTTTCGTTATCCCTTCATAGACGGTGGGCCACTGCCCACTAAACTGGCGCTTGAATGTCGGTCGCAGCACGATTTCATCCGTGGTGTGCCCTCCGATCACGGTGCTACTGACTACACGCGCTGTATGCGTCGGCCATGCGTCCTGCAAGACTTGTGCAATGGGCGCCGCCGGTAGCGGACTCTTCTTCTTCCCGCGTACATGGAGAACCCTCCCAGTCACCGCGTCAACTTGAGTGGTTGCATGGCCATTTCCGACGGTGATACTGTTATTACCACACGGACCAGACACTTCGCGCCTCCAGGAACTCGGAGACTGCCACCACACGCGCACGGTCAGCGTGCATGGTTTTCCTGAAGACGTGCGGAGCAACTCCCTACTTTCCATGTATAAACTCCGCAGATGCGCCGGTCTGTTCGCTTGGGCCGCGCGCAACAAGGCTTTCGCCTTGACCACCGGAACACCCCACCACGCCGCTCCGGCCAAACCAGCAACGGCGATCACTCCGAATATAAGAACCCCTCCGTGGCGTCGCCATGGAGTCCGTGCGCGTTGCGATCCAAGGATTCGCACCAAGACGCGCTCGCGCACTGCATCCGGCGCCCTCACTGTCTCGGCGGTTGTCCGCAATAGGGACTCAATGTCTTCAAGCCCCGTCAAGTCGCTCTCATCACTCATACTCTGGCCCCCTAGCCTTCACTGATATCCTTGCCACTCTGGTTCTCTTGCATTTTGTGCCGTAATGTGCTCAATGCACGGTGCAACAACGCTTTACACGCTACAGGTGAAACCCCCAATGCATGTGCCGCGTCATCCACACGGAGATCGGCAAAGTAACGCAAACATATCGCGACCCTCTGCTTCTCTGGCAAGCACGCAAGCAGCGGAGTGATGAGCATTCTCATCTCTACTGACCCGAATGCGCCTTCTTCACTAGATCCGACTTGCTCCGCTTGACCTACCTCATCTATCGCATCCGTCAGGGCAAGGCACTCCCGCGCATACCGCCCCCTCTTCCTGAACTCGTCCTTGGATGTGTTAATTACTACACGAAACAACCATCCAGCGAAATTGTCCCCCTTGCATCTCCCAATACCTCGCCAAGCGCGAATGAATGCTTCTTGCGTCACCTCTTCCGCATGAGTATCACCGCCATCCATGGCGGCCCATCTATACACGCAAAGAAAATACCTTCTATAGAGTTCTTCAAATGCAGCGCCGTCCCGCGACGCCGCGCGAACAAGGGCTTGATCCGAATCACGACTTCCGTAAACGGCGTGTGTTTTCCCCAAAGCACTCCTCCACATCTCGCAACCCGCCTTTTTCATGTAGTGGGCCTGCATACTCAGTCCAGAGCCACGCAGCGACACTGTCGCTGCGAAAGCATGCTGGGCGGACAGTACGGGTTAGCCCGCTGTCCGCCCAATCCTTCTGGCATGATCTGCATTACATGATCAGGCGAGATGCTTGGAGAATCCCTGGCGTGCTTGGCCGTTGCACTCCAATGGCGAGGGCGTAAATGCCCTTACGGATGTCCTGCGACTGCAGAGGAGTGACTGCCCCTCCCGTAGAAGCGTGAAGCACTTCAGTGGCCGCGGTGGTCTCGACCCGACCACCTCTACCGTCAATTCGACCATCCGGGCTGACCACCGGATCAAGCGTGAAGCCATCTTCTGTTATGTCTTTGACATGACCGCGAAATTGCCCGATGTTCACGTACACCTCGCGAGCAACAAGACTTCCCGCATCGTTTAAGAACGCTGCAACCGTTATAACGTCCCCGCTGGATGGATCTATCGTGCGCACCATTTTCCCACTCCAAAACCTAGTGAATCCTGCCGCAAATTGGACCGCGGTACGCCCCAGAACAGGATCCTCGACGCTAATCGAGTCCGGCGTGAACGCCGCGAGCGATCCCTTTAGGAACCGATAGTGCGCCAAGTCCTGTGTGACGGCCACTGACGTCGCCCCCCTTCCGCACTTTCACGCTTAGTAGATATCCACCGGAATCAGGCCAGCAGAAAGGTTGCTGAAGTACGCGAATGTTGCTTCGGTCATGTCCATGATGCGCAATTGATTTACATAGGATGTCCCATTGCATGTGAAGCTGTCGCAGCAGCAGCACCATGGTCCGTGATCGACAACCGTAATGGCCTCGGACACCCCCGTACACGTGTCCTGCACGCAAATCACAGAGCCACACGATTCCAGTGGGATCTGTCCAGCTTCCCAACAACCACTGCAGCATGCATAGGTGTCACTTCCACATTCATACGCAACGGAGTTCTGTGGGCTGGTGCCGGACAAGTTCGCCCACGCCGTTTGGGCCGAGTTGTTGTTGTTGCACGTACCACATGCCCCACCACCTCCGGTGGTCGGACAAGTGTCATACCACGACGCGCTCCCATGAATCAGCGGAGTCCCGCTCGTGTTACACGACATGGATTCATCCTCCTTTCCCTCCTGCAATCAGCCGTGCCTGGTATTGTCGCCACCGGGCAGCGATCACTGTTGGCCGGTGCGACCGCCTACTCCAATAGACGCAGACTTTCCCGCTTTGGATGCGGTGTGGCGCATCCAAAGTGGGCCAAGTTCGCCACCGGCAGGATATAGCACAGGCTCTTCCCACTGGCCGTCGGAGACGACAGCACGAAGTGCTCCCCCGCCCGGCCGGCGGCTACCGCGACCGCCTGGTGTGGCCGCAAACTCGAGATGCCGGCCGCTCGCAACTTCTCCCCCAACCACCGCGGCAGGTGCGTCCGCGTTGACGCCGCCGGGGTCCCCGGCACCGTCTCCGCATGCAGTAGCGCCGGGCGCACCCGCTCCACCGCCGCCGTAAAGGGGCCCGCAAACAAATCCTGCGCGCACGTGCTCAATCCGTCCGTTCTCCCTCCGGGCCGCCGCACGCCTCCAGCCCCTTCGCAGTCAGGCGCCACCACACGTCTGGGACTTCCTTCATATCGCGCACCACGTAGCCGCTTGCATGCAGCCTGGACAGAACCCCGTTGATCACCTCAACCGCGCCCTGGCGTCGTCGTGTGAACCACCGCGGAAGGAGTCGACGTAACGCCCCGCAACTTCTTCCCCACGCTCCACCAAGACTACGTTGTCGAGGTGGTCCAACCATTCATCCAGGATGGGCTGCACCGCACCCCGTGACAGTCCACCAAAACCGATGCCGGGCACCGGCAGGTAGAACGTATCCATCGGGTGCGCTTCAGCCAGGTCAGCCAACTCAGACGCGCTCTTTTCGATCAGTTCGGCGCTCGCCATCTCCCTCCAGCGGTGTTTGACCGGGAAAAAGACGAGCCGACTTCCCGCATCACATACGACGCCGCGTTGGCCACGCTGGATCGCCAGCCCCAGAAGCCCCGGAACATCCGGGTAGAGGGTGGCAGCCTGCTTGGCCACCCCACGTCCCATCACCGCTCGCCCATCGCGATTCACTTCCAGGTTGGTGGTCACGACGCGCCAGATACGCGCCTGCCACAGGTCGCCTTGGACCGTCCTCACAGCCGACCACCGCCCATCTTAGCGAGGGTAGCCGTACCGGCCGGGGTGCTGCGCCAACCGAACGAAAGGCCGGCGTGCTCGATAAGGCCTTGGTCCCGCAGACTCAGCAGGAGGAAACGTACCTCTCTGATCCCCGTCGCTTCCCGCACCGCTACAGGTTTCATACCCCCCGCCGCAGGCACGGCTGCCAGCACCCGCCGGTCTGCCTCTGCCAGTCTCACTTCTGCACCCCCCAGGCCGCCGCCTACAGGTTCGCCCCGTGTGCTTGTGCTGGATCCCACGGATCCCACAGGTTCACCTCATGTTCCACGTCACGACACCACCGCATGGACGGGCCGTCGCGGCGCCAGAACTCCCGCACACGCAGTAGGTGGCAGCCCATGGTTTCGCCCGCACACCGGCCATCGTCCCGGTCGTGCCGCGGGGGGTCGCCGTAACCGAAACTACCCGAGTCCTCCACGACCGGGAGCGTCGGAGGCTTGCCCTCGTGCGCAATCATGTACCACCCGGTCGAAATGCCGCAGGATACCCGAAACCTCCGAGCGCAGGCCTGGCACGCGATCTCCAAGAACGCCACGAAATCGCCGTAGATGCCGCACAGGTCAGGTTGAAAGGGGTCGTACCTTGGAACGCCGTGCTCGTCATACCACAGGGGTTCACCCAGCCGACGGGTGATGTCCGTATATGCTGGAAGCATTGCGACCCTCCTCCTGTATCTGTCCCTCGGCGGCACGCCATATCACACAGCCGGCCGGTAGGGCCTCCTTGGTGACCCGGCGACGACCCAGAAGCCGGAACAAGGTGGCTTCGGTCTTGTGCCGCAGGATTGGAGTGGGATTCCTGTACGCCCTGCGCACCACCGCTAACGTAGTGCCACCCGATGGTCCCAGGGCACCAACGGCGCTCAGGATCCGGTCCCCGTGCTCCGTCACGTCAAACATCTCACCCTCAACGGGAATCCGCGGAAGCAAGGGGCCGGTACCCACCAGCCCCCGGCGCATTTCTCACGACACACTCCGTGCCCCTTATCGGTCCGAGGGAAGCTCGACCCGCTCGCGCACGGCGGCGTCGACCGACGTGCCTGCGATCATGGAGTCAAGGACGGCGATCGCGTCTGCAAGTGCGGCCTGGCGGGCCTGGGCCTCAAGGCGCCTCTTGGGGTCGGGCTCGTTGTGGGCGCATGCGCTGGCGGCGCGGCGCATGTCGGAAAGTCCCAACCGGACCGCAAGGACGCGACCATGGCCGAAAGCGGCGGCGGGCGCGGAGTCTACAGCGGCCTCGTACATGTCCGTCATCCCTTCGTGCTCTTATCAGATGTCGCGGCGCTCCTCAACCGCTCAGTCGGCCTTACGCCGGGCTCGGGCAAGGCACACCTCAAACGAAAATCGGCGGAAGCAAGGGGCGGGTACCTACCAGCCCGCCCCCTGCGCATTCCTCACGGT
>JAJZXK010000130.1 GCA_021806565.1 Bacillota bacterium | reverse complement strand
GCTGTCGCCGTAGTCCCGCAGGATCTCCGCGACCGGGAGATGGTGTGCTGCAGCGGCGGCAAGGTGCGGTTGCAGGAGTTCCCACTCCCGGCTCGCCCACGATCGTACCGCCGTGGCGAGGGCGTTGACGTTGACGTCGACCTCCTCACCCGTCAGGTCCTCGTACCGCCGGGCGGCCTCCACCTGCTCGGCGTTGCCGAGCTGTTCCTGACGCGGGGAAAAGGAGGCCGCGCGGAAGGCCTGGGTGCTGGCGAACACGGTGCGGCAGCGGGGATCCTCATGGTGTTGCAGGCTTTGGCCCTGGTGCACCACCTCGATCGTCCCGGCGCGCAAAAGGACCGCCAGCACCAGGCGCAGGAGGTCAGGTTCCCACCCGTAGCCGTGGCCGGCGAAGTGCGCCTCGATGTCCTTGCCGCTGACCCGTTCTCCAAATTCGTGCTGGTGTTGCAAGTACCCCAGGACTTCCTGGGCTACGGGGGCTGCCGGATTGGGCACCGGCCGCCCCGCCTCAGTGACCACCAGGCCGAGGCCGCCGTTGTTGTCGTAACACACGGCCGGTAGCCCCGTGAGGGTCGCCGCTTTGAGGACGTCCTCTGCCTCTCTGCCCTTGAGCGGCCGCGCACCCATCTCCAGCTTAGGAAAGAGCTCAGGGATCACGTCGCCGAGCAGACGCGCCACCGCCGCCGCAAAGGTGGTGCCCAGTGCGGAACCGTCGCGCCGCAGGCCGCGGAAGACGCCGGCCCCTCCCAGCAGGGCCTCGGACAAGAGTCGCTTCAACTCGTCTCGCCGCCGCCCGAGGCTGGCCTTCTCGTCTTCCAGGCACATGGCCTCGTCGCTGGTGATCCGGCCCTCGGAGCGGATGCGCTCGTATTTCTTGACCATCTCGCGCGAGGCGTGATACTCCGCCTCCAGCCGCTCGCTGGCTGGCGAGAAGGCGAACACCCAGAAGACGTCGCCCAGGTGTGCATCCAGCCGCGAGTCGCGTCGCCGGTCCTCGACCAGCGCTTCCAGTTCATCTGGCTCCTCGGCCGAAACCAATTGGAGGGGGATGCCGTCGCCCCCAAGCGAGACCCCATCGAGCACTGGGGACAGACGGAACGAGCGGAACTCCTTGTATCGGTACGTCTGCACACGCGGGTCTTGGAATAGCTCCCCGATGAGTTCGCGGCGCATCTGCTGCCGCTCGGCTGGGCGGGGTTCGAGCAGACCTCGGCGTTCCGCATCCCACCGCTTCTCCTGCACCGTCTGCAGCTTGTATCCGTCGTCGGCCTGGTGCACGAACTGTGCCTCTTGTAACTGCTCCAGTGCCCGGTCGACGTCGGCTCGGGGCGGTGCCTGGCCCACAGCATCCAGCAGCAGTGCAGCCACGTTGGCAGGGGTGCGGGCCAGATCGCGCACCAGTTCCATCAACGCCAGCGCCCGGGCTACGCGCACCGGCCAAGGGGAGTCCCAGACCCGGCTTGCCACGTCGGCCATGTCCTTGCGGCGTTCGGTCGACAGGTTGGCCTCGACCAGTTCGTAGATGCGGTCAAGCGTCACCAGCGTACCGAGTGGGGCGTCGGCGAGGCGGGTCCGATCCGAGACCAGCATCTCATACGCCTGCTTGATGATTGTGCGGTTGCTGCCTCCCAGGTGCCGCGGGCCGCCCTGCACCCGCAGGCCGGAGACGATCTCAATCGACAGGTCGATGTAGTGCGGCAGGTAGGGGTAGAAGTCGACGAACGCCTGCTCCTCCGCCGCCGTGCTGCGGTGGGTGCGCTCCAGCCGGATGCCTGCCGCCAGTTGCCCTTGGTGGGCGGCAAAAAGGCTGCGGAGGGTCGGCACGGCCTCGGGACGCTTTTGCAGGACGCGGCGCGTGGCCACCTCTCGTATGTCTGCTGGGGACAGGTCCACGCGATAGTGAAAGCGGTCCTGCAGCCGCGCCAGTTCGACGCGTTTGGAGTCCAAGGCGGCCACGACCTCGTCCAGCCGCTCCTGCGCCGTCACCACGAGCCAGACCGGAGCCACGGCCTCGCGCCGGCGAACGCGGTTTTTGCCTTCCTTGCCGAATTCCTCGACTAGCGCGCGCAGGTCCTCAATCTTATCCACACTGCGGCTGACGTACTGGCCGACCTCGTCGACCACGAAGATCAGGGCCTTGCCGGGCCGCCTCCGGGCCATCAGGTCGAAGGTCCGCTCTACCAACTTGCCAACGGTCAACTCGAAGCGGCGGTCGGCGAGCGACCGGGCCCAGCTGTCGGGGGCTGGATAGGTGGCGGGATCCAGTGCGTTGAGCACGGCACTGGCGCGGGAAATACCCTGGGCGCCCTTGCGCACCCGCGTCCAGTTGTCATAGCGCGCGTTGCAGGCCGCGACGAAGTTGTCGAGCCGGCCCTCGGCCTCCAACTCGATCTCCAACTCGGCTAGCTCGAAATCCTCCGCGTATCCCAGCTCCCGCAGCAGCACCGTGTACAGGACGTCTGCCAGCTTCTGGCTGGGGTCGCGAACAGCGCGGTCCACCGAGACGTCGAACATGATCGTGTCCGCCGGCACCTGCTGGTGCAGGACATCGATGAGGGCCGCGAGATGATCGTCTTGGAACTTGCCCTTGAACAGGTCCCCAACCGGCCGGCCAAGGACGCTCCGGTTGGCCAGGATGTACCCCAGGTATTTGGCGAAGGAGGATTTACCGGAGCCAAAAAAGCCGCTGACCCAGATGCCGACACGCTCGTGGGGCTCCCTGACCGAGTCGGCGATCGCCTGCAGTAGGTCCCGATAGTGCTCCCGTAGGTGATCGGTGATTACGTACTCTTCGATTTCCGCGTATACGGACTGCTCGTCGATCTGATCGACCTTGATGATTTCCTCGATGCGCCGATCGAGGTCGCGGCCCAGGACCTCCCGGATGATCATCCCGTTGCCCCCATCAGCCATAGATCTTCACCCGGTAGTTGCCCATCGGTTCGCGTTCGGGCAGGTCCATGAACCGCAGGCCCGTGGTGGCCTCCAGGGACCCTGGGTAGAAGAGCACCGCGGGCACCTCGGTATGCCCTTGCATCTCATCGAGCAGTCGCGACATTGGGTAGATTGCCGGAGCCATCGCTGCCGCCCGCACCAGGAGGCCCACCCCGCGCCGCGGATCCAAGGCCGCCAGGCGCGCCACTACGAGATCCCGCAGAGGGCGCCAGTCCGGATCGGAGAGGTACTTGGTCACCTGCGCCTGTGCCGCCGCGAAGCCCCTGGACTGCTCCAATTCGACCAGTGCCTGCATACCCTCGCATGCGTCGATGGCCTCCCACAGGCACTGGGCCAGGGAGATGACGCGGACCTCGCGACGTGCGGCTTCCAGGCGGCCTTGTAGGAGGCGGACTTCGCGCCGGATGCGCCACTCATCGGGCGGATCGTAGCGCAGAATGGCGAAGGGCAACTCCCGGAAGACCCCGATGCGAGGCGGATCCGTCAGGAGGTCAGATTCCAAGAGCTGCAGGCGCTCGTGCAACGAGAGCACGGACGTATCCCCCCAGATCGGTGGCCGGGAAATCCAGCCGCACCACGCTGCCGGCGGCCTGATAATTCAGAAGCCCTTCCCGGTGGGCATCGACCAGCAGGCGCTCAACACCTTCGACGTCCAGCAGCAAGAGGCGCCAGCGATGGTCGTGGAGCACGTTCCAGCCGGACGGGCTTTCCTGCCGCAGGAGGAAGGCGACATAGGCCCCGGCCTCCGGCGGGACGGGGAAGGGGACGAACCGCTTCCGCTGGACCCCCTCCAGCAGCCCGAAGTCGCGCAGGGTCGCCAGGATGCCTTGCCCCACGCGGACCAGCGTGTCTTCGTTCCACGCTCCAGCCATCCGGCCCTCGCTCTGCCAGTCGCGCAGGGCTGGTAGGACATCCGCCAGACTCACGCCTGGTTGGCCATCCTCTCGCCGCGGGCCCAGCACCTCGGTGACGACAGCCCCCAAGAGGTCATCCGCCAGTGCGGCATGAAAATAGAGCACCCGCCTCAGGGCGGCACCGTCGCTGGTGTGTTGGACCCACCAGGCCAGGGCTCCGACCACTTGTGGGTCTTGGACATAGCGTCGACGGAAGATGGCGAGGATGTCCTCGACGCGCGAACGGGTGGCCTTGGCGAAGAGGTTGGACGCACGGAACCGCTGCAGGTTCGCCCCCGTAGGCAAGGCGGGGTCCCACTGTTGCAACAGGGTCAGTGTGTCAGCGATCAGCGCGCCGGCCTTGATGATGCGGCTGGTGTAGATGGCCGTGGACGACCGACCCCGTCGTTCTCCCTTGTGCAGTTGGCCACCACCTTCCGCCGCCGTGCCCGGTGCCTCGGGATTTGCGATGACTTTCACTGAACCGCCAGCCTGTTACAAGACACCGGCGAGTCCGAGGTTCGATAACCGGAACGTCATCGCTTGCATGCTCACGGTGTACCGCCGCGCGAGTTCTTGGATCAAACCATCGTCCATCACGTCGGCGATGCCGTTCGCCCGCAGCTCATCAACATCCCGGCGGAGGAATGCTTCTGGCATCAGGAGTTCCGCGGCAAACCGGTTGGCCTCGATCTCCTCGCGGTCCACGGCCTGAGACGAAATCGAGTTGCGCAGATTGACGTGTACGACTGCGCGGTCGAAGTGCACAGGGGTGCCCTTGTGTAGTTCCAGGTGCCCTAGTTCGTGTGCAATCGTAAACCGTTGCCGCTCGGGCAGATGTGCCTGATTGACGCCGATGACGGCCAGATCATCCTTGCGCATCAAGACACCGGACAGATCATCTGCGAACGGCTCCCGCCGGATCTCCGCATGGAGCGCCTGCGCCACCACATCGACATCAATGGGGGGCTGGTCTATGCCGAGATCTCTGAGGATGCGGGTCACATGAGCGCGGATCGAGGATGATGTCACGCGCTGTTACCGCCCCTCTCGCTCTCCATACGCGCGGTCCACCCAGCCACGTCAGCCGGGAGAATCGGCTGGCGTGGGAGCAATCCCGCCGGTTCGATTCGGCATGCCTCAGCCATCTGCAGCAGGGTGTGCACGAATATCTTCTGGCGACCGTGTTCGATGTTGTTGATGGAGGTGCGACTGAGGCCAACCCTGCGCCCGAGCGCTTCTTGGGTGAGATGCGCGTCGAGCCGCGCCCGTTGGATGTTGAGTCCCAGAACGGCGTAAGCCGGACTCACATCGGTTTTCATGCCCGCAGCGTACCTCAATGCACCACCAACGTCAACCACGCAAACGGTAGGTCGTGCGAGGACGACGCTGGTGCGGCAGATGCGCCCCTTCGTGCGGATTGGCGCAGCGCCGTGCAGGAGCGGTCAGCATGTGGAACGTTTGCTGTGGAAACCCGCCGAGATAACTGTGGATTGACATCGCCCGCTGGCCTGTCGTAAGGTGCGATTGGGTCGGACTGGATAAGCTGCCAGGCCGGGCGCCTTGGGTGCGACCGAGGCAGCGTGGCGGCCGACCGTGGAGAGGAAGGAGCCCGCATGCCCAACGATGTGCCGCCCGAGAAACCGGCCCAGCCGCCGTCTCCGCACCCTCATCCGCATCCGCATCCGCACCCAAGCCCCGCCCCGCATCCGGTGCGGCCGCCTCGGCCGTACGGAGCACCCAGAGGGCTGACGGTCGACGCCGTGGGGCGGTATCCCCCAAGTTGCCTGCTCGCGCCCACCCAGAACTTCCACGCCGCGCTGGACGAGTACGGTCGGGCCGTCTGGAGAGGGACGCTGTGGCCTGTTCCTGTGCCTGACGAATTAGCCTTGGTACTTGCGGACTTGGCCTGCGATCGTGCCGTCGATGTGCAGCCCGGCGGTCGGGTCGCGCATCTGCCCTGGTGCGACGCTGCGCATTACGTGCCGCGGGGGATCCGCCTGGGCGACTGGCGTGCGCCCTTTGACCTGGAGATCGTGGACTGCGGTGCGCCGGGATTGCCGCACGTGCGTTGTGTGAATGTGAACTTCAGCGCATACCCTGACCATCCCCACACATTCCCCGACGGATCGCTGTGTCCGATGCACCCGTCGGCGCCCTTGCCGGTGGGGGGCGCCCGGATCGAGGCGTTCTTGGACGCCGTCGCCATTTACCTGGTGAAGCACGTGTTGTGGGAACGGACGCGCAAGCCACTTGTCCCGGGAAGTGGTCTTTGGATCGGGTCAGCCTTTGACCACAGGGGAGTTCCGGTAGACCCGCCCCCGTGGCCACAGTCTGCATAGCGCGGTCTTCGGCAGCCTGATCCGAGAGGGACGGTACGGAACGGGAGGCGGAGCAGATGGCAAAAGCGCATGATGTCGGGCGTCGGGGCGAAAGCATGGTCGCGAAACTGTACCGCGCGGCTGGGGCGCGTGTGTGGCAGAGCCCAGGAAGCCGGGGATCCGCAGACCTTATTGCCCGATTGCCCAACGGCCGGACCGACTACGTGCAGGTCAAGTCCACGGCCACCAGCCAGGCCGCATGGCCTGGTGGCAGGGAGCGGGGTGCATTGAAAAGTCGTGCGACTCGGACCAAGGGCCGCGCGACGGCCGTCGTTGCGCAGGTGGATGTGCGGACCGGCAGCGTCGTGCGACGGTCAGCACGGGATGGCCGTAAGCTGCGGCCACTGAGCTGACCGGCTTGCGGGCAGCTCTGCAGGCACGCGAGGTTCGGCAGTTCGAATGAGGTTCCACCCCAAAGAGGAGTGTCGGCCGTGTACGGGAGTCCGCCGCTACCAGTAGGAGCGGAAGCCGGGTTTCGTCTGTATCTGGGGCACAAAGTGAACGCCTGGGCGGCGCAGGGGCGCCCCTTCTCGGGATCCGATGCCGCCGAAGGGGTTTTGGCAGTTGCGCACATCCGGCGTGTTGGCCGGTCGGAGATCACCGAGGAACTGCGACGCGACGTTCTAACCGGGGTCGCCGATGTATGCGGCTTCCTCCGGAGTCGGCCAGGGAGGCTACTGCGGACATTCATTCTTGATACGCTGTCACTCACCGCGCCTGAGGCCGGCGATGTCGCTGATATTATCGCTGGGGCACTTCAGAGCGCGTGCGGCGTTACTGAGGCGCAGACGAACCCATCGGGGTGGGCGTTCGCGGCTCTGGGGGGCTTGGCGCTGATCGCCCTGGGGATCGTTGGGCTCACGGGTGGGAAGAACCGGAACCGCCGCAAGCGGCGGCGGTAATGGCGGACCCTGTCCCTGGTCGAGCGCCCCTCGGCAACCGCGTGTACTGGCGGGCCGCGTTGGACGCATCAAGGAACGTGGCGCCCACTGCGCCCTCCAGACTGTTCGTAGCACCGCTTCCGAACGCCATGTGCGTGGAGGGGCCCGTAGGGTGGCCGCATCACGCCCGATCGTAAGACGGCCCGACCGACATCATGGTGGCTTCATGGCTCGCCGCGACGGTATGAACCCATACCCGCCGATTGTCCGCCAAAAGCAGCCCCTCGCCCCGTCCGGCTGACGCCAGCAGCGTGCATTCAGCCTCGGTGAGCCGCAACAAGTCGCGCAGCGTCTCAAGATCCCGCGCCTCCTGGCGCATCAGCAGCTTGGTGCTTGCGTTGTCGAGGACCGGTTGGCCGAACCGGACCAACTCTGGGGCCAGGAAGTCGATAGCGTTTTGGGTGACGACGACCAGACTCCCGTGATACTTCCTGATCCGCTTGCTCACGTCGCGAAGGAACCCCAGGGCCTGGGGTGTGTTGGGATCGGCGAGCAACCACGCTTCGTCCACGACCAACACTGTGCGCCGGCCCGTGGCCCGCCCCCGCCGGACCAAGTCCCACGCGTACCCGAGCAGGTTGAAGTACTGGGCCCGGCGCACCGCGTCGGACGCGTCCACCAGATCGTGCACGTCGAGCACCGTGAAGTCCCTTCCGCCTGGTGCCCTGCTCTGTCCGTTCCAGAGTGTCGCGTCGGCCCCCTGGACGGCCTCCTTGAGCAGCAGATGTAGCCGTGGATGATCGGAGACGTGGCGCTGGACGTCCTCCACCGTGGGCCACACCGTCACGGCACCGGGGTCGGTGTCCCAGTCCACACCGCATTCCCGATACGCTGCGAGTACCGCGTCATACAGCACGGCCCGCTCCGTGTCATCGAGTCCCGGCAGGTACAATTCGAAGAACGTCTTGACCCGCTGCAGGTGGCCAGGCAGCGGCCCGCGCCCGCCCTCTTCGTCATCCGCGTCGCGCTCTGGGGTGACCCGCACCTGTAGCGGGTTGACGCGCCCCTCGCCACCCGCGGCGTTGACCCACGTCCCCCCTACCGCCGCGCAGATGCCCCGATACTCCCGCTCCGGGTCGATCACCAGCACCCGGGCCCCCAGGGCGAACTCGCGCAGCAGCAGGACCTTGGCGGCAAACGACTTGCCGCCGCCCGAGGTCCCGAGGATGTTCACGTTGGCGTTGGCGATACCGCTGCCCTCCGGCGGGTCCCAGCGGTCGATCAGGACGATCCCACCCTGGTCGTCACGCCCGAGGACGACGCCCCGGCCGTGGTTGAGCCCCGAGGAGACCCACGGGTACGCCGCCGCGACCGTCGCCGCCGGCATCTCGCGGGTGGCGAGGTCCGCCATGTCACTGGGCAGCAGCCTCCAGGGGCCGGCTGCCATGAGGCCCTGCTCCTGACGGAACACGGCCGGTCGGACCCGCATGGCTGCCCCGGCGCATACGGCCTCCACGCGCCGGCACCGCCGGGCGAGCTCATCCCGATCGGGTGCGGTGACCAAGAGCACCACCGTGGTGCGGAAGACCCGCTGCCCCTCCTGGTCGATCTGCCGCAACAGCGCCTGCGCGTCTTCCAGGGACCGCTCCCACCGACCCCGCAGCAGCGCGCTCCCGCCCTGCGCCAGCCGGCTCTGATACTCTGCCGCGCCCGCGTTGAGCGCCCGGAGCAACTCCAGGGGGTCCCCGGGGACCAGGTGGACGGAGAGAGACACCCCCGGCAGGTCCCCAAATCGCGCCAGCCAGGCGGGACCGACCCGAGGAGGGTAGTCCACGATGGCCAGAACGCGGGCCTCGGCGTCCCCGAGGGCGATGTCCTGGCGACGGAATTCCAGGGCCGGCGGGGCCAGCAGGTCAGCGATCGGCATGTCCGGTGCCCTCCCTGGGCGGGGCGTACCGTGTGGCGGGCGCCGGCTCGTCCGCGAACTCGGTGCCCGCGCGGGCGGGGTGGAGAAAGGAGAAGAGGAGGTCGGTCACCTCGTGGTCATCGCAGACGTGGGCCGCGACGTCCGCGCGGCCCATGGCGGCCGCGAACTCGGAGGCGCGCTGCAACACCGCCTGCCCGTCCATCCGCCCGGCCTCGCCCACCAGCAGCACATGGAAGCGGCGTTCGGTGGCCGCGCCACCCACCGCCAACCCGCGGACGTATCCGAGGTACCCGCGCAGCAGCGACCGGCGCGCTCCTTCCGCTTCCGCGAGCCGGCGCTCCAGGTCAAGCAGGTAGGCATCCAGGTCGATGGGGCGGGATGTGACGACGATCTGCGCCGGGCCCGCGAGCCCGTGGATGGCCTCGTGCACGGCCGCAATGCGGCGCTCGCGCTCGGCGACGGACAGCAGACCGAACGGCGCGGGCTCTACGCGTACCACGGCGACGGCCGTGCCGTCGGTGCGGAGGATCACACCCTGCCGCACGTCGCGCACGGGCAGCCAGTCCTGCACGGTGGGGGCTCCGCATGCCGGCGGCTGGCCAGCTGCGGAGGGTTGGGCCCGGCAGGGTTGGGTGCCCAGGCGGCGGAGGATGCTCACCGCGCCCACCCCCGATACCGGTACAGATACCGCGGCGGCCGCTGGCGGAAGTCACGGGCCGCCCGCACCTGACCGAGCAGGCTCCCGCCAGAGGGGTCCTGCCGGGTGAGCAGGAGCGATGACGCCACCGGCAGCGTGAACAGGAACACCCGGCCGCCGAAGTCCGCGCCGCCGTGCAGCGGCAGCAGGGCCCAGAGCGCCTGCAGGCCGAACCCGGTCAGGCCACCGGCGGTCACGCCCCCGAGTTCGGGAAGTCCGAAGCCGGGGGCGAACTCGAACCTGGCCCGCACGGCGCGGGGCACGAGGTACGTCTTCGTTTCAGACACCTCCGGTCAGAAGGGGAGCTTGGTGAGGATCACCCGCGCGGCCAGGGCCCCGGCCGAGGATGCCGTGCCCCCGGCCCCGGTGTGGTAGGCGTACTGGCGCAGCACGTGCGGCGTCCGCCACGCGACCCAGACGGCGCCGACGAAGAGGAAGGGGTCCAGGAAGTTGCTCGCCGTCCCCACGGCCGGCGCCACCAGGAACGAGGCCGCGAGGTAGAGGAGGGTCAACTGCACGG
>JAJZXK010000129.1 GCA_021806565.1 Bacillota bacterium | reverse complement strand
GCGGCGCCGCCGGTCTCGCCGGCCGTCGGCGGGGTGTGCCTACCGCCGCCGAGCGCCGCGGCGGGGCGTCGGGTAGATGTCGGTGCCGAAGGCGGCACGGCCGCCGATCGGGGGAACCCCCCGGCGACGGCTGGCGCGGCGCCGCACGGGAGCCACGGCGGCGGCCGCGGCGGGGCGACGGGCCTACCGCTTGGTCTGTGGCCCGCCCGCGGCCGTCCACCACCAGGGCGGTGCGGGGCGGGCGCCGCGCGCAGGGACCTGGGTCCGGTGCGCGAAGTGATGTGCGCCGCGAGGCGTGTCGGTCGAAGTCGGGTCGCGGCGCATCGTGTGCCTCCGGGTCCGGTGTCGTCCGTGCGTCATCCTTCAGGTGGATGCGGAGGCGGGGTGGGCCGGTGGCGTATCGGGATCCGGCGCTGGACGGCTGGACGGAGGCCGCCCGACGGGTCCTGGCCGGCGATGGGCCCTTGCGGCCCGAGGCGGTTGCCGCCCGGCTGGTGAGCGGTCGCAACCGGGCCGCCCGTTGGCTGGGCCGGCGTCTGGGTGTCCAGGGTGTCGCCCGCCTGACGCGGGAGTTGGGCGGCGCCGGTGCGGGCTGCCGGGCCGTGACGCCGGCCCGGCTCGCGCAGCGGGCCGCAGCCGCCACCGCAGCGCACCGCCGCGCGGGGTCGTTTGCGCTTCTCATAGCCCTGTTGGACGAATGCCCGCGGTTGGAACTCCCCCTGGCGGCCTGGGGGTGCACCCGCGGCGAACTTGCCGTGGCGGCGGATTCCATCGGCATCGGCCTGCCCGTACGGCTGCCGGAGACCGATGTGACGCGCCTGCAGGGCGAGGTGGCGCGGGCCCTCGCGGCGCCGGGCTGGAGAGGCCAGCTGCTGCCGCTGCGAGCGGGCGCCACCGGCGAGAACTTGGCCTACGGCCTGCCCGCCGCTGCTCTGGAGGAGCGGTGCCGCTACCGGGTGTGGCCCGAGGGCGCCGGGGCCCTCCGGGTCCGCTGGCGGGTGTACCGGGACGGCGTGCTGGCGCGGGTCCAATCGTGTACGGTGCGGCTGGCGGAGGACGCTGTCTGGCAGACCTGGGTCGATCACACGCCGCGTGGGCCGAGGCTGGTCGTCGCCGGGCCCGAGCCGACCCGCGTCGTCCCGGGCGACCGGGGCGATGCGTCGCTGCGTGCCTGCGCCCTGGGCGGAGAAGAGTGGCAGGTATTGGAGCGGTGGGTGTGGCGCGTCGATCCCGAGCCCTGGAGGGTGGCACTGGGCCGGGAGCATTGGCGTTGCCTGCGCGAACTGCGGCTCGGTTTCGCGGAAGGCGGGCTGCGGCGGGTCGAAGAGGTCTTCGTCGCGGAGCAGGGGCGCGCGGTCATGGTGCGCCGTTATCGCGGGCCGGCAAGCGCGGCGGCCGACCCGGAGCGGTGGCGCGCGCTTGCCGGTGGTCCACGGGTCGAGCGGCTGGCGGAGGATGCCCGCCTGGAGCAGGTGCTGCTCGCTTCTTGGGCCATCGCGGGTCGGCTTGGTGGTGCCGCCGATGCGCCACACCCTCCGGCAGGGATCGGGCGGGTATCGGCCAAGCGGTCTGGGCGGGGAGATTGAAGCGGTCCCCCCCTGCGGCGGCTGGGCGCCGCAGGCGCGGCCCGGGTGGCAAGGTGAAGCGGTTGGGCAAGAGGGAACGCGGCTCGGCGGTGGAAGGACGAGCTCGGACGCGGGCCGTGCCTGTGGCCTGCGGTCCGGGTGAGCGTCCCGGTGTGCGCGGTGGTTACCGCACTACCAGAGTCCGCCGGTTGCCTTCAGCCCCGAGTGGGGCAAATCTCAGGCCGAAAGGGGCGAAACCCTGGTCGGGCGGACGGTGTGGACAAGCGAATCGGCTTGTGCACATTTCCTAACCAGGGATGTTTCGTGACGTCACGCCCGAACATTCTCTTGATCCAGACGGATCAGCAACGAGGGGACGCCTTCGGCGCCGCTGGGGCCCCCCTGCTTCAGACCCCGGTTCTGGACCGCCTGGCGGCCGAGGGCACGAACTTCACCCGTTGCTACACGCCTTCGCCGGTCTGCGTACCCGCCCGGGCCGCCATGCTGACGGGTCTGCTTCCCCACCGCAACGGCTGCGTCAACAACGGCGGCGGGCTGCGCGCCGGGCTGCCGACCATGATGGGACGGCTGACCGAGGCCGGCTATGCGACGCATGGCGTGGGCAAAATGCATTTCTCGCCGCCGCGGCGGTCGATGGGCTTTCAATCCCTCGACCTCAGCGAGGAGATCCCCCGCTCCGTGGCGGAGGACGACTACCTCGGCTTCCTGCAGGCCCAGGGGTATACGCACGTGCACGAGCCGCACGGCGTCCGCTCCGACATGTATTACGTGCCCCAGGTGTCGCAACTGCCCGCCCACCTGCACACCACGGCCTGGACGGCGGACCGGGCGGCCGCCTTCCTACGTGGCTGGGATCAGAGCCGTCCGTTCTTCCTCTGGACCAGCTTCATCAAGCCCCACCCGCCGTTCGACCCGCCGGTGCCGTGGAACAAGCTGTACCGGACGGTGGACATGCCCCTGCCGCTGCGGCCGGAGGGGTATGAGATGTGGCAGACGTGGTGGATGCGCCACCAGAACCGTTACAAGTACCGGGAGGGCGGTCCGGACGACACCCTGTGCCGCACCATCCGCGCCGCATACTACGCCTGTATCTCGTTCATCGACTACCACATCGGCCGCTTGCTGCGGGTGCTGGCGTCGACCGGCCAGATGGACCGCACCCTGATCCTGTTCACCTCGGACCACGGTGAACTCCTCGGGGACTTCGGCAGCTTCGGCAAGCGCAGCTTCCTGGAACCGGCCGGTCGCGTGCCGTTGTTGGCGCGCCTGCCCGGCCGCTTCGCCGCCGGGGCCGTCTGCGACCGTGCGGTCAGCCTGGTCGACCTGATGCCGACCGCGCTGGCGGCGGCCGAGGTGGACCCGGGGGACACCGACGGTCGCGACTTGGCCGAGGTTGCCGGTTCGACGGGGGACCGGACGGTGTTCGGGCAGTTGGACCAGGGGGCCCGCGGCGTTTACATGGCGTGCGACGGCCGCTGGAAGTATTTCCACTCGGTGGCGGACCGGCGTGACTACCTCTTCGACCTGCACAACGACCCGCGCGAGTTGCACAACCTGGCGGCTCAGCCCGCGGCCGCGGCCGAGTTGGTCGAGATGCGGCGCCGCCTGCGCGACCGACTGCTGGGCGACGGCTACGACGCCCCCTTCGACGGTGAGGCCTGGCGGCAACCGCCCGCGCCGCCGGAGCCGCGGGACGCCGATGCCGACCGCATCTTCCAGGAGGCGCAGTGGACCGATCCCTGGCCGCGCTTTGCCGGCTACACGCCCGCCTGGCGGCCCGAGCGGCGTTGAGTTGAGCGGCCCGCACCCGGGTGTGGGCCGCGCGGTCCACCGCTTGCGCCTCAACCGCTGGCACGGCCGTCCCTGGCGGGTGGGCCCGCCAGGGGTTGAAGCAAGGCGGCGATGCCGTCCACCGCGGCGGCTGGGGGCATGCCTTCCGCCGCCTAGGCGCGCAACCGCGTGCCGTCCGGGTCAACGCCCAGCGCCATGGCCCGCGGGTGCACTGGACCGGCCGTCCGCCGCGGGCAGTGGCCGCGGCGCGGACATTGGTCGTGGTGCGCTTCTGAGGAGGGCGCGGCGATGTTTCTCCCCGTGGTGCTGTGCGATCTGGACGCCGCCTACCTCGGGTTCGAGTTGTTGCGCCGCCCCGAACTCCGCGGGCTCTGCGTGATCATCGGCGGCAGCCCGCAGCGGCGCGGCGTGGTCTGCACCGCGAGCTACGAGGCCCGGCGCTTCGGGGTGCACTCGGCGATGAGCACGGCCGAGGCCTTGCGCCGCTGCCCGACCGCCCTGCTGCTGCCGGTGGACATGCCCTATTACACGCAGATGGCCCGGCGGTTCCGTGAGGTCGTGACCCGCGGGGTGCCGGTGTGGGAACCAGTCGCATCGGACGAGGTCTATCTCGACCTCTCCGGCCTCGAACGGTCGCTTCCAGATACTGCCGTCTTCTGCGACGACCTGCGCCAGCGGGTGCGGGACGGACTCGGGTTGTCCTGCAGCGTGGGGGCCTCGGTGGGCCGGGCCCTGGCCAAGGTGGTCTGCGAGTTGCGCGCCAAGCCCGGCGGGGTCGCCCTGCTGTCCGGGGAGGCGGCGGCTGGCTTTCTTTCCCCCCTTGAGGTGGGGGTGCTCCCGGGGGTCGGTCCTCAGACCGCCGCGGCCCTGGGACGCTATGGCGTCCGCACCTGCGGCCAGCTCGCCGCGGTGTCCGAACCGTGGCTGGTACGCCGGCTGGGGACGCGGGCTGGGGAACTGCGCGCGCTGGCGGCGGGGATCGATCACAGCCGGCCGCATCCACCCGGACCACCGAAGTCGCTCAGTGTGGACGAAACCTTTGCCCAGGACCTGCGAGCGGAGCCGCAGGTGCGAAGGGCGCTGGCCGCGTTGAGCTGGGAGTTGGGGACGCGGCTCGCCGCCGAGGGGCTGTGGCCCCACGCCGTGGGCCTGCGCTGGCGGACGGCGCGCTTTGTCGACCACAGCCGGCAGCGGACGCTGCCCGTTCCGATCCAGAGCCGCCAGGCCCTGCGCGAGATCGTCTGGCGCCTCTGGGAAGAGGCCGACGTGCGCGAGCCGGTGCGGCTGCTCGGGGTGCAGGCCGGCCGGCTCACGGCGCGCCGCGGCGGCTTCCTGCCCGAAGATCGACTGGAGCGGGTGCTCGGGGACCTCGAGGCGGAGGGGGTGCGCCTGGTACCGGCCTCGCTGCTGGAGCCGCGGCCGCAGGCGCGCTGAGTCCGGGCCGGGAGCCCCGGTGGATCCGGCCCTGGCGTGGAGCGCTTCAGGGCGTTCTGGAGAGGCTGGGCGGTGCTTTTCGCCGGTGGTGCGTGGCTTTTTCGGCATACATCCTGGTGTCGGCGTTCGCGAGCGCCTCCCGCCACCTTCCCGCCGTGGCCGCCGCGGCCCCCGTGCTGACGGGGGGGAGGTCTGTGGCGGCGAGGATCGCGTGCAAGCGGGCACAGACCGCAGCGCCGTCTCCGCCTTCCGGCAGGGCCGCGACGAACTCGTCTCCGCCGACCCGCGCCAGGACGGACCCCGCCGGCAGTGCGGTGGCTACGCAGTGCGCCAGCCGCCGCAGCACCTCGTCACCGGCCGCGTGGCCCAGACGGTCGTTGATGTGCTTGAAGGCATCGATGTCCAGAAAGATCAGGGTGCACGTGGCGTCCGTATCGCGGTCCACACGTTCCTGCAGCCAGCCCTCCAAGAACTCGCGGGATCTGGCCCCGGTGAGGCCGTCGCGGGACAGGCGCCGCTCGGTTTCCCCGACATGGCGTTCGAGCCTCACCCAGACGGCGGTGGCGAAGGCGAAGAGCGCCAGCCAGCCAAGCGGGTATGGGGTGCGCCACTGCGCCACGATGATGGTGTCGTTGAGGTATAGGGGGAGGCAGAACAGCCATACCCACAGGATGGGGGCGAGTTCCCGCGACCGGCTGCGCCAGCGCCACGCGATCAGGACGGGCACCAGGAGCACGCTCACGGCGAAGGCGGTGATGTCCCAGACCCAGAGCGGCGTGGGGTGCACGGCGTAGATGTAGTAGCCGTCGGGGACGGCCCGTACCGCGGGATAGGCCGACGGGCCGGCGATCAGCCCGACGGCCGACTGGACCAGCGCGTATGCCCAGGTGATGGGCGCGAATCGGGGGGAGAGTCCCCCCATGGTGGCCACGGTGGCGATGAGGCCGGCCATCGGCAGGATGATCAGCGTGGTGCTGAGGGCGTACGCGGCCTGGGCCGTGTGCGGCCCGGCGTTGAGCAGACTGGCCTGCGCGGTGAAAAAGACCGCGTCCGCAAGGAGCATCGCGGCCAGGCAGGCGGCCAGCGTGCGCAGGCCGCCGGAGAGGTGCGGCAGGACGCCGACCGCGCCGCAGAGGGCCGCGACCGCGGTCGCCAGCACGATGGCCGCGGACAGGTGCATGTCGATCGTGGCACTCATCGAGCGTGGGCCTCCTGCGCAGAGGTCTTGTGCCTTCCATCGTGTGTGAACGGTTGCTTCTGTAGGGGAACCCCCCGGGGTGCTTCGGCCGGCGCGAAAGGAGAGGCGAGGGGAGAGATGGCGATGACGACCGTGCACCCCAGCCCGATCCTGTCTGTCGTGGCCGGGATCCTGATCCTTGTGTGGCCGAGGCTGCTCAACTACATCGTGGCGTTTTACCTGATCGCTATCGGTCTGATCGGTCTCGGTATCGTGCGCTGACGACCGCGGGTGGTGGCTTCGGAAAGGGCGGGGGACGTCGGTAGGGCCCGCGCGGATTCCCGCACCATCATTATAGCCCATGCCGCCTGAAAAAGAAAAGTCTGGTAATTCGCAGGCTGCGTCCCTATGCTGCAGTGGCCCGCCCCGCCGGCCCGGACCGGCCGCAGAAGGGGGATGGCCGCTTGCGGACGCCTCCGGCCTCAGGGCCCAGCGCCATGACCCTTTCCCGCCTCACCACCGATGTCTCGCGTACCGCCGCCGTGGCCTCCTTCATCGCCGGGGTCCTCTGGCGGGCTTCCGCGCCCCTCACTGCCGGCCTGTTGCTGCTCGGCGTCACGGGTGGCCTGCTGCCGCTCGTCGAGGTGCACGCCACCGCCGGCCTCCTGGCCGGTCTCGGGTCCGTGCACTCGCTGCGTGGTGCCGCCCCGTGGCTGGTGGTTCTTATCGGCGCCCTTCTGGCCGCCGACGCCATTGCCCACATCACCCCCTGGTGGACGGCGTACCTCCGCGAACGGGTCGATCAGACCCTCACCCGCCGCCTCCACGCCAAGGCGCTGGCGGTACCCCTCAGCGCCTTCGACGACCCCGCCTTTTACGAGCACCTGGACCGGGCCCGCCGCGGCATGGACGGCGCCGGGCTGACCGACGCGCTCTCGCGCACCTGCCAGTTCCTCTCCGGGCTTGTCGGTTGCATCGGCATCGCCATCCTGATCTCCGGGGTGCGCACCGTCCTTGCGATTCCCCTGCTCGCCGGCGCCGTGCTGCTCGGCCTGCAGGGCGCCGCCGCGGCGCGCGCCTTTGTGCGTGTCAACTACCTGCAGACCGCCGTCCGCCGGCGCGCGGCCTATTGGCGCGACCTCTCGATCGTCCGCGAGGCCGCGGCCGAAGTGCGCCTCTTTCAACTGGCCGATCTCCTGCGCCGCCGTTGGCAAGAGGCCCAGGCCCGGCTCGCCCACGAACTCACCGCGGGGCGCTGGCGCCTGTTTCGCGGCAGCCTGCCGTTCCAGGTCCTCGCCGCGCTTCTGGACGGCGGCGTGGCCCTGTCGCTGGTCCTGGCCACCGTGGGCGGAACCCTTTCCGTCCCCCGCCTTGTCGCCCTGCTGCTGGCTCTGGAGCGTTTCGCCGCCTTCCGCCGCTCCTTTGCCTGGCAGGCCGAGCGCGTGGGCCGCTTCCTCGGTGATCTCGGCCATCTGCGCGGCTTTCTCGACACCCCCGCCGAGCCCGGTGGAGCACTGCCGCCACCCGCGCCCCTGCGCCGCGGCATCGTGTTGGAGGACGTCACTTTCACCTACCCGGGCTCCGCCCGCTCGGCGCTGCGGGGCGTCGATCTGTGGATCCGCCCCGGCGAGCGGCTGGCCATCGTCGGCGAGAACGGCGCCGGCAAGACCACCCTCGTCCGCCTGCTGCTCGGCCTGTACCGGCCCACCGCCGGCCGCATCCTGGTGGACGGCGTGGACCTCGCCACCGTCGATCCTGCGGCCTGGCGCCGCCGCTGCGGCGCGGTGCTGCAGGACTTCGTCCGCTATCAACTCAGCGCTCGCGAAAACGTCCTCCTGGGGGACCCGGGATGCGACCCTGCGGCGGTGGGAGCCGCCGCGCGTGTCAGCGGTGCCGACCAGGTGATCGCCGGCCTACCCCAGGGTCCGGACACCCCTCTGGGTGCCGGGTATTCCGGCGCGCGCGACCTGTCGGGCGGGCAGTGGCAGAAGGTGGCGCTCGCCCGCGCCTACCTGCGGGACGCGGCGCTACTGGTGCTGGACGAGCCCACGTCTGCCCTGGACGCCGTCGCGGAGCAGGAGGTGTATCGGCAGTTCACGACGGCCGCCGGCGGGCGTACCGCGGTGCTGATCTCGCACCGGTTGGGCAGTGCAAGGCTGGCCGACCGGGTGGTGCTGCTGGGCGGGGGGCGCGTGGTGGAGGAGGGCGCGCACGACGCCCTGCTGGCGCGCGAAGGGGCGTACGCGCAACTGTATCGGGCGCAGGCCGCGTGGTATGGCCAGGGGGGTGTCGAGGATGCCGGCTGAGGCGGTGCGGGACGCGGATGCGCCGGGTCGCGACCTTCGGCGCGGGGGATCGGACCCGCACGCCGCGGCCCTGCGTCGATGGCGGAACCTGCCGCGCTTGATCGGCCTGCTCTTGCGCCTCGCGCCCGGGCCCGCCGCAGCGAGCTTTGTCATCACCGCCGCCACCGGGTTGCTGCCGCTGGGCCTGGTGGTGGCGTTGCGCTACGCCGTGGGTGCCTCGGTCCGCGCGGCCGCCGGCGGTTCAGGCCGCGCCGCCGTGGTCGCCGTCGCCGTCTTCGTGCTCGCGGGCCTGGCGCTGGATGCCGGTCGCGGGCTCGCGATCACCTTCGGATACAACCTGCAGGAACGCCTGCAGATCGCCGTCCAGGGCCAGATCGTCGCCAAGGGGGTGGGTGTGCCGCTGGGTGCCTTCGACCGCGGCGACTTCTATGACCGCCTGCTGGGCGCGCGGCGCTTTGTCGACCAGCGGCTCTTCAGTACGATGGCGTTCATCACGCGCTTCGGTGCCAACGTGGTGCAGTCCGTGGCCCTGCTCGCGTACATGCGCGCCGCCGGTGGCTGGGCTCCGGCCGTCCTGGCCGCGGGAACGGGCCTCGCGGTGTGGGCACGGGCACGCGCACTGCGCCAGCGGTATTTGGTGGAGCGCGCCCAGAGTGAGGACGAACGCCGCATGGATTACCTGCACGGCCTGATGACGGGGCGTGAGGCGGCGGCGGAGATCCGCCTGTGCGGCAGTGGCGACCATCTGCAGCGGACGTGGCGGCGGTTGCACGACCGGCTGCGTGGCGCGCGCTTGGCCCTGGCGCGCCGGGAGGCACACGTTTTCGGCGGGGCGGCCGCCGGACAGACGCTTACCCTGGGGCTGGTGCTGGCCGCCGTCGTGGCGATGGTCGCACGCGGCCACCTCAGCATCGGGGGGTATGCCGCGCTGGCCGCCGCGGTGCGGCAGTTCCAGGCGGGGCTGTGGATGCTCGTCTGGGACGTGGCGATCGTGGACCGCGACCTGCGGTTCGTGGGCGACCTGTTTGAATACCTCGACGAGCCGGACGAAGCACCGGGTGCGGACGCCCTGCCTCCGCCGCCGCTGCGGGAGGGGGTGGCGCTGGCGGGTGTGACCTTCGCGTACCCCGGGGCCTCGCGGCCGGTGCTTGAGGGCGTGGATCTGCGGGTGCGTCCGGGGGAGCGGGTGGCTTTGGTGGGGCGCAACGGCTCGGGGAAAACCACCCTGGTGAAGCTGCTGCTGGGGCTGTATCGGCCGACGCAGGGCAGGGTGCTGGTGGACGGGGTGGACCTGGCGACGGCCGACGCGGCGGGGTGGCGCCGGCGCGCGACAGCCATCTTCCAGGACTTTGGGCGGTACCACGAAACGATGCGCTTCAACATCGAACTCGGAGGCGTGGGGGACCCGGAGCGGGCGGCACGCCTGGCGGGCGCCGACGAGGTGGCGGCGGCGCTGCCACGCGGGTACGACACGCTGCTGACGCGGGAATTCGGGGAAGGGGAGGACATCTCTACGGGGCAGTGGCAGCGGGTCGCCCTGGCGCGCGCCTATGCCCGTGACGCGGAACTGGTGGTGCTGGACGAGCCGACCGCGGCGCTGGACCCGCGGGCGGAGGTGGATGTGTACCGGGGGTTCCGCGACGCCGCGCGGGGTCGGGCGGCGGTTCTCATCTCGCACCGGTTGGGATCGGCGCGGCTGGCCGACCGCATCGTGGTGCTGGACGGCGGGCGGGTGGTGGAAGAGGGGAGCCACGAGGAGTTGTGCCGCAGCGGTGGGCTGTATGCGCAGTTGCTCGGGGTGCAGGCGGCCTGGTACCGCGATGAGGACTGAGTCGCGGGTTGAGGGCTCATCGTTCCCCACATTTTTTCGACGCGAGGCAGTACCTGGAAACTGCGCCAAGGTGGCGGGTTCGCCGAAGGCCATCGCGAGCCGGTGGGGGTAGGTCCATCTGGGGCTGGGGTGCTGGGACGGA